>NZ_JBTXLR010000020.1:0-40518 GCF_054871685.1 Myroides sp. LJL116
CCCTTTTATACTATTCTCCCCATTTGAAATTATAGTTACTAAACGCAACTTAAATTCATAATTATATATCTGTTTTTTACTCATAAAAAATGCCCCAAAAAGTGTCTAACTTTTTGGGGCATGTCTACTGTTAGAAGGGATTTTTATTTTCTATCACCTCATCGAAATCATTTGCTTTCCGATTTCAAGTGTAATCTACTCATTAGAGGGAAGTGGTCAGAATTTACAAAGGAATCAAATGTTTTAAACGACTTGACTTCAATTAAAGGATCTACAAAAATATAATCTATTCGCATTGGAAAAAGATTAAAATCATAGGTTTTTCCAAAACCTTGTCCGGCTTTAACAAAAGCATCATCTAAGTCTCCTCTTACATTTCGATAAACATAGGAGAAAGCACTATTATTCATATCTCCACAAATAATTTTGCGATGGTTAGCGTCCTTCATATGCGAACGAATAAGTTCCGACTGCAATTGTTGTTCAGAGAAAGCTTTTGAAATCCTTTTTATAATACGTTTAGAGTCCATTTCATCCACACTTTCATGGATATCTGGACTAATGCTTATCGATTGTAAATGGATACTATAAATACGAATGGTATCTCTTTGGATTACAATATCTGCAAAAATGACATTGTTATTGGAATTTGGTAAATTAATTTCCCCTTTATCAACAATTCTAAACTTAGAGAAAATGGCCTGTCCAGTCTTTATTTTATTTCCGTGAGAAACAATATAGCTATAAGGATATTGCTTAAACTTAATCTTTGTGTTTTTAGAATATTCCTGTAAAGCTAATACATCAGGATCTTGTACATCAACAAACTCTTTAATGTTTTGACTAACCTTTGGGTCATCTATCCATTTGAATAAGTTAAAAAGTCTTACGTTATAACTCATCAAGGTAAAGTCCGTTTTTTCTTGAGGTAAATTAACTCCTGAAAAACGATAAAATTTATTAATAAAAGTAAAGCCTAAAAGCAGAATAAAAATAGAAAGCCAAATTTGTTTTTTGACCAAAAAAAGCCAATAGATAAGAAAAACCACATTAACGATAAGCAGACTTGGCAGCAACAAAGAAAATACCGATAAAAGCGGAAAAATCTTTGGAGCTAAAAACGGTAAAAAATAGCCTATAATTGTCAATATAGCTAATACTATATTCAACAAAAAAATGCCTTTATTAAACCAAGATAGATTCTTCATAAATTATCTTTTTCCACTAGTAAACAAAAAACTTTTTTCCTCCTTAGTTAAGCTCTCATAACCGCTTTTACTTATTTTCTCTAGTATAGAATCAATTTTAGCTTGATTGCTAGCACTTGGAGCTTTGTCAAAAGTTTTACTTTTGGTATTTCTATATACCTTTTTTAAATTTCCTTTGTTATTATTTGTAAAAACAGAAGACACTTTAGCCTGTAAATTAGAAAAAACGGGAGTATTTCTTATATACTTAATATATAAAAAACCCATGCAAGCCCCTCCTAAATGCGCTAAATGTCCTCCTACATTACTTCCACTTAGTTGTACGATATCTAAGATAATAATAAAAGCAGCGATATACCAAATCTTAACAACTCCTACTAACATCAAACGAATTTCCATTTTGGGATTGTAAAAAACAAGAGCCATTAATGGACAAATAATAGCAGCCGAGGCACCTACTAACAAAGTACTTACAGGTAAGACAAAAGACCCTATTACAAAGAATACCCCACCTAAAAAAGCACCTAAAAAGTAACATGTAACAAACTCTTTTGCCGAAAAATAAGTAGAAAAGAGTTGGCTTACAAAATAAAGTACAACAATATTAAATAGTAGATGTATAGGCCCGGCATGAACAAAACTATAAGTTACTAAGGTAAAAGGCTTATAAAGTAATTCCGTAGCATTACTAGATAGACCTACCCAAAACAAAGCATTGGAGTAAAAGCTAATCGAGATAACTTTTAGTAAAAAGAATATAACAGATACTCCTATTATCCAATACATAAGTCGCTCAATTGGGCTACTTAAAGGATAATTTTGACGAAAGTTCTTCCATATTTTTGCCATACTTAATTCCAACGATAAGGATTAAACTGAGTTTTCTTCCAATAATACATTAAAAGAAATCCCGTAATAGCACCTCCTATATGAGCAAAATGCGCTATTCCACTTCCTCCTCCAAAAAGGCTGAAGCCACCAGTCATACCACCATATAAGTCAATTAATAAGATACCTGGCACAAAGTACATTGCCTTGATAGGAATCGGTACAAACATCATCATTAATTCAGCACGAGGAAACATAAAAGCAAAGGCTACCAAAAGTCCATATATAGCACCAGAGGCACCAACAACAGGTACATTATAAGCTACTACAGCATTAGTTAAATCCTGTGCACTAATAAATTCTAACCAAGCAGTAGGATAACTATAAGAACCTGCTTCTGCTGTAATTATCTGATAAAAATATTCCTTATCTACTCCTAGGTGTTCTACTTTGTTATAAACACTCATAATCGAGTAGTAATTTACACCTTGATGCATTAAGGCTGCCCCTAATCCACAGGCAATATAAAAAATCAAAAATCTTTTGGCTCCCCAAATACTCTCAAGGGTTCTACCAAAGGAGTATAAAGCAAACATATTAAAGAAAATATGCATAAAGCCCCCATGCATGAACATATGAGTTAAGGGTTGCCAAGGGTAGAATGCACTACTTTGAAAAAAGTACATAGCAAATAATTGCTGTAAAGCTTCCACAAAAAAACCAGCACCGAACAAAATAATGTTCAGTATAATTAAATGTTTTACAGTTTCTGAAATTCTCATTATAACGTAAATTTTTTCTCTATATCTTCTACTTTCATAGTTACAAAAGTAGGTTTCATAAATGGTGATACATTTGGTTCATTACAAGCAAACAAGCGATTTACAATATTCTCTTGTTCTTCACAACTCAAGGTTGTACCTGTTTTTACCGATAAACTATGGGCCAAAGACTTAGCAATACGCTCACTTTGGCTATAATTAACTCCAGGATGTCCACTTCTAAAGTCACCGATTAAATCCTCTAAAACAATGGAAGCTTCACTCTCTGAAATATGCACAGGTAAACCAGATATAACTACGAATTCCTCCGCCATTTGTTCAAATCCAAATCCTGTTTGTTGTAGTAATTCCCTTATTTCTCTTAATACCTCCATCTCATAAGGAGCATAGTATAAAGTTAATGGAAATAACAATTGCTGAGACGCACCAGAGTGATTTTTTATACTCTCTAAAAAGTTTTCGTATAAAATTCTTTGGTGAGCTCTTCCTTGGTCAATTACAACAAGTCCAGATTTTATCGGACTAACAATATATTTTCTATTGATTTGAAACGTTCTAGAAGTACTCATCTCATTTTGGTAACCTCCAAAAAGATCGGCAGAAGGAGTTTGTTGCTCCAAAACCAAATTGGAAATATCTAAATGACTAGAATCTTGCTTAAGGCCCTCATATAAACTAGACCAGTTTTTTTGATTACTCTTAGAAGAAATACGCTCATTTTCTACTTTAGAATTATTGAACTTACTCTTTGCAAAGCTAGACTTGGCGTTTACTTTAGAATCTAAAAAAGGAGTATCTCTTTGTTGAGTGAACCCCGAAGTGTATTGATCCTCTTCACTAGTTTCAAAAGGGTTGAAATCACTTTGATTACCTTTAGACTCAAAAGTTAGACTATCCTTTTGATCTGTCTCAAAAGAATAATCTTCTTGGTTACTTTTAGATTCATAGGTTACCCCTTGTTGTGATTCAGAAGACTCCAAAGTGAAATCAGCCGTATTTCCTTTAGACTCGAAAGTTAGATCCGAAGCCATAGAGGGAGATTCTTGCTCTAAATCACTAGAGTCAATAGATAAATCCGTTAATTTAGATTCTATTAAATCTGCATTACCAAAGGGATTTTCAAAAGGATTATATTCAAATTTATCTTCTTGTAAATTCTCTTCCCTTGTAAAGGGATTGAAGTTGCGGTCTACCTCTATAGTAGGGGTAGCTGCATGGGTTCCTTGATAATCGTAAGGTGTATCTAAAGAGGCATCGCGTTGAAAGTCCAACACAGGTGCTACATTAAATTGCCCCATACTATGCTTGATAGTAGATCTTAAAATACTATATAAGGCTTGCTCATCATCGAACTTAACTTCCGTTTTAGTTGGATGAATATTAATATCAATACTATCGGTAGGAACTTGTAAATAAATAAAATAAGTAGGGTGTGTACCTTCTTTTAATAAACCTTCATAAGCTGCAAGTACTGCATGATGTAAATAACCACTTTTCACATAGCGATCGTTTACAAAAAAGAATTGTTCTCCCCTATTTTTTTTTGCATATTCAGGCTTTCCCACAAAGCCCTCTATAGTTACAATATCAGTTGTTTCTGCTATAGGTACTAATTTTTCATTAGTTCTAGAGCCAAAAATGGCAACAATTCTTTGTCTTAAATTACTACTTGGTAAATTAAATACTTCATTGCCATTGTGGATCAAAATAAATTGAACCTCATTGTGTACTAAAGCAATTCTCTCGAACTCATCTACTATATTTCTAAACTCAACGTTTACACTTTTAAGGAAGTTTCTTCGAGCTGGGATATTAAAAAATAAATTTTTTACAGAAAAGGAGGTTCCTACTGGACTTACAACTGGCTCTTGACGGACTAATTTCCCTCCTTCAATAACAATATGCGTCCCTAAGGAATTAGCCTCTTGACGAGTTTTTAACTCTACATGAGCAATAGCTGCAATAGAAGCTAAAGCTTCTCCTCTAAACCCCTTAGTATGCAGAGCAAATAAATCCTCTGCTTTAGAAATCTTAGAAGTAGCATGCCTTTCAAAAGAAAGTAAAGCATCCTGCTCGCCCATACCCTTACCATTATCAATAACTTGAATCAAGGTCTTACCGGCTTCCTTTAGTACCAATTTGATCTCTGTAGCACCAGCATCTACTGAATTTTCAATAAGCTCTTTTACAACAGAAGCGGGTCTTTGAACAACTTCTCCTGCTGCGATTTGATTTGCTACGTGATCCGGTAGTAAGCGAATTATATTTGACATCTATTTATTTTAAGAATAGGTAGATTTATGAATAAATAAAAACTCAGCACTTTGCTTAGAGCTACAAATTTACTTAAATAATAGTCCTTAAACTATTATAGTATTTGTAAATTATCATTAAATAAAAAAACCTGCAAACACTTGATGCTTGCAGGTAGAAGGCTTTTAATTTTAAAAGCTTAATATTTATTATTTAACTCAATCATTTTTAAAGCTGCAACAGCTGCTTCTGTTCCTTTATTACCAAATGCTCCTCCACTTCTATCAATAGATTGTTGCATATTATTATCAGTAAGAACACAGAAAATCACAGGAATATCAGCCATTAAATTTAGATCTTTGATACCGTGTGTTACTCCAGTACAAACAAAGTCAAAATGCATTGTTTCCCCTTTAATAACACAACCTATCACAATTACTGCATCTAAATCCTCATAAGTTTCAATCATTTTACGGGCTCCGTAAACTAACTCAAAACTTCCTGGTACATCCCAACGAATTATATTTTGCTCTAGAGCTCCGCAATCTAATAATGCATCTTTTGCTCCTTGATATAAACCATTAGTTACATTATCATTCCACTCAGATACTACGATACCAACCTTAAACTCTTTTGCATTAGGTAGAGTATTTTTATCGTATTGAGAAAGATTTTTATTTTCTGTAGCCATGTCTTATTGTGCTAATCCAATTAAACCATCAATAGAACTTGCCTCTATTGATCCTTGGTAATTATTTTTAATATCATTAAACATTGTTAATGCTTCTTGTCTTTTTCCTAATTCTAAAGCTACAACTCCTCCTTTGTATAAAAAGCGTGGAGACGTTAAGTCATTTTTCCCATGCTTAATCGCTTTATTGTAATATTCTAAAGCTTCTTTCTTTTGCCCTAATTCAGAGAAAGCGTCTCCGATTGCTCCAAGAGCTAAAGCTCCAACAACTGCATCGTTTGTGCTAAATTTCTCTAAGTGCTCAATAGCCTTAGTATACTCTCTTTGGTTTAAGTAAGCTGTCCCAGCATAATAATGAGCTAAGTTAGCTGAATTGGTTCCACTATAATCTCTAATTATCCCTAAGAACCCTAATTTACCTTCTCCTCCTTCAAGAGCTAATTGGTATAAATTGTCTTTATCTGTAGTACTTTGAACTGCGTTATTATAGTAAGCTTGTGCTTGAAACATTTCATTTGCAGCATCATTATTTTTAGGCTCTACGATAAACTTTCCGTATCCAGCATATCCTAATGTAATTAATGCAACGGCTCCAACAATTCCAAAAATAGCTTTAGAATTACGAGACACCCAATTTTCCATCTTATTGGCTCCCTCATCTAAAGAATCAAACACCTCAGCTGTTGTACTGTTAGATGCATCTACGTTTGCGAATTGATCAAATTCTCCATCTTCATTCTGCGTGGAAGGTTTAGGGGCTTTGTAACCTCTTTTATTATAAGTTGCCATGTTTTCAAAAGTTTAATATACGCAAAAATAGGATTTTTATTGTAATATAAAAGTGCTTTCTATCTATATTTTTGATAATTTGCAGCGAATTTGAGCAAAGTGCTACTTTGAAACATATAATACTTGAATATCCTGTGTATTTAAAAAATTTAAACATCCTGAATTTCAAAAACATAACAGACAAATCTTTTGAATTTAATCAAAAAATAAACTGTTTTGTAGGCTTAAATGGCGTAGGTAAAACCAATATATTAGATGCCATTTATTACATGGCCTATGGAAAGAGCTACTTTAACCCTGTGGCTGTCCAAAACATTAATCATCAGAGCGATTTCTTTGTTATTGACGGTACTTTTGACATAAAAGACCAAGCAGAACAAATCGTATGTAGTCTAAAAAAAGGCCAAAAAAAAATAATAAAAAGAAATGGGAAAAATTACGATAGATTATCCGATCATTTTGGATTAATCCCACTGGTTATTATATCCCCATCTGATAGAGATTTAATCACAGAAGGAAGTGAAACAAGAAGAAAGTTTTTAGATAGTGTTATTTCTCAAATGGACCCAGGCTATTTGCAATTAATTATACAGTATCAAAAATTAATTACTCAGCGAAATGCACTTTTAAAGAATTTTGCTTTACACCATTATTTTGATCAAGCAACCCTTGAGGTTTACAATGAGCAAATACAGGAAATAGCCTTACCTATTTATCAAAAACGTTCTTCATTCATTGAACAATTTGTTCCTATATTTAATCACTATCATTACCTAATAACAGGTTTACAAGATGAAGTTGTCTTAGAGTATGACTCTCAACTACATCAAAATACAATGCTAGAACTTTTCCACGAGAACTTAGCAAAAGACCGTGCTTTACAATATACAAGTGTAGGTATTCACAAAGATGATTTAAATTTCAAATTGAAAGAACACCCAATTAAGAAATTTGGATCCCAAGGACAACAGAAATCCTATTTAATTGCTCTTAAACTAGCACAGTTTGAGTTTATAAAAAAGCAAAAAGGTGTAGCTCCAATTTTATTATTTGATGATATCTTTGATAAATTAGATGAAAATAGAGTTCGCAAAATACTAGAGTTGGTTAATTTAAAAACCTTTGGGCAAATGTTTATCTCAGATACACATGCACAAAGAACAGAAGACTTATTAAATAGTATACACCAAGATTTTGAAATATTTAAAATAGCGGATAATTAATCCATAGTATTGCTTCACGCAAAGTCACAGTTATGCAAAAAAACATCTCTTTACAACCATATAATACTTTCGCTATCCAAGCCCTTGCCAAAGACTTTATCCTTATCAATACCCAAGAGGAGCTAATAAAGGCTTTAAAAGAAAACAACAACAGGGATCTTTTTATTTTAGGAGGAGGAAGTAACATGCTTTTAACCCAGGACATAGAAAAGCTCGTTCTTAAAATTAACACAAAAGGCATCGCTATTGTTCAACAAGATACTGACCATGTAATAGTAGAGGTTCAGGCAGGAGAAAATTGGCATGAGTTTGTACTATGGGCTATAGATAATGATTTTGGTGGAATTGAAAACCTATCCTTAATCCCAGGTAATGTAGGCACTACACCTATACAAAATATAGGTGCATATGGCGTGGAGGTAAAAGACACTATTGTCAGTTGTCAAGCCTTAGATATCGACAAAATTAGTTTTACTACTTTTAGCAATCAAGACTGTCAGTTTAGTTATCGAGAAAGTGTATTTAAAAATGAATTAAAAGATCGTTACATTATAACAAGCGTTAGTTTTAAATTAACCAAAAACAACCATTTATTAAAAACTCAATATGGAGATATTCAAGCCAAACTAGACTCACAAAATATACAATACCCCACTATAAGGGATATCAGTAATAGTGTTATTCAAATTAGGCAAGAAAAGCTACCTGATCCTAAAGTAATTGGAAATAGTGGTAGTTTCTTTAAGAATCCGATTCTACCTAAAGAACAATTCGAAAGGTTAGTGCAAGAGTATCCACAAATACCTAACTATCCATTACAAGATGGCAAAGTAAAGGTTCCCGCTGGTTGGCTTATTGAGAAAGCAGGCTTTAAAGGCTTTAGAATAAAAGACGCAGGGGTACATGAAAAACAAGCTCTTGTACTAGTAAACCACGGCGAGGCTACAGGAAAAGAAATCTTGGAGCTTTCTAAAGCAATACAAGCTAAAGTGAGAGAACTTTTTCAAATAGACATTCAACCCGAGGTAAATATTTTTTAAACTTTTTTTCTACACCATAGATTACTAAACACCCTATGCTAACAACGATCCTTTTATACGCCTTACTTGCAATTATTGCTTTAGAGGTTTTTAATTACTTTATATTTTACAGCAAATTAGCTTTTGGCAAAAACAACATCCAAAAGCAAACAGACAGAATGCAAAAACCTGTTTCTTTAATAGTTTATATTAAAGACCAAGAAGATATTTTACCACAGTATTTACCTACTTTACTAAATCAAGATCATCCAACGTATCAAATAATCTTAGTAAACAATGCCTCTTGTGATGATTCTTTAGAAATACTTGAAGCTTTCGAAAAGACCCATCCAAGAATTAAGCTAGTAAATGTGGTTAATAATGAAGCTTTTTGGAACAATAAGAAATATGCATTAACCTTAGGGATAAAAGTAGCCAAACATGACTATTTAGTGTTTACAGAACCATCTGCACAATTACTAAACACCAACTGGTTAAGTAGTATGGCTAATTATTTCACTCCTAAAAAACAAGTGGTAATTGGATATACTAGCATAGTGAAGAAAAAGAGATCTTTTATTAATAAATTATTCCGCTACCACAATACTTTTGCTTTCAGCAAACTTTTTACCGGTACTCAGCTAATGGGGCCATTACACGGTAATACATTAAATCAAGGATATCTAAAAGACTTATTTTACGCCAATAATGGATTTATACAGCAAATGAAAATCCCTTTTGGAGAAAAGTATTCCTTTATACAGCAAATTGCATCTAGTAAAAACACCACTATTGCTATAAACTCCAGTAGTTTTGTTTACCAAGAAGAAGATAATAAACTGAGTACTTTTATTAAAGAGGTAAAAATGCAAGGTTTACAACTGAAAGCTTCTAGCTTTAAATTTCGCCTTGTTAGAAGTTTTAGCGCAATTTTGCCTTTGAGTTTTTATATTCTTTTTATAATCCTTGTAAGTATTAATCCTCTACTAGAAGTACTATGGATTGGCTTTGGCCTTAGAATGTTAGTGAAGTTTATCTATGACTACCAACTTTTTAAAAAATTTGCTACTAAAGATTTGATTTGGGTACTACCTTTATTAGAATTTATTCATATTTTTATATTATCATATTTGGCCATAACCCAATTTATAACTGGAAAGAAACTTGAAAAAAACAATAGTTAATCAAATAGCACTAGCTAAGCAATCGGATCAATCCGCTTTTACCTTCTTACTTGATCACTATTGGGGCGAAGTTTACTATTTCATTCTACAACGTATAAATAACGAGGCAGATGCAGAAGACATCACTATTGAAACCTTCTCAAAGGCATTTAGTAGTATTCAAAGCTATGATGACAAATTTAGCTTTAATACTTGGCTTATTGCTATTGCTAAAAATGTACATATAGACCTAGTTCGCAAAAGAAAAAAGGATGGTGTTTTGATGGTTAATCCAGAGAATCATCCTGCATATAATAATATTGCAGATGATACGGCAAATATGGAAGACCTACTTATAAAGCAACAGAATTTAGCTGTTTTTAAAAGTTATGTAAAGCTTTTAAAGCCACATTACCAAGAAGTAATTGAATTGAGGTTTTTTCAAGAACTTTCCTATAATGAAATTGCCACTATAACTGGCCAACCTCTAAATAATGTAAAGGTAAAACTCATAAGAGCCCGTAGATTACTTCAAGAAATTATCTTAAAGCAAATTGACTCTAACTTTACCATCTAAAAGGCAAAAATCTCCACCAGATGCTAGCGTTTTAAAAATGTTTCTCCACAAAAAAGTCCTTGAGACAATTCATAAAGCGTAGTGGTCTCTAACATATCGCGTAACATTCCTCTAATATTTTTAAATTTACCATGGACAGGACATGGTTTTAAAGCATTACATTCTTTTAAACCAAGTGCACAACCTGTGAACACAGAATCGCCATCTATAATACTTACAATCTCGGCTAATTTAGTTTGCTTCATTTTTTCTTCCAAGATGCTATAACCACCTCCTACACCTTTTACAGAGTCTAGTATTCCATGTCTAGCTAAATTTTGTAGGATCTTACCTGTAAAGGCAGTTGGAGCATCTATTTGCTCAGCAATCATTTTAAGCCCCACCCGTTTATTACTCAAGGAATTCTCTGCAATATAAATAAGAGCTCTTATAGCATATTCACAAGCTTTAGAAAACATATTTTATTAATTTTATTTATCAAATATAGTTATTTTTTCAACAGTCAATACATTAGCACTATAACAAAACAGGCTAGATAATATTTATCTAGCCTGTTTTGTTTATTCTTGCTTAACGAAAGACAATATCTCTAACAATCTCACTTTTTAATTCTTCATTTAAAAGAGCGATGATTTTACTTTTTCCATAGGTTAATTCTTCTCTTACAATTGGGGAAGAAAGAGCGACATATAATACATCCTTTCTTAACAAGATATCCAAAGTATAATTTTTGATACCTGGACCTAAAATATCCCCCCATGCTTGTTTGATACTAACATTGTTATACCCACTTTGCAAAGGTGTTTCCTTAATAATAATCTGTAGGATATCACCTATAGTATTATTTTCACGAAGTCTTTTAGATGCATTGAATTTCTTCACGTATATTATTTTAAAGTAAAAGGAACTGGTCGTTTGTAGGTATAAATAATATCATTTTGGTTTTTAACAACTAACTCCTTATCATTCAATTTCATTAATTGCTCCTCCCAAGAAGAGTAATCTGTAGTGTAGATAATCCAAGTAGCATCCTTACGATAATCTATAACAAAATCTTCTGCTACTTCATTAGTTAGATATTCTCCATTGAATTGAGGCATTACTTTAAAGCGCTTACCTACCCCTTGATCAACCTCAAAAAAATCAATACTTCCATTAATTGTAAAATCCTTAGTTGTCCCATCGGGCAATTGCACTTTAGCAATTTCCCAATAACCATTAAGAAGTTGTATTTCTTTCGGACTAATTGAAGAAGAACAACTAACAAAAAAAGCTACACAACTCAGTAGTAAGAAAACCTTAAAATACCTCATCTTTTAATTATTTAAAAAAAGAGTCTACAAACTCTACCTTATTAAAAACTTGAAGATCCTCAATACCTTCACCAACACCAATATACTTAACTGGTATTTGAAATTGATCCGATATTCCGATCACTACACCACCTTTAGCAGTACCATCTAACTTTGTTACAGCTAAACTTGTTACTTCTGTAGCGGCTGTAAACTGCTTAGCTTGCTCAAAAGCATTTTGCCCTGTAGAACCATCTAAAACTAACATTACATCGTGAGGAGCGTCGTGAATAACTTTTTGCATTACACGCTTTACCTTGGTTAACTCATTCATTAAATTAACTTTATTATGTAACCTACCTGCAGTATCTATAATAACAACATCGGCATTTTGGGTAACCGCGGATTGTAGAGTATCAAAAGCTACAGAAGCAGGATCACTACCCATCTGTTGCTTGACAATTGGCACTCCTACTCTATCTGCCCAAACTTGAAGTTGATCGATTGCAGCAGCTCTAAATGTATCAGCAGCACCTAAAACAACATTTAAACCAGCTTTCTTAAATTGATAAGCTAATTTCCCTATCGTAGTAGTTTTACCTGCACCATTAACTCCAACAACCATTATAACATATGGCTTTTTATCTTTAGGAATTTCAAACTCTGTTGCCTCCCCTGATTGCGTCTCAGATAATAGCCCAGCGATTTCCTCTCTTAAAATCTTATTAAGCTCTTGGGTACCTACATATTTGTCTTGCGCTACACGCGCCTCAATACGATCGATAATTTTCAATGTAGTATTTACACCAACATCTGAACTTACAAGTACTTCTTCTAAATCATCTAGTACATCGTCATCTACTTTACTTTTCCCAGCAACTGCTTTGGTAAGTTTAGAGAAAAACGAGTCCTTAGACTTCTCTAGTCCTTTGTCAAGAGTTTCCTTCTTCTCAGAAGAAAATAATTTCTTAAAAAAACTCATAATAACCTTTTTTAACTAATACAAATATAGAAATATTAAGTAGACTTTATTCCAAAATAAATCCACAACTTCTATTAATATAATAAAATAAAAAAAAGCCGTCTAAAAAGACGGCTTTTTCAAGATTTTTATAATGGTCAAATTACTTCTTTGCGAAGAATTCGTCTACGAAATCAGGAGCCATAACAGCTTCTACGAATGTGTAAGCACCTGTCTTTGGAGATTTCACCATTTTAATTGCTTTAGTCAACTTTTTAGAACCTGTTCTTAAAGCTGCTATAGATTTTTTTGCCATGACTACTAATTATTTAATTTCTTTGTGTACTGTTACTTTCTTCATGATAGGATTAAATTTTTTGATCTCTAATCTATCTGGAGTATTCTTCTTATTCTTAGTCGTGATGTATCTTGAAGTTCCTGGTAAACCAGACGCTTTATGTTCAGTACATTCTAAGATTACTTGTATTCTGTTACCTTTCTTTGCCATCGTATTCTATTTTTTATGGTCCCGATTACTTAACTAATCCTCTTACTTTTGCATCTTTCAATACAGCAGTAATACCTTTTTTATTAATTGTTTTTAATGCAGACGTTGATAATTTCAATGTTACCCATCTGTCTTCTTCAGCAATGTAGAAACGTTTTTTAACTAAGTTCACAGAAAACTTTCTCTTAGTTTTATTCATCGCGTGAGAAACGTTGTTTCCAACCATTGCTCTTTTACCAGTAATTTCACAAACTCTTGACATTATTTCTTATCTTTTATTTCAATATTCAAAATCAGGGTGCAAAGTAACGGAAAAGAAAATTATTATACAAAATATTTTCCGTTATTTTTTTATTATTTCTTTATATATCAATTCCAAACCCTTTGAAACAGCACAATTTACGACCCTTTCACGAGATCCATGGAATTGAAATTTTTTTGCAAAAACTTTGTTTGGAGTAGCAATTCCAATATAAACGGTTCCTACATCAGCACTAGAATCCCCTTTTTTAGGTCCTGCATTACCTGTTGTAGCTACTGCAAAATCACTTGCAAATTGCAATTTTGCTTTTTTAGCCATTTCAATAGCTACTTGTTCGCTTACCACACTATATTTTTCTACACAGTATGGATCAACTCCTAATATATCTATTTTACTACTTGTTGCATAAGGAATTATTCCTCCTTTAAAATAAGCAGAGGCTCCAGGATTAGAATTGAACATTATTGCCAATCTTCCACCTGTACAACTTTCTGCAAAAGAAATAGTTTTATTTCTAATATGCAACTCTTTGGATATTATTTGTGAAAAATCTATATCCTCGTATCCTAAAATAAACTCAAATACCTGAAAAGGAATACTTTGCAAACATTGTTTCAATTTATTTTTTAATTCATTTTCGTCCCTTCCCCTAGCTGTTAAACGCAAATTCACCCTTCCTTCTAGGGGTAAATAAGCTAAAGTCACCTCTGAGGGTAAAGTATTTTCCCATGGAGCAAGAATTTGAGCTAACTCACTCTCTTCTATTGCATAGGTAGAAATACTTTTATGTAGAACAACATTTGATTTAAAATGTTGCTTTATATAGTCTAAGACTTCTTCTTTCCAAATGGTTTTCATCTCTAAAGGAACACCTGGCAAAATAATAAAGGTAGTATTTCCTTTACGCATTAACATGCCTGGGGCAGTACCATAAGAGTTAAAAAAGACTTTAGCCAAAGAAGGCACTAAGGCCTGGTTAGCCTCAATATCCAATAACTCACTTGGATCTGGCTTTGCTAAAATAGAACATACTTGCTGCAATACCAAAGGATCCATTACAAAATGATCCTCGAAAAATTCGCAAAACACTTTTTTAGTAATGTCGTCTTTAGTAGGTCCAAGTCCACCAGTTAAAACAACTAGGTCTACTTGATCTATAAAGCTTGACATTATTTGCCTAATATTTTTACTTTTATCGGCAATACTACAGATTTGAACTACTTCACAGCCAATTTGATCTAATTCCCTAGCAATAAAAGCAGAATTAGTATTTACTATTTGCCCTATGAGAATTTCATCTCCAATGGTAACAATACTAGCTGTCATACCTTTTGTAAACAAAAATCTTTTTTAATTTCTTTTTTTGCTTTCTTAACGTGTTCTTTAAAAGCTTTAAAGTTTTCCTTTACTTCTTTTATTTTTCCTTTGTCTTGGATCCATTTCTCTATAAAGCCAAACTCTTCCATAGCTTGATCAATACCTAAAAACTCTAAAGAAGGCTTTAATTTCTCTAAATGCTTAGTTACTTTAGAATAGTTCTTTTTCTCTATTGCCTTTTTTATCTGTTTTAAACTATGTTTAGAATCAGCTAAAAACGTCTCCAATATGTTTTTCACTTTTACTTTATCATCATTATATCGACGACAAAGTGGTCCAACATCGTAATATAATGCCATAATGTTATTTTATAGATATACGGAATAATTCTTGATCCTCTAGGCTTCCGCGTAATTCGTCAGCTCTTTCTACTTTACCAACGCCTACAGGAGTACCTGTAAAAATTAAATCTCCTGTTTTTAAAGTAAAATACTTAGATACCTCGCTAATTAACTCATCAATAGACCAAATCATTTGCTTGGTAGAAGCACTTTGAACCACATGTCCATTTTTACTCATTGAAAAATGCATATCGTTTAAATCCTTCAATTCATCCTTACTTATAAACTTACCTACTACAGCAGATCCATCAAATCCTTTTGCCTTCTCCCATGGTAGACCTTTTTCTTTGAGTTTACTTTGTAAATCCCTAGCTGTAAAATCAATACCAACACTTACCTGGTCGTAGTATTTATGGGCAAATTTAGGTTCAATAAACTTCCCTACTTTACATACTTTAACTACAACCTCTAGTTCATAATGAATATCAGTAGAGAAAAAAGGAATAACAAAAGGTATTTCTTTTCCTAACAAAGCAGTATCTGGTTTGATAAAGATAACTGGCTCACTTGGTCTTTCATTATTCAACTCTTCTATGTGCTCTACATAGTTTCTTCCAATGCAAATAATTTTCATTCGAAAATCTAATTTTATAGTTTATTATTAAGCTTACGTAATTTTATACCTGTAAGAACTTTTTTAGTATATAATGGGAAATCCGCATTTTGGATCCAACCATAGTAACCAGGTTCGTTTTCTAAAACATGCTCTACTAAAACTCCTTTGTGCTTACCAAAAGCAAAAATCTCTCTATTTTGTTCATCTAGAGCAATAAATCCAGCAAAGTCAACACTCTTTTTTCTAGTAGTATATTCTGACAAAGCTTTCATATCATTCTCTAAATCCGTATAGCGATCAAGCTGAGCTTTTAAAATCTCATAAGTTGCATTAGTATCTGCTTCTGCTGAGTGTGCATT
The DNA here is from genome assembly GCF_054871685.1 of Myroides sp. LJL116. Classification (NCBI taxonomy): domain Bacteria; kingdom Pseudomonadati; phylum Bacteroidota; class Flavobacteriia; order Flavobacteriales; family Flavobacteriaceae; genus Myroides; species Myroides sp. LJL116. Next base: position 16,190 of record NZ_JBTXLR010000020.1, read on the forward strand.
TTCTAGAGTTTGATCACAATAAAAACGATAAGCAGCACTTAAAGTACGCTCTTCCTTTTTATGAAAAATAGTCTGAACATCTACAGAAACACGATTACCCATGTCAAAATCGATACCTGCTCTTAACAACTCTTCTACTAATAGAGGAATATCAAATCTATCAGAATTAAATCCTGCTAAGTCTGAATCCTTAATCATTTGATATATAGCTGGTGCTAATTCTCTAAAATGAGGTTCATTAGCAACTTTTTCATCTGTTATCCCATGAATACTTGTTGAATGTTCAGGAATAGGCATACCTGGGTTCACTAACCAAGTTTTGCTTTCCTTGTTACCATTGGGAAATACTTTTAAAATAGCAATTTCGACAATTCTATCTTTTGCAACGTCCACCCCTGTTGTTTCTAAATCGAAAAAACAAATGGGTCTATGTAATTTCAACTCCATTATTCTAAATTGTTTAATCACAAATATAATAAATGTAAATCACTACTGGGTTACATTAGCCTTATTGTTTTAGCATTATTTACTAATTAAGGACCTAGCAAACACCATGCGACAAATATTTTATAGGGTATTAAAATGATCCCAATTCTGATTCACAAGCCAAAATCACAAAAAAACTCCCTCTTTTAAAAACAACAAATAAGCTAGATTTTAAAACACCCTTACTTATAATTAAAAAAAAAGCCTCTTAATAAGAGGCTTTTTAATATTTTTTTATAATTGATTCTTAGAAATCATGATGCTCAAGTACATGTACATCATAGAAGTTTACAACCTCATCACATGACTTATGAGAATACTCTTCTTGTCCTGCATCAAATAAGACAAAATTTAATCTCTTAAACAATAAATCTAATAATTGTTTTTGCCCGTCTTGGTCAAGCTCTAAAAGCATATTAACTACATGCTCTTTTGCAGGTGAACTCTTTTCTTTATCTATACAAAATAAAGTAATCTCAAAATTGTGTATTCCTGATAAGGAAACTCCCACAACTTTATACTTCTCTTGGTTTACATTAAAGTATTCTCCAATACTGCTAATGTAATTTCCTTTTTTCGCAGCTATACTATCTGAGATATCAGCTGCCACACTTCCTACGAAGTCATTGTACTGTACTTTTGCTTTCATAAACAACAAATTTTATTTTTTTCTTCCATACTAAGATACTAAAACATTAATAATCATTTACATATAGATTAATAATTCCGACTATAACAAATAATCCCCCTAGATAATAACAAATCAAAGTAAAATCATTAATTATTTAATTTAAAACAAAATTAATCCTTAATATTTTAGAATATTACACAAAATTTTAAGACAAAAAACACAATAAAAACGAGGTTTACTGCGCAAAACAAAGAATATACTAATTTTATAAAAACAAGAGTAAATACGCAATAAAATAACCTTTACACTTAATAATTACACAATATACCATTATCTAACTGTAAATACTGCAATTTCGCGCTAATTCATTAACATTTAGTATCCTTTTAAGGTTGTATTCCTAGATTTTGGATAAATAATTATTAAATATTATAACATTATATACTTTATTCTACTAAATCCCTAATAAAATTAACGTTTTTCCAAAGTCTCAGTCTAAAAACTGCTATTAATTGTCAATTTCAACTGAAAAAAATGTTTTTTCAAAACGCGTAAAGCCAACTCCTAGGTGTTTTTTTTATCTTTTTTCCACCTAAAAAACGACGTAGAATAAAACTTAGATTTTAAAGTATGGAATTTAAAAACCTTACTTATATTTGCAACATGCAAAAAGTTTTATTCTTTATAGTGATTTTGTTCTTCGCAAAACCAATATTCCCAGTATTGGACTTTGTGATTAACTATGACGCTATACAAGAACTTTGTATCAATAAAAATCTTCCTGAACTTCAATGTAATGGTACTTGTCATCTTAAAAATGAACTAGCGAAAACCGCTCAGAGCGAAAATCCTTTCGCAGCCAAGAAAACTTTCCAATTACATTATGAAATTCTGTTTTTTGAAAATCAAACTTATAAATCACAAGATAAACCTCTTATTGCAACGCAACCTCAACATGGGGATTGGTATTTAGATTTATATAGTTTCTTACCCAATTTCAAGGAAAAAAAGCCACCTTTAGTTTAAATTATTTTTTAGTCAATTCGCTTTCTACACTTTTTTAAGATGTAGAGGCATTCCTATGTCTTTTTTTAAAAAATAATTTAATTCCAATGAAAAAAATATTTAATTTCCTTGTGCTACTTCCTATCTTTATTTTAGTAACTAGCTGCTCTACCAATACGCAAGACTCATTTTTAGATGACCCATTCAATAAAAAAACCTTAATAAGCACCTTAACTCAAGATGGCTATACCTTTAATTTATATAGTCAACAAAGTAATCTATGGGCACCTTATACTAATTCTATTAGTTTACAGATTTATTCATCAGACCAACAGACTCCTATTCTTGTAAAGGATTTAAAATGGCATCTAACTATGCATATGATCAGTGGGCATTCCACTATGCAAACAATGACACATTCCGCGCCCGCAACTGACCCTAGAAAAGACCCAAAAACTACTGGGCTATATCATGGAGAACTGCTCTTTACAATGCCAGGAAACGAACCAGGGCAAAATTTTTGGACTTTAACCCTTACTTTTTTAGATCAAAACACTACTAAAAGCATAGATATCCCATTGTTTGTGGACCCTTTAAGTAGCGTAAAAAAGAAAAACTTGGCTTCATTTTCTTATCAAAACACAACGCATTATGTAGGACTTATAGAACCGACTCAACCTAAAATTGGTGAAAATAATTTACAAATAGCGGTATTTAACTCTACCGATCATGGTCAAAACTACAAGCAAGTTCCAGGACTGACTATTTCCCTTGACCCTAGAATGCCTGATATGGGAAATCATGGAGTAAATAATGAAATTAAAAACCTTTATTTTAATCCAGTTTCTAAACTATACCCTGGAAGTATACCATTTACTATGTCAGGATATTGGTTAATCAACCTTATAATACAGGATTCTGAAAATCAAACAATAGCAGGTTCTCCAGTAAAAGAAAATATAAATAGTACTCTTTATTTAGAAGTAGAATTTTAAACAATTCAAAAGCTTTACAATTAATTTGGCCCCTATATTTTAATAGCGGGCCAATACTATTATGTCAAAATGGAAAGAACAACAACCTTATTTATACTTTTAATTTGGAGCCTGTATCCTATTAAGGCTCAAATTAAATCCGATACAATTATTTTCAACCAAGTTTTAACAACTATAGAACTAAACAGTAAAAAGACAACAACTCCCACTATAAGTATAGACCAAGCACTTGCCCAGGATTCTGATGTAACTTTAATAAAAAGAGGAGCTTATGCTTGGGAGCCAATGATTAATAATATGGGAGATTCCCGAATCACCACTACAATAGATCAAATGCGTATTTTTAAAGCATGTACAGATAATATGGATCCCGTGACTTCCTATGTAGAAGTACCTAACCTTGAAGCGATCGCTATATCAAACAATGGGGAAGGTAGTGGAGTTAATTCAAGTTTTGCCGGAGCAATAGATCTGCAAACCAAAATAATTGACACCTTGCAAAGCAAACCTTTCGCAATGGACCTTTTTGGTAATTACCAAAGCAATAACCAACAAAAAAACATTGGGGCTAGTTGGAGTACTTCTGCTAAGAAAATTAAATCTTATTCCACCTTCTCTTATAAAAAATCCGCAAACTACAAAGCCGGCCATAATGTCGAAATAGAAAACTCCCAGTTTGAAAAATACAATGCCTCTACAAAAGTTGCCTATACCATCTCAGAGAACAAAACAATAGAATCAAACTTCATATGGGATAGAGCTCAAGACGTTGGATATCCAGCCTTACCTATGGATGTTTCCTTAGCACAAGCTTTCATTGGATCTTTGTCTTACAATACAAAACTTTCTCAAAAGCTTAAAAATTGGCAAACTAAACTGTATTATAACACTATTTCTCATACCATGGATGACTCTAAAAGAAAAGAAGTAGCTATACGAATGGATATGCCAGGTAAAAGTACTACCGTAGGTATACTATCAACTTTAGAAATAGAAAAATGGAAAAATCACAGCTCACAAGTATCCATCTCCGCTTTTGAAAACTTATCTCAAGCTAGCATGGTAATGTATCCAAATGATCCAATGAATAAACCAATGTTTATGTATACTTGGGGGGATATTGAACAACAAAATATAGCAATTAATATAAAAGACACCTGGAAAGTATCCCATAACAAATACTTAAATCTAAGTGCAGGAGTATACCTTAATAAGCAAGGAGTATATAACAAAGATGCTTTAGAGAGTTTAAAAATATTCTATCCTCTTATGAGCAAAAGCCGAACAGACTACTTTAGCAACCTTTCCTTTTCGTATCATTATAAACCAAAAGGTAACTTTAATTTTGGAGCAAATCTTACTTTTGCATCTAGAGAGTTTTCTGCATCAGAGAGTTATGGTTATTATATCTTTAATAGTCATCAAAACTACGATTACTTAGGAAATCCATTTCTAAAAAAAGAGTGGAACTTCCAATTTTCAGGTCACATTGAATGGAAGTCAGCATACTTCAAAACAAGAATTTCAATGGAAAACTTCTATCTGAAAAATTATATTATCGGAGTAATCCAGCCTAATTTAAGGCCCATGACTATTGGAGCAATAGGAGTCAAAAAGTACGATAATCTATCCTACGCTTTACAAAATCAATTTCACTTACATACTCAATACCTAATTACTGCAAAATGGAAGGTATTATCCGAGCTCTCTTATTATTTAGCTAAGGATAATAATGGCAATAACTTACCCTTTATAAGTCCATTACAATACAAATTAAATCTACATTATAATACCCAAAGACTCTATAATACATTAGAAGTTGTAGTGAATGGTAAGCAAAGTAAAGCTGCTACCTATTATGGAGAAACTGCAGTACCTAGCTTTGGAATAATTAACCTACAATCTACATTAATCTTACCTTTTCAAAACTACAATCAACAACTCAAATTAACTTTAAGTATTTCTAATTTACTTGACACCTACTACACCACCTATGCCAATTGGAACCATTTACCACAAATGGGTAGAAACATGCTATTATCAGTGCACTATGCTTTGTAGAAGTTAAAAAAAGTCTTTTGTTTGTAATCTATAAAATAAAACATATGTCCAGAGTAAAACTAACAATGCCTAAAAACTATATTTTTAGCACACAGATACCAGTTAGAATCACAGATCTAAATTATGGTAATCACTTAGGAAATGATAAATTAGTTTCGCTAATTCATCAAGCAAGAGTTCTTTTTCTAGACTCCTTTAAGTATACAGAACTTGATTGCGAAAAAGTAGGCTTAATTATGGCTGATCTTGCCATAGAATATAAAAATCAAGCTTTCTTCAATGATATATTAACCTTTGAAATTGCCGCTGATAACTTCACCAAAGTAAGTTTTGACCTGTTTTATTTAGTATCATGTAAAGATAAAACTATTGCAAAGGTAAAAACAGGTATGGTTACTTTTGATTATACTACTAACAAAGTTACTCCTGTTCCTACTTTACTTAGCACAAAATTTCAAGCAGAATAATAAAGGCTTATAAAACTTCTAAGAACCAAAAACCATAGTTTTGCTCCGATGAACTAGATTCACTTTCAGGCTTTGGATATTGCTTATAAATAGCTTGGCCAACTTGATAGTCAACAGGTTTAACAAACATAGGTCCATCAAAAACAAAACTATGGTATTCTCCATTTTCACCACAAGGATCCACATTACTAGGAAGATCTTCTAAAAATTGCATATCAATTACTCTACCTAAAAAACTTTTATCTAAATAAGCTTCGTTAACACAAATAACCATTGTCTTGACTCCAGATTCAATCATCTCTATAAGTAATTGTCTAGTATCTTTTTTCCAATTTGGAAAAATTCCTTTCATGTTAACTTTCTCTAATTGTTGTTCTCGAAACACTTTTAAATCCTCTAAAAGAATATCTCCATAAGCACTATGGTAAATACCTTGGCGTGTCATTTCCATCAAAGTATTTGTCATTTTCTGTTCATACTCCTCCATAGTAATGGAACTAGAAATAGAACAAATCTCTAATGGCAATCCTAGATTACTTACTTGTCGATATAAAACTTCAACACTTATTCCATGCATAGAAACCCTTTGGTGCTCTAAGCTTATGGTAGTGAGTAATTTCACTACTTGATTCTGTGGATCTTTGTTTAATTCATATAAAGCATAAGCTGCATCCTTGCCTGTACTCCAGTTTAAAACTATTTTCATATTAATATTTATTAGCTAATATATATATCAAAAAAAAGAGCCAAAGGAATACTTTGGCTCTTTATAATGTTGTATAAAATCTATCTTGATTACACTTCTCTTGTAATATCCCAAGCTTCTAGAATTTGAGCAACTCTTTGTACGAATTGTCCTCCTAAAGCACCATCTACTACTCTGTGATCGTAGCTGTGAGATAAGAACATTTTTTGACGAATACCAATAAAGTCTCCTTCTGGTGTTTCGATTACTGCAGGCACTTTACGTATAGCACCTAAGGCTAAAATACCTACTTGTGGTTGATTTAAAATTGGTGTACCAAACACACTTCCAAAAGTACCCACGTTAGTTACTGTATAAGTTCCTCCTTGAGTATCATCTGGCTTTAATTTACCACTACGAGAACGAACTGCTAAATCATTTACAGCTTTAGCCATTCCTACTAAGTTTAATTGATCTGCATTTTTAATAACAGGAACAATTAAGTTACCGTTAGGTAAAGCCGCAGCCATTCCTAAATTGATGTTCTTTCTCTTGATGATATAATCTCCTTCAACTGAAATATTCATCATTGGGAACTCTTTCAATGCTTTTGCAATTGCCTCCATAAAAATTGGAGTAAAAGTTAATTTCTCTCCTTCTCTTTTTTCAAAAGCATTTTTATGTTTATTTCTCCAATTTACAATATTAGTAACGTCTACTTCAATAAAAGATTGAACGTGAGCAGAGGTCTGAATAGATTGAACCATGTGGTGAGCAATAAGCTTACGCATACGATCCATTTCAATAATTTCATCTTGACCATTCACAGAAACTGGAGCTGCCTTAGCAACCGGAGCTGCTTTTACAGCTGGAGTAGCCACTACTGCTGCTTGCTCTACTTTTTGTGTAGCTACAGGTGCACTTGATCTATCTTTAATATAAGTAAGGATATCTGACTTAGTAATTCTTCCATCTTTACCACTACCCTTAATAGCTTCTAATTCTTCCAAAGAAAGTCCTTCTTGCTTAGCAATATTTTTCACTAATGGAGAATAGAATTTATCTGAATCACAAAAAGAGATTTCTTTTACTGATTCTTGAGCAGCAGCAACACTTTTTTCTATTTGAACACTTGCTTGTGCAACATCAGATGCCGCTGAACTAGCACTAGCTGGCTCTCCACCTTGTGTTTCAATTATTGCAATAGTTTGCCCAACTTGAACTACGTCGTCTACTTGAAATAAAATTTCTACTATAGTACCCGCTACCTCACTTGGAACTTCACTATCCACTTTATCTGTTGCTATCTCTAATACAGTCTCATCCGCCTCTACAACATCTCCTACATTTTTCAACCAATTTGTAATTGTTGCCTCAGCAACACTCTCACCCATCTTGGGTAATTTCAATTCGAACTTTGCCATATTTATAACCTAAGGTTGTGATTTCTATTTCTTATTACAAATTTAATAATATTTTGGACTTATTTTAAAATAAAATAAAATTATCAAACTATTAAAATCTACTGTTCTATACAACTCTTTAGTGCATAACTTCTAGATAAATTATCCGATTAAGGCTGTTTTATTTTAAAATTTATTCTATTTTTCACAATTTCTATAAACCTACCTACAAGTAAAAAATAGTAGAAATCCCTCCGAAATAGGTAAGAAATCTCGCTTTATCAAAAAATTAATAAAATTCTTTTTGCTTGACATACCTACAATTGAAAACCAAAATATTAATATCCCTATGCCTGTACTTACAAAGGATAGATAATAAAAAAGGGCTGACTATATTAGTCAACCCTTTTCTTATACTATTACTAGTTTATTTTATTACGCTTACGATCTGTCTCTTTTAAGTAGATTTTTCTTAAACGTAGACTCTTAGGTGTTACCTCACAGTATTCATCCTTTTGAATGTATTCTAAAGCTTCTTCTAAAGAGAACTTGATTGCAGGAACAATACGAGCTTTGTCATCTGTACCAGAAGCACGAACGTTCGTTAACTTCTTAGTTTTAGTAACGTTTACTGTCATATCATCTCCTCTTGAGTTCTCTCCAATTACTTGTCCTTCATAAATATCTTCGTTTGGATCAACAAAGAATTTACCACGATCTTGTAATTTATCAATAGAATAAGGAATCGCCTTACCATTTTCCATAGAAATTAAAGAACCATTTTGACGTCCTGCAATTTCTCCTTTGAATGGTTGGTACTCCAAGAATCTATGTGACATGATAGCCTCACCTGCAGTTGCAGTTAAAAGTTGATTTCTTAAACCAATAATACCTCTTGAAGGAATTAAAAATTTAATGATCATTCTCTCTCCTCTTGGCTCCATTGAAGTCATCTCTCCTTTTTTCAAAGAAACGTACTCTACAGCTCTACCAGATAAGTTTTCAGGGATATCAATTGTAAGCTCTTCAATTGGTTCACATTTAACACCATCAATTTCCTTGATAATTACTTGTGGTTGTCCAATTTGTAACTCATATCCTTCACGTCTCATTGTTTCAATTAAAACTGATAAGTGTAAAACTCCACGTCCGAAAACCATGAATTTATCCGCACTATCCGTTTCTTTAACACGTAAAGCTAAGTTTTTCTCTAATTCTTTATTTAAACGTTCTTTAACGTGTCTAGAAGTAACAAATTTACCTTCTTTACCAAAGAATGGTGAGTCGTTAATTGTAAATAACATACTCATCGTTGGCTCATCAATTGTAATAGTAGGTAAAGCCTCTGGATTTTCAAAATCAGCGATAACATCTCCAATTTCGAATCCGTCAATTCCAACTACAGCACAAATATCACCAGCGTGAACTTCACTTACTTTCTTACGTCCTAAACCTTCAAAAGTATGAACTTCTTTAATTTTACTCTTTACAATACTACCATCTCGTTTAATTAAAGATATATTCATACCTTCTTTTAAAACACCACGTTGTAAACGTCCAATAGCAATACGTCCTGTAAATGTAGAATAGTCTAAAGAAGTAATTAACATTTGAGGAGTTCCTTCGTTTACTTTAGCAGCTGGGATATGCTCAAGAACCATGTCTAATAATGGCTCGAAAGAATCCGTAGGTTGCTTATAATCTGTAGACATCCAATTGTTCTTAGCAGATCCATAAACAGCTGGGAAATCCATTTGCCACTCTTCTGCACCTAGTTCGAACATTAAGTCAAAAACTTTTTCATGAACTTCTTCAGGTGTACAGTTTTCTTTATCGACTTTATTTACAACAACACAAGGTTTTAACCCTAAATCAATTGCTTTTTGAAGTACGAAACGAGTCTGAGGCATTGGTCCTTCAAAAGCATCCACAATTAAAAGAACACCATCAGCCATGTTCAAAACACGCTCTACTTCTCCACCGAAATCCGCGTGACCAGGAGTATCAATAATATTGATTTTCGTCCCTTTATATTCTACCGAAACGTTCTTAGAAGTAATTGTAATACCTCTTTCTCTTTCGATATCCTCATTATCCAAAATCAACTCTCCTGTACTTTCGTTCTCACGAAAAGATTGACAGTGGTGTAAAATCTTATCAACCATAGTAGTTTTACCGTGGTCAACGTGTGCAATAATAGCAATATTCCTAATTGTTGTCATATAAGTATTGTTTATACAATATTCTTTTTTAAAACTTTACATCATGTCTATCTCTAGAAAAAAATCAGCTTTCAACTAGATTAAAAAAAGACACAACTTTCGTTGTGCAAATGTACTACTTTTTATCAAAACTTTAAATTTAATTTTACAAAATATCCTTTCAATAACTTTTTTAATAAGACTTAGGATTAATTAATCAAATTTATACATTCTATTTAGATAATCTCAAAAACAACTACATTCAACAAACTATATGTAAAAAATAAATAATAAGGACTAATCATTAACCCTTAAAGCCAAACGATTAAATAGCTCTTCTTTGAATGAAGTATCTAAAAACGAAGCAATTTAAAGCATAACCTATCTTAAAGTACATGCTAAGCTTTTACATGTTCATAGTTACACAACTATATCTTTGAATATCTACAAAAAAAAAGCCCTCAATTATTTGAGGGCTTTTCTTTGTTTGATAACTTAAAACTTCTACTTATTATAAAGCAGCAACGTGTTTTGTTAATTTCGATTTTAAGTTAGAAGCTTTGTTTGCATGAATGATATTCTTTTTAGCTAATTTATCAATCATTGAAACTACTACAGTTAATTTCTCTCCAGCTTCAACTTTATCTTCGATCATACGTAAAGCTTTGATAGCATTACGAGTCGTTTTGTGTTGATATCTGTTTAATACTCTTTTCTTTTCGTTACTTCTAATTCTTTTTAAAGCTGACTTATGATTTGCCATTTCGTTTAAATATTTTATTAAGTCTATACTATTTTTCTCTTGTAGTCCGTAGGGGAATCGAACCCCTGTTACCAGGATGAAAACCTGGCGTCCTAACCCCTAGACGAACGGACCGTGCATTTTATAAATAAGCTTATGCGAAGCTTTGTAGTCCGTAGGGGAATCGAACCCCTGTTACCAGGATGAAAACCTGGCGTCCTAACCCCTAGACGAACGGACCATGCATTTTATAAATAAGCTTATGCGAAGCTTTGTAGTCCGTAGGGGAATCGAACCCCTGTTACCAGGATGAAAACCTGGCGTCCTAACCCCTAGACGAACGGACCGTGCATTTTATAAACAAGCTTATGCGAAGCTTTGTAGTCCGTAGGGGAATCGAACCCCTGTTACCAGGATGAAAACCTGGCGTCCTAACCCCTAGACGAACGGACCCTTTTGTTTATCTAATGCGGATGCAAAACTACAATATTTTTTCATATCCGCAAGAGAAAAACAAAAAAAAATTAAATTAATATGCTTTTGCAAATAGTACTCTACCTTGAGAAGGTTTACCACTATATATACAAACTCCTTGCTCCAATTCCCTATCGATTGGAATACAACGAATTGTAGCTTTAGTTAATTCTTTAATCTTCTCTTCTGTCTCAATTGTACCATCCCAGTGAGCAGAAACAAATCCAGTTTTATTTTCTAAAACATCTTTAAATTCTTCGAAAGTATCCACCTCTGTAGTGTGTTCTTTACGGTAATCGAAAGCTTTTGTAAATAAATTATTCTGAATATCCTCAAGTAAATCTTGTATATGTTCTACTAAAGCAGCTTCCGCAACTATCTCTTTAGTTAGATTATCACGTCTTGCAACTTCAAAAGTTCCGTTTTCTAAATCTTTTGGTCCAATTGCAATACGAACAGGTACACCTTTCATTTCATATTCTGCAAACTTCCATCCTGGTTTGAATCCAGTACGATCATCGAATTTAAAAGAAATATTTAATTTTTTAAATTTATCTGTTACTTCTTTAACCTTGGCTTTGATTTGCTCTAATTGCTCCTCTGTTTTATGAATTGGTACAATTACAACTTGTATTGGTGCTAAGTTTGGAGGCAATACTAATCCGTTATCATCCGAGTGCGTCATAATTAATGCTCCCATTAAACGAGTACTTACTCCCCAAGAAGTAGCCCATACAAACTCTTGCTTTCCTTCTTGATTTGTAAATTTTACATCAAAAGCTTTTGCGAAGTTTTGCCCTAAAAAGTGAGAAGTCCCAGCCTGAAGCGCTTTTCCATCTTGCATTAAAGCTTCAATACAATATGTTTCGATTGCTCCAGCGAATCTTTCATTCTCTGTTTTATATCCTTTTACAACTGGAATAGCCATAAAGTCCTGTGCAAAATCAGCATATACATCTAGCATTTGTTCTGCTTCTGCAATTGCCTCTTGCTTAGTTGCGTGAGCTGTATGCCCTTCTTGCCATAAGAACTCAGCTGTTCTTAAAAACAATCTAGTTCTCATCTCCCAACGAACAACGTTAGCCCATTGATTTACCAAAATTGGCAAGTCACGGTAAGACTCAATCCACTTTCTATAAGTATCCCAAATAATAGTTTCAGAAGTTGGACGAACAATAAGTTCTTCCTCTAATTTTGCCTCTGGATCCACCTCAATACTCTTACCATCCTCAGAAGTCTTTAATCTATAATGTGTAACTACTGCACATTCTTTAGCGAAGCCATCTACGTGACTAGCTTCTTTACTAAAATAAGATTTAGGGATAAATAAGGGGAAATAAGCGTTTTGATGTCCTGTTTCTTTAAATTTCTTATCAAGCTCTGCTTGCATTTTTTCCCATATGGCATAACCATAAGGTTTTATAACCATACATCCACGTACACCTGAATTTTCAGCTAAATCAGCCTTCACTACAAGTTCATTGTACCACTTGGAATAATCCTCACTCCTTTTAGTAATGTTTTTGCTCATTTTTAATATATTAGCAGTTAAATTGTTTAACTCTTAATTAACTATAATAATACGACAAATCTAACTAAATTTGTTCTTACCAACAATTAAAAAAGCACGGAAATGAAAACAAAAGTAAAAAACAGGATCAATTGGACCAAGATTCTAATGATAGTCTCTATAGCAACTTTTACAGTTTCATGTGGTTCCTACCATAATACTTCCTATTACGACGATGGTACTTATGGCTACAATAATAATGTAGATCAAAATAATCACGCTGAATTCTATTCCGGTTATTTTACTGATTTACAGGACAATTTAGAATACTTTACCGATGTAAACGCTTATTATACCCCAACCATAGATAGCTTAACAAATTCTCAAACTGTTTCATCCACTACCTATGGACCATGGGGCAGTGAACCTAATTCAATAAGCATTAACTATTATAACCAAAATTATGGCTATCCTTGGTATAGCCCATGGTATGGCTATGGATATATGTATGATTCGTGGTATAACCCTTGGTATGGCCCATCTTGGGGATTTGGTTTCTCCTGGGGATATCCTGGTTATTATGGAGGATATTATGGATACCCATACTATCACCGTCCTTATTATGTACCTACAACAAGACCTTCAGGCAATAGAGGAACCTATAATTATAGTAGATCAGGATATACAAATAATTCCTCCTCCTCTGCTTATAGACCATACACCAGATCGAGTAGCTCTAGTGGAACCTATCAAAGACCAGGAAGTGGTATAAACAATACCTATACAAGACCTAGTAGTTCTAATAGTGGATACAATAGACCGAGTAGCAATTCTGGATACAATAGACCGAGTAGCAATTCAGGATACACTAGACCTAGTAGTAATTCCGGATACACTAGACCTAGTAGTAATTCCGGATACACTAGACCTAGTAGTAACTCTAGCTACAATAGACCTAGTAGCAATTCTAACTACAATAGACCTAGTGGTAATACTAACTATAGCAGACCTAGCACTTCTAATAGTAGTTATAATAGAGCAAGTAGTATGCCTTCAAGAAGTAGCTCTAGTTCCTCTACAAGAAGTAGCTCTGGTTCAGGCGGATATAGAAGATAGTGCTTTAATGTTAAAATATAATTCATGACAAAAAATATAATTACTCTTTTTAGTTTATTACTTACTTGTAGTGTTATACAAGCACAAGAGATGTCAGCACATGATGTAATGCGCTATAACCAATCTGATTTGAATGGTACTGCAAGGTTTAAAGCAATGAGTGGAGCATTTGGTGCAGTTGGAGCAGATGTATCCTCATTGCAAATTAACCCTGCCGGAAGTGCTTTAGCGAATTTTAATTCCGCTTCATTTAGTATGTTCTTTGACGACAAAAGCAATAAATCTACCTATTTAGGAAATAACGACTCAGATAAATACTCAGGCATTGACATTGGTCAACTAGGTGCGATATTTGTGTTCAATAGCAATAACAACAATTCCTTGCTTCGAAAGTTTTCTATTGGGATTAACTATCAAAATACTAAAAACTATAGAAACAATATCAAATTTAATGGTACAGGAAATGTAAATTCTATAGGTGACTACTTTCTAGATGTTGCCAACTCTAATAAAGTACCTTTAGATTATATTTCATCTAACTCCATTACTCAAGGCTATGATAAAGCGGGGTATTTTGGAGGATTAGCTGCACAGCAAGCATTTTTAGCCTATCAAAGTGGATTAATCTCTCCTGTGAATGGACAAGATGGTTTGTATAGCGCTAACTATAATCAAAACTTACCCCATCAACAAGGAAGAGTAATTCAAACCAGTGGAAATAAAGGTTTTTTCAGTGCTAACTTTGCTGGACAATTAGGCCAGCGCTTTTATGTTGGAGCAAATGTAAACTTACACACGGTAGATTATACCCAAAATAGTGCCGCAATACAGAACACTTCTATTAATCAATCTACAGAATCTATACGTTTTGACAATTATCTATACACTTATGGAAATGGTTTTTCATTTAATATTGGAGCAATTGCAAAAGTAACGGATAATTTTAGAGCTGGACTTGCTTATGAATCTCCAACATGGTTCACCCTACATGATGAATTGTCCCAAGGTGTAGCTACAGCATTTACAAATGATACTTCTTATGTAGTTTATCCTAATCTGGTGAATGTATATGATAAATATAAACTTAAAACTCCTTCTAAATACACAGCGAGTTTAGCTTACATTTTATTCAAAAGAGCACTTATCAGCGTAGACTATACTCTAGTAGACTACAGTAAAAATAAATTTAGCCCAACTAAAGATCCTTTATACCAAAATATCAATCAAACTTTAAATAGCTCATTAACTAGCTCTAGTGAAGTACGCGTTGGTGCAGAATATAAAATAAAACAATTTAGTTTACGTGGCGGATACCGCTATGTACAAAGTCCATATAAAGATTTTCAGTACCTAGGGGACCTTAATAGTTTCTCTTTTGGTTTAGGTTATGACTTTGGAGTGTCTAGACTTGATTTAGCTTATGGACATTCCGCTCAAGAATATAAAACTAGTTTAGTAGATATGACGGTAAACAACCTTTATAATTATGCTAAAATAAAAACAAAAGAAAATACTGTAAATCTTACTTATACTATGTATTTTTAGAAGTAAATCTTCTAAATTAACAAAAATCTTTTATAAAAAAATCTCTTTATTCGATAAACCGATAAAGAGATTTTTTTATATTATATTTGCACCTCATAAAGTTTCAAACAAAACCATTATTATATGAAGTATATTTTAAAAGTACTTACTGTATTTACTTTACTTATTAGCTCAATGGCTATGGCGCAAGAAATGGTAACAACACCAATGCGTTATACTGCTTCAAATAAAGGTAAATTCTACATTTATTGGGGTGGAAACAGAGGGTACTTTACCAATTCTGATATTCGTTTTAAAGGGGATGACTATGACTTCACTTTAAAAGACGTAAAGGCACATGACAAACCAAAAGGTTGGCATGTAGACTATATAAACCCAGCTAGAATGACCATTCCACAAACTAACTTAAGGGTTGGTTATTTCTTCACGGATAAATACAACATTTCCTTTGGAGTAGATCACATGAAGTATGTGATGTCTCAAAATCAAATAGTAAACTTTACAGGTTACTACCCTAATATGGGGGATAACACTTTTGGAGAAACAGTTCCTGGGCATCCAGATCAACTTTTACTTACAGAGGAGTTTTTACAATTTGAACATACCGATGGTCTGAACTATGTTAATATTGAAATAAACCGAGTAGATGATATTTCTAAACTATTTGGAATTAGAAATACAGACGTGGTACAGATTAATATAACAGAAGGAGTTGGTACAGGTATTGTGTTTCCAAAAACCAACACTACCCTACTGGGTAAACAGAGGTACGATGAGTTCCATGTTTCAGGGGTAGGTTTTTCTGCTAAAGCAGGTTTAAACATCACTTTCCTAAAACACTTTTTTGTACAAGGAGAATTAAAAGGAGGGTACATCAATATGTACGATGTTAGAACAACAG
This sequence comes from Myroides sp. LJL116, assembly GCF_054871685.1. NCBI lineage: Bacteria > Pseudomonadati > Bacteroidota > Flavobacteriia > Flavobacteriales > Flavobacteriaceae > Myroides > Myroides sp. LJL116. Next base: position 32,412 of record NZ_JBTXLR010000020.1, read on the forward strand.
CTAGCAAAGCCGATAAAGCAAAACATAACTTTTGGTTTGGTCAAACAATCATCGTATTTGGTGGAATATTTAAACTCTAACCATATATAAAAGCAGAAAGGTAAACTTCTCTGCTTTTTTTATTTTTATAAGCTATTAATTAGAAAGGATTTGAATAACATTTAGAGTTCTTATAATTATATTAAAGCTTGGGGTATGTTACTAAAAAGATGTACTTTTGCATTCCAATTTTTTTAAATAAATGAGAACCAAAACTTTAAAAAAGAATAAAATTAACGTAGTTACACTAGGTTGTTCTAAAAATGTTTACGACAGTGAAGTATTAATGGGACAATTAAAAGCTAGTGGGAAAGATGTCACACATGAGGCTCAAAATGATGAGGCTAATATTGTAGTAATTAACACCTGTGGTTTTATTGATAATGCTAAAGCAGAATCTGTAAATACTATATTAGAATATGTTGATAAAAAAGAGCAAGGAATTGTAGATAAAGTTTTTGTAACTGGATGTTTGTCGGAACGTTACAAACCGGACTTAGAGACAGAAATTCCAAATGTTGACCAGTTTTTTGGAACAACAGATCTACCTAATCTTTTAAAAGCTTTAGGAGCTGATTACAAACACGAATTATTAGGAGAGCGTTTAACTACTACTCCTAAAAACTATGCATATTTAAAAATTGCTGAAGGATGTGACCGTCCTTGTAGTTTCTGTGCGATTCCATTAATGAGAGGTAAACACGTATCACAACCAATTGAAAAGTTGGTTAAAGAAGCGCAGAACTTAGCTAAAGATGGTGTTAAAGAATTAATCTTAATTGCACAAGATTTAACTTACTACGGTTTAGATCTATACAAAAAAAGAAACTTAGCAGAATTACTTGAAAACTTAGCTAAAGTAGAAGGAATCGAATGGATTCGTCTTCACTATGCTTTCCCTACAGGATTCCCTATGGATGTTTTAGAGTTAATGCAACGTGAGCCTAAGATCTGTAATTATATTGATATTCCTTTACAGCATATTTCAGATAACATTCTAAAATCAATGCGTAGAGGTACTACACAAGCTAAGACAACAAAACTTCTAAAAGAATTTAGACAAGCTGTTCCAGGTATGGCAATTCGTACTACTCTAATTGTAGGTTACCCTGGAGAAACACAAGAAGACTTCCAAATCTTAAAAGATTGGGTACAGGAAATGCGTTTTGAAAGATTAGGATGTTTTGCATACTCTCATGAAGAAAACACACATGCTTTCCTTTTAGAGGATGACGTTCCTAAAGAAGTGAAGCAACAAAGAGCAAATGAAATTATGGAGATCCAAGCGCAAATTTCATTTGAATTAAACCAAGAAAAAGTAGGTAAGACTTTCCGTTGTATTATCGATAGAAAAGAAGGAAACTACTTTGTTGGAAGAACGGAGTTTGATAGCCCAGATGTAGATAATGAAGTATTAATCGATGCAAGCAAACATTATCTAAAAATAGGTGAGTTTGCAAATATCGTAATCGATGAAGCTACAGAGTTTGACCTATATGGTACACCTGAAAAATAAATATATACTAGCCGAATACTTTTTTGTATTCGGCTTTTTTTATGTGTAAAATATTAAAGTATATTTAAGGTATAACATTTACAATATAAAATATGCTTAGGGTTGGACATAGAGGAGCTAAAGGCTATATCATGGAGAATACCATAGAGTCAATTGAAAAAGCTTTAGAGCTAAACTGTTCTATGATAGAAATTGATATTCATAAAACAGCAGATAATAAATTAGTAGTTTATCACGATTCTAACTTAAATAGATTAACAGGTAAAGATGCTTTACTATCTGATTTTAATTTGGAGCAACTACAACAATTCACCCTTGAAGATAATTACAAAATTCCCACCCTACAACAGGTCATCGAGATTATCCATAAAAAAGCTATTCTAAATATAGAAATAAAGGCAGCAGACTCTTTAAAAGAACTCTGTAGTTTATTAGACTACTTTTTCAAACAAGGATATGCACCAAATAACTTTATAATCTCTAGCTTTGATTGGTTACAATTAAAACAACTTAGCACTATGCTAGAAAACATTCCTTTGGCAGTATTAACCCAAGGAGATCCTATTTTAGCTATACCAATTGCAAAGGAGTTAAAAGCAAAGGCAATCCATGCCCATTATAAAACATTAAACCAAGATAATGTTAGATATATTCAAGACCACCACTTAAAAGTATTAGCCTATACGGTTAACTCTAAAAAAGATATCTCTTATATTAAGAATCTAAAAGTAGATGGTATAATAAGCGATTATCCAGATCGTGTTTAGGCTATAAACTAGAGAAAAAATCAGTGAAATACTGTAAAAACAGCACCCAAAGAATAATAAGTATTGTTCCTACGATAGCACCGAAAAAGCCTCCTAGTACAAAATCCTTTTGTTTTAATAACCCTGTACCATAAACAATGGCATTAGGAGGAGTAGAAACAGGTAAGAATAATCCACAAGAAGAACATAGTCCAATAACTATCCCCACAGGTAATAATTGATTAGCAGGTAAAATAATAGCAGCAATATTTATAATAATTGTTGCGGTAGCTGTACTACTCATAATATTAGAAAAAAGTACGGTCACTAAAGCAAATATAATCATCAGCCAAATGGTATTAAATTCCATTCCTGCTAGAAAACTAGAATAATAAGGTGCTAGAAGTTCTTTGATTGCTAAACCTAAAGCTAATCCACCTGCAACTAACATTAAGGTATCCCAAGGTAACTTCCTAACATCTTCACCTTTAATTATACCAAACATAGGGAGAAACATAATGGGAACCATTGCTGCCCCTGCAGTAGGAATATCTAACCTATGCCCAAACATCCACATACCTACTGTCACTACAAGAATAGTCAAAACTATTAGGCGCTGTAAACGCATAGGTTTAGTTAATTCTAAGGCTTGATTGACAAAGGAAACATCTAAACCTTTTACTTTAGAGGTATACTTTTTAACTACTGCAAACCAAAAAAGTATCAATAATAAAGTAGCTGGTAAAAATCCTAAGACAAACCACTCGTTAAAACCTATATTAAAGCCTTTACTGTTTAAGGTATTAACCACTATAAGATTAGGAGGTGAGGAGACCATACTGATCATTCCTGCAAATGTTGCAGCAGCGGGTATACTTACTAAAATTGCCTTTGACATAAGAGAATCTTTTCCTTGACGTTCGATCAAGGGCATTACGGAGGCTAATACCATAGCTGCAGTGGCTGTATTGGATATAATCAAGGAAAGGATGGATGTAACTATAATAATACCTAAAACCAGCGTATTTGGCTTAGAGCCGAAAATAGAAATCGTTTTTTTAAACAAGGATAAATCTAAATTTGTCTTACGCATTCCTTCAGATAGAAAAAACCCCCCTAAAAAAATCCAAATAACACTATCGGACCAAGTATCAAAAATATCGGACGAGGAAATCGTAGCTCCTTGAGCATTTCCCATGGTATAGACCAAGAAACCAATAATCATAATACCAACGGCAAAGGGAGCTATTGCTTCAGAGGCCCAAAGTAAAATGGAAAAAATTAAAATGAACAACGTATATTCTTGCGCCTCACTAAATACATCTGGAGTTAAAAAATAGGTCGCTGCTATAGAAAAAAGCAAGCAAAAGAAAAAAATACCTATACGTGTTTTAATATTCCACATATTCCAGGAAGCCTCAATAAGTAGCTCACTGTAAAACCTTATCCCCGTTCTAATTTGGCGAATCTTCTCAAAGTAATCGAATTCCATATTTTTGCTTTTAACTTTAAATTTACAATTTAAAAGTTGATTAAAAAATGCAAAAAAAAAGTACACTATAAATAATAATCTTTATAGTGTACCTTATATATTTCTTTCAGTGAGTTTTATCTACTTAATCTATTTTCCTTGAAATAAAACAACTCATCTTGCTCACTAGCGGCAATAATATCTTTGTCTTTATCTTGTTCTACTCTTAAAGGAAATAAAATTCCATTTAAATGGTCCATTTCATGTTGTAAGATAACTGCAGTAAAACCTTCTATGATTTCCTTATATTTTTTACCTTCTAAGTCAAAATAGCTTATCTCAATGGCCATACTTCTATATACTTTTTCATAGATATTTTCAATAGACAAACATCCCTCTTCTCCTAGGCGTAGTACAGTACTATACCAAGTAATTTCAGGATTTACAAAAAACTCAAATGGCTTATCTTTTTTGTCAAATCTTTGGGCTAAAAACACTCTCTTACTAATGCCTATTTGAGGAGAAGCAATACCAACTCCTGGGCGTTTAGGATCACTAACAGTAGCATAAAGTCGCTTTATTAATAATTTAACCATGTCATCACAAGGGTCAACTTCACTACACACTTGAGACAAAATAGCAAGATCTGCATTATTGCTTGCTTGCAACACACGTAAGCTCTCTTTATCTAGTTCACTATGTAATAGATCGATTTGTTCTTGCGAAAATTTAGTTTGTACTACCATATCATTGTGATTTGTGCTTGCTTTAAAGTATTGGTATAAATACCAATACTATACTGCTAATTGTTCTATTTCTTCTTGGTTTTTTTCTTGACTATGCTCGAGTTCATCTTGTATCTCATCTTCTAATTCATCTTCTTCATCATATTTAGTAGAACCACCTAATACTTCACTTGGGCGATACTTACCTAATTTAATATCAAAATCTTCAGAAGTACCCGTAATCTTCATTGGAATACCAACTAATCCTAAAGGGGGTAGTCCCAAACGTAATCCGATATTGATCTTACCATCTAAGCTAACCTGTCCTTCAAACCTTGGACGAAACCCTGCCATCTTCATTTTAGTTCTATCTATAGTAATCACATTATTACTAATGCTAGAGAAAATGTCTACCTGAGATACATTAGCTTTTTCCATTGCTTTAGAATCCGTCTTATCAGCTATGGCACCTAGTAACTTAAAGCCTTTAAATCGAATATCTTCTAATACTAATACCCCTTGACCTTGTATACTTGGTAAAATAGGATACATATCTTTGTTTAGCTTTCCTTTTAATGCGTAATCCAAAGAGACCTTACCATAAGCACTTTCTGCCATAGAAACCATTTCCCTGAACAAAGGTACTTCTTTATAGGCACGTTGAATATCAAAATCTTGAGCTGCAATATGATAATCGAAAATAGCTGAACTTAAGTTTAAAGGTTCATATGCAGCTTGCATTTGTACTTTAGTCCCTATTAATTCAAAATCTGCTTCTTCTAAAAAAGCTTTTCCTTTCATAAATTTCAAGTCTCCTTGAAAGTCACTTATATCGTAGGTAAGGTATTTTATTCTTTTTGCGTCAGCCTTAAATTCTAACTCCATATTCTTTGGAATTTGTATTACAGCCTTTTCTATTTTTTCTTGACTAATAGCAACCTCTAGCTCCTGCTCAGAAGTGAATTCTTTCTTATCCGTAGAAGTTACTAACATAAACTCGTCTACATCTAAAAAGGGAGTATTCAAGCTAAAGCTACCTTGCAAAGTACCCTTCTTTGTCAAGAAACTAATCACATTGGTTAAATAACCATTAAGGTCAAAAGAAGAATTTCCATAAGTAGCATTAAACTTATCAAACTTCATTTTCTCCCTAAAAAAGGTAAACACCCCGCTGCTAATACTAAAGGTTTTTGGTAGATAAGAACTTTTTATCTCAATATCTTCTACGCTTAGTTTTCCAGCGTTCTTAAGATTGGCAAAATTTCCAGCCTTAACATCTGCTTGGGTACCTTGTAAAAATAAATTGGTTTGCACCTTTCCTGTTACTTCTAAACCTGGTATTGGAAACACTCTATAAAGGTCTCCTATATTTAATACACCTTTGGATTTAAGGGTATAATTTAAATTAGTAAAATCGGATAGATTGGCAGAAAGCTTAAATTCTTCTCCTGCAAACCTAAACTCTAAAGGTTCGATATCTACTTTGATACCACTTAAAGTACCCGTATCACTATTAATAATTGTGTGTAAATCGATATTCTCAATTGGCAATTCAGGTACTTTAGCTAACTGTAAATAACCTTGAGAGACTTTAATGTCTGCTTTTAATAACGGATACTTTTTTTGTTTAGGTAAAAAGTTTCCTGATACATCTGTATGAATATCGATAAGCCCTTCTACATTCATGTGTTCGATAGGAATGAACTCCTTTAAGTTCATCAAATCAACTTTTGCAGTTAATTCCCCTTGTACAGGAAAATCAATAAAATTGTCTACTTTGAATTTACCACGAACAACATTGTCTAAAGCTAAAAGCTCTAGACTACTAATATCTAAAAAAGCTTTTCTCCAATTAGAATCTTTAGAAAGGGCTTTCATTTTGAAATTAATCCCCTTAAGACCTTGAGGAAGCGAAGCGAATTTAAAAAAACCATTACTCAAAGAGGTGTTAACCTCAAACTTTGGAACACTTAAAAGCTTCTTATGTCGTATTGTTTTACCACGAACCTTTCTATATACATCTTGACTTTGGAATACTCCATCTAAATCTGCTGTAAAACCCAATAAACCTTTCATTTGAAAACCATTGATTCCCACAGCATGATTAAATAAACCTAGGTCCATATTAATATCCATCTTAGATACAATAGACAGTGAATCAAGTCCAGTACTTTTCCAAACTACATCTGACTTATTCTTCCCTAAAACAAAATTAAGAGCTTTAATATCTAAAGTATTCTTATTCATATTAAGTCCAGGCATGGAGAAATGCATATCTAGATTTAACTTTTCTAATGGAGTATCTACTTGCTTATTATGTATAAACCCATCTTCTAGTACCATGCTAAAGTCTAAATTAGGACTTAATCCTTCACTAATAACATATTTACCTTCTAGAACTAATTTACCGCTAATAAGGCCTGAAATATCTGTGTTATCTAACCATTGCTGATATTCTGGAGGGATAACAGAAAGTAACTCTTCAAAGGTAGCCTTCTCTGTTTTCACATCAAAAAGCATATCATAACCTGATTCTATAAATCCAAAATGACCTTTAAAATCTACTGGTAAACCCTTGATTTTTATACTGTTTTTTTCAAAGCCAAAAGTTAAACTTTTTGTATCAACTAAAGTTTCTAATTTAGCTAAGATTGGTTTTTCCTTAATATAGTGCACTCCTTCAAAATTGAAATCGAAAGAGTTAATACGAGCCACACTCTTTAAATCAAAAACCGCTTGATCCATAGCTCCTCTTCCAACATAATCAAAATCGGAGGCCACAAAACTAAGTCCACTAGCTAAATCATTATAAATAATTTCAGCATCTTTAATTTGAAGACGATTGATTTTTAAACCTAATTCATCCTCTTTCTCTTGGTCTTGTTCTAAAGAATCACTACCATAGAAAATATCATAATTAGCTAAACCTTGCTCATTGACATAAATAAATACAAGAGGCTTATCAATGTAAATCTTGTCAAAGTTTAATTTACCCTGTACTAAAGCAAATAAATTTATCCCTAAACTAATAGATTCTGCTTCAAATAAATTATCATCCAATGCTGAATCCAAAATAACTCCCTGTAAAGAAGGCTTATCCATTGTAGCGGTTAAGAAAGGAAATTTACGATAAAAGGAAATCTCAATCTTTTCATACTCTACATCCCCCTTTACATTATCTTTAAGCAAAACACGTACCTGTTGATCGATAGCATCAGAATAAATTTTAGGCAAGAGAAACATCAATAGTAATAAAACTACTATTACTCCACCTCCAATTAAACCTCCCCATTTAAGTCTACGCCTTAAATTATTTCCCATAATCTACTGTTCTAAATAATAATGTACAAATTAACGTTTTTTTTTACAAACATCTACGCACTGTGCGATTAAAATTATAGTGCAAAAACTAGACCACCACACTTCATTTCCCTGAGTTCATTCCAAAAAAAAATCCCCAACATAAACATGTTGAGGATTTTATAAAAGAAGGGCGGTGTCATACTCTCCCACTGGTTAGCAGTACCATCTGCGCAAGCGGGCTTAACTTCTCTGTTCGAAATGGGAAGAGGTGAGCCCCGCTGCAATAACCACCCTAAATCGGTTGTCA
>NZ_JBTXLR010000021.1:0-36281 GCF_054871685.1 Myroides sp. LJL116
ACAGGTGAAAATGCTGTTGTTGAGTGGACAGATGCTCCTGTAACAGGTATTGCTACAGAAACTACTCCAGGAGTTGTAAAACCAGGAGAAGGTTTAAGCGTGGATGAGCACGGATCTTTAGATGTAAGCTACCCTGCTGTTAAAGATGAATTAGCTAAAGGAAAAGTAACTTCAACAAGTATAACAGTTGTTAGCAAAGAGGAAAATACAACTTTTGCAGACGTTTCATTAGAGATTAAGCCATCAGAAAAAGAAGGACAAATTTTAACCACTACTGGAACAGGGGAAAATGCTGTTGTTGAGTGGAAAGATGCTCCTAAGGGATTTGAATTGACTCTTGATGGAGATGTTACTTTAGATGAAGATGGGAAAACAGTTGTTGGAGGAATTCAAAATGTTCCTGTGTCTGAAACTAAACCTAGTACAGATGGTCAAACTTTAGTTTATGAAACTGATAAAGATGGGAATGGACAATGGGTACCAGGAAGACCTGATGTAAATGTTGAAAATATTCTTAATGCTAAGAATTTAACTACAGACGGTAAGATTTCTATAGCTACGGATGCTACCTCAATGAAAGGGGATAGCGAGATGCTTAAGCGTGGTGCTGTTTTGGTAGACACCCATTTAAGTATTGCTGAAGGAAGTATTTCTACAGATGAGATTACCGATGGTACTATTAAACCAGAAGATATCGCTGGTGGTGAAGAGTTAAAAGATAAAGTTTTAAGTACGGATAAAGATGGTAATCCTGAGTGGATGGATAAATCTACTTTAGTTGCTGAGCCATGGTTTGTACAAAAAACAGATGCTGCTAAAGATGAAGAAGGAAAAGGAGCTACTTTAAATACTCAAGCTATTTATCAAACAGGTGCTGTAGCAATTAAAAAAGAAACAGGAATTGCAGGTGCAGATTTAGATGTTGCTGGTGCTATACGTGGTGCGGGAGCAGAAGATGCCTTTGTTGGAGAGAATTCGGTTGCTTTTGGTACAAATAGTTTTGCAATGGCATTGAATAGCTTTGCAGTGGGAGGTACTTTTTCTGAACCTGATAAAGACGGTAAGGAGGTTGAATATAGTGGAGCTATGGCTACAGCTGAAAATGCAATAGCTTTAGGTTCACAAGCAATGGCTTTGGGAGAGAACTCATCTGTTTTAGGATTCTATTCTGGGGCTTATGGTAAAAAGAGTGTAGCAATAGGTACGCTAGCTACAGCTAATGGAACAGCGGCAATTGCAATTGGAAGCGGGGCTACAGTTGAAGGAGACCATTCTATTGGAATTGGATATAACATTATTGCAAAAACTGCTATCCAATCTATTGGAATCGGGGATGATAATCATGTAAATGCTACTATGGCTTTCGCATTTGGTAATAATATTAGAGTGAATTCTTTTGAGTCTATGGCAATGGGATACGGTACTGTTTCTACTGCACAACGTGAAACAGTAATGGGATCTTATAATGCTATTCGTGATGGACAAGCTCTATTAGAGACTAATGATGGAAAAGAATATGAGAATCCTAATGCTATCCACTTCCAAATTGGTAACGGTATCGGAGGACAAAATGATGATGATACTAACGGTAATACAAGTACTGCCTTTGCAATGCTTAAAAATGGTAATACAGGAATCGGAATTGTTGGTCTTACAGATGGAAAGGCAAAACCAACTGCTACTTTAGATGTTGGAGCTGGTAAACCTAATGGATCTACCAATGATGTATTAAACGGAAATATAGGAGACGTTCGTTTTAGAGCTCTTCCAACTTTCCAAGGTGAAGTTACAGATAAAGTTGTTGTTACTAATGAAGAAGGTCGTTTAAGAACTGTAAAAGCTACAATGCCTAAAGTATTCTATATGCCTGCTGTAACTTTTGATACTAGTAATCCAAATAAAGAAGTTAGCCTTAAAATGGATCTTCACGCTGAGTATATCAAACAATTTGGTGGAACTTCAGGATCTTTTGTAAGTAGTGAAACAGATGTAGCCCCAGAGAAGGATATTATTCCAACTTTCAAGGCATCAGAACTAAAATACTACGTTACTTATTATGATAAATCTGTTTTTGAGATAATTAGTATTTCTAAAGCTGGTGAAATGGAGTATAAGATTATAGGTCATGGTACTGCTGCAAGCTACATTAATATCGTATTTGTAGTTAGAGACTAAGTAAGTAATATAAAGAATAGGTCGTGCTAGTTTAACTAGTGCGACTCTTCTTATTCAAAATTAAAAGCTATGTATACACCTAATAAAAAATACTCTTTTATTTTCTTAGCTTGTCTGCCATTTGCAATGTTTGGGCAAAGCACAGATAAAAAAGAAGTATTCACCAATGAAGGGGTTATCACAGTGGCCGAAGGCGGACTTATGTCTACTATTTATCCTTTTGATAATACCCAACAAGGGAATGTGAAAAATGATGGAACGGTTTATTTTTATCACGATTTTAATAATGATAATATTTATACCCATAGTACTAATGCGCAGAATTCTACTGCCATTTTCACTCCTTATGAACAAAATACAGGTACACAATTAATCTCAGGAGAAAGTATCTCTGAGTTTCATCATGTAATATTAAAGAACCCAACTCCTGTAATGGCATTTGATTTAAAAAATGCTATGGACGTTAACGGATCGGTAGACTTCCAAGATGGAATCATTCAAGTAGATTCTTTAAATGGTTCTCTAACTTTCCATCACTCAGCACAAGCACTTAATCCAACGGATCGTTCGCATGCAGAGGGAATGGTAGAGAAAATTGGACAAGCTGCCTTTCAATATCCAAAAGGAGATAAAGGTCTTTATAGATATTCTGCAATAAGTGCTCCTAATAGTAAAACGGATGCTTACGAAGGAACATACATTTTAGAGGACAAAGCTTTTTTTAGAGCGCGTCCATATGTATCAGGAGTAATCAATATCCTTGATAAAAATGAGTACTGGATTGTAGAAAAAGGAAGTTCTAACCATAAAGAAGATATTCTTCTTACTTTAAGTTGGGACGAGCGTACTACTCCAGCGGAACTTTTAAAAGATCCAGAAAAAGAACTTCATATTGTTCGTTTTGATCCTTATGAAAATCTTTGGGTAGACGAAGGTGGAATAGTAGATTTAGCAAATAAAGAGATTACTACTCCAACTGCAGTTAAAGGATATGGTTTCTTTACTTTAGCTACTGTTAAAACAGATCTTATTTTAGATGGAGATGTAGTTATTTACAACCTTGTTACTCCAAATGGAGATGGGAAGAACGACTACTTCGAAATTGAAAACTTACATAAATTCCCAGATAACCGCGTAGAGATTTTCAACCGTTGGGGAGTAAAAGTTTTCGAAACTTCTAATTATGACGCTAAAGGGGATGGTTCTGTAAATGTATTTAGAGGATACTCAGAAGGTAGAGTAACGGTGGATAAAAATCAGATGTTACCAACTGGAACTTATTATTACGTACTTACTTATGAGTACACAGGTACAAACGGAAATAGTACCATTAAAAAAGCTGGGTATTTACACCTAGAGACGCATTAAAATTAAAACACACGTATGAAATTTTTTCAAACAATAAAATATCTAGGTATCACCCTTTTAGCTTTAGGATGCTACCAAAATGCTTTTGCTCAACAAGATCCTCAATACACGCAGTATATGTATAATACCTCTGCTATTAACCCGGCTTATGCAGGAAGTAGAGGAACGATGACAGCTGTTGGTTTATATAGAACACAGTGGGTAGGATTAGAAGGAGCACCTAAGACGGCAAGTTTTTCTGTGAATACTCCTCTTGGAGATTCAGGGTTAGGACTAGGGGTGAACTTTATCAATGATAAGATTGGTGCAATGAATGACAATAACATTGCTATTGACCTTTCTTATGCTATTGATCTTAACTATGATTATAAATTAGCTTTTGGTATTAAAGGAACAGCTAATTTATTAAGTGTGGATTATCAAAAGTTAACTATTCGTCATCCAGATGATCCAATTTCGGCTAGTAATATAAATAATAAATTCACTCCAAATATTGGTGCTGGTTTATACTTATATTCAGAGCGTACTTATTTAGGATTATCGGTTCCAATGTTTTTGGAAAACGATCGTTACGATGATAATGATATGACTACTATGCGTCAAAAACCTCACTTTTATTTAATGGGGGGACATGTGTTTGACCTTAGCCATAATTTAAAATTCAAGCCTGCATTTTTAGCTAAAGCAGTAACAGGTGCTCCACTTCAAGTGGATTTAACGGCGAATTTTTTAATTTTGGAGAAATTAACTCTTGGTGCTGCTTATCGTTGGGATGCTGCAGTTAGTGCTTTAGCAGGATTCCAAATCAATGATAACTTATTTGTTGGTTATTCTTATGATGCGGAAACTACAAAGTTACGTTACTATAATTCGGGATCTCATGAAATTATGTTGCGCTTTGAACTATTTAACAGACGTGGAAGCATCAATGCTCCAAGGTTCTTCTAAAGACTTCTAGTTATGATAAAAAATAAAGTAAAAGTAGGCTTAGTAAGCCTACTTCTTTTTATGGGTGCTTTAAGTGGTTTTGCGCAAGTGAAAACACATAAAAAAGCAGATACAAGATACGACAGATTAGCTTATGTAGATGCTATTCAAATGTATGAGCGTATCGCGGAAAAAGGCTATAAAAATCAAGAGATATTACAAAAGTTAGCAGATGCTTATTATTTCAATGGTAAGTTAGATAAAGCTAATGAGTGGTATACAGAGCTTTTTGAAGCAGAGTACAAAGACAAAGGTAAAGAGCCTATCTCTTCTGAGCATTACTATCGTTATGCACAGACTTTAAGAGCAGTGGAAGATTACGCAAAGAGTGATTCTATTATGGGGGTATTTAACCAAATGGAAACCCAAGATCAGCGTGCGATTCTATTCACTGGTAATAAAGATTACTTAGAGCAAATTGCTCAGCAAGGAGAAAAGTATAATCTTAAGGCTATAGAGGTAAACTCTGAGTTTTCAGATTATGGTGGATTCATTTTAGGAGAAGATTTAATTTTTACCTCTGCTAGAGAGAATTCTGCAAAAGCTTCTAATGGAGTACACGCTTGGACTAATGAGAATTTTACCAGCTTATTTTCTACTACAATAGAAAAGGACGGTACCTTTAGTGAGCCTGTTGTATTTTTAAGTGAAATGGATTCTAAAGTAAATGACGCTACTGCTATCTTTACTAAAGATGGAAATACAATGTATTTCACCCGTAATAACTCAAAAGCAAACGGACGCAAAAAAGGAAATAAAGGTAAGCACTCCTTACTTAAAATTTATAAAAGCCAAAAATCAGAAGATGGTAAATGGTCAGCGGTAGAAGAGTTACCTTTTAACTCAGATAACTTCAATACAGCTCACCCTACTTTAAGTGTAGATGAAAAATGGCTTTTCTTTTCTTCAGATAGAAAAGGTACTTTAGGAGCATCGGATATCTTTAAGGTAGAAATTCTACCTAATGGACAGTATGGTGAGCCTATTAACTTAGGAGATAAGATTAATACTTCAGCAAGAGAAACATTTCCATTTATTTCTAAAGATGGAATTTTATTTTTCGCCTCTGATGGACATCCAGGTTTAGGAGGATTAGACATCTTTATGACGCGCTTAACTGCTACTGGAGAAGTAACCCAAATTATTAATATGGGTAGTCCTATTAACTCAAGTATGGATGACTTTGCACTTTTTACTACTAATGGTAAAAAAGGATTTGTAAGTTCAAACCGTCAAGCGAGTACTGCTGGGGATAATATTTACTTCTTTAGTGAAATACCATGTGCAATTACTTTAGATGGACGTATCATTGATACAGATACTAATGAGGTTATACCAGGTGCTACAGTTACTATTTACAATCAGAAAAATGAGGTGTTATTTACCTTAACGAGTGATGAAAATGGTTACTACAATCCAAATGCAACTCTACCTTGTGGAGAGAAGATTTTAGTAAAAGCGGAAAAAGAAGATTTCCAAACCAATGAGGTTATGCTTACTTTACCATTATCTACTGGTGTAGCTACAGCAGATGTATTACTTCAAAAGAGCAAGGTTGAACTTGCTAAAGGAGACGATTTATTTAAGACTCTTGGACTTAATCCAATTTATTTTGATTTTGACAAGTCTAATATTCGTCCTGATGCTCAAGAGGAGTTAATCAAGATTTACGCAGTAATGCAAGAATATCCTTCTATGAAAATTGATGTTCGTTCTCATACAGACTCAAGAGGAGATGATAACTATAACATGAGTCTTTCAGATCGACGCGTAAAATCTACTATTAAATGGTTAATTGATCAAGGAATTGATCCAAGCCGTATACAAGGTAGAGGATATGGGGAGAGCCAACTATTAAACAAATGTTCTAATGGAGTACCATGTACAATACAAGAGCACCAGTTAAATAGAAGAAGTGAATTTATCATTTTGGAATTATAATAATTTCAGAATGACTTTTTAAAACGGAGTTTCTATATTAATTATAAAAGGGAGTTGAAAACGATATGTTTTTAGCTCCTTTTTTTTTGCTCTAAGGCCAAAGCAAATGTTCTTGTAGTAAATCCATTATAGGTATTAGTCGCCTATTATTTCAACTATGTTTTTTTAATCATAGCAAGTATATTAAGCCCATCAAAAGTACTATAGTAGATTTGCTGGCTATTCTTATTCTACACTTATGTAGTTTATCCCCTTTTAAAAGGAGTTTCAAAGTATAAATAGAAAAAGGGAGCTATAAAAATCAAGAATAACTTTTTTAGTAGGCTGTAAGGGGTTGAAATTATACTTCACATACTTTGAGATAGAATAAATTACAAACCCCAGTAGAAGTTATTTAAATCACTCTTTTTAATTTATACAAGGTAGAATAGGAGAGAAGCTTACTTTTAGACGGTGTTATTTTATGAAATAGAAGGTAGGTTATTTTCTAGTTGGCTTTAACTAGAAATTAGGTAGAAGTTTTGCAGTGTTAAAGGCCCTGCATTATAAGGTAGTGTAAAAGTAAGGGCATAAAAAAACCTGCTTTTTTAAAAAAGCAGGTTTTTTTTATATCTATTATTTATCACTTCTATTTTAGTGATCATGGCCACCGCCACCTTCGTTTTTAATCAAATGGCTTTGGATGTAGTACGCTCCTGTTAATGCAATTTGAGGATCCTCCGGTAAGGCCATAAGCACACTAACTTGGGTATATCCTAATTCCGATGTACCAGTTTTTACCTCAATACGCTCAAAGTGATATTCCTCCTGAGTTTGATCTTCTACCACAAAGATAAACTCTTTACCTTCTGCCTTTACAATAGCTGTGTTTGGTAGAGAAGGAACTTTAGAATCTCCAATATGTACTAGGGCATTTACATAAAACCCTGGTACAAGAGTTTGATCTGTTTTTTCAATATCTGCGTGAACAGCAACGGTTTTAGTTCCTGGTTCAAAAGCATTTCCAATACTAAAAATAGTAGCATTTATTGGAGTAGACTCATTATTAGTCAAGTTAAAGCTAACGGTTTGCCCTACTTTAATTTGTGCTAAATCTTTTTCAAATACCATTAAATCTAAGTGTACTTTAGTATTGTCTACTACGTTAAACAAAGATTGTCCAGGGGCAATATTAGTACCAATCTTTACATCAATACTGGCAATGTTTCCAGTAATAGGAGCAGTAATTCTCATACTAGCAGCACTTGAACCCGGTGTTACATTAAGTAATCTTAATTGATTGGTTAAACTTTGGTAACGTGCTCTTTCTACATTTAGATCCGATTTAGTCTTTTGGTAAATCTTTTGAGAGTTTACATTTTGCTCCCTTAAGGTTTGTTGCCTTTGGTATTCCAATTCCAAATAATCTAAGTTGTTTTTAGATACTAAATATTGCTCTTGTAATTGGATGAACTCTGGGCTCTCAATCATAGCTAAGGTTTGACCTTTTGTTACGTGCTGTCCAACATTAACATTGATTTGTGTAACGGTTCCTCCTAAAAAGCTAGTTACATCGGCTTGGTCTTTTGCAGGTAATTTGATTAGTCCATTTACCCTTAGAACATCGCTTAAGTTTCTATCTTGTATTTGTCCTAGGGTAATGCCTGCTGCTTTAAACTGGGCGTTGTTTAATTCTACTTCTTTGTTTAAAGAAGCATTTTCTTGCTGCTCTTGGGAAGTAGAATCTGTTGTATCAGTAGAGGTTTTGTCTTTAGTAGTACAACTAACGCTTAGTAAGCTAAGAGCAAAACCAAAGTATAAGATGGATTTTTTCATGATCAATTATTGATTAATTAGGTAATGTAAAGTGTTGTGGCTTAAATTGTATTGCAATACTGCTTCTAGGTAATTAATATAAATGGTAAAGGCTGTTTCCATAGATTGAATGTATTCTACATAGGAAATGTCTCCATTGTTATATTGTTTATTGGCGTGATCAGTTATGATATCTGCGTTTTTTAGTGCGCTTGTTTGATAGTATTGAATAACTTGGTCTTGTGCCGAAATATTATCTAATTGCTGCTGTACATTAGCACTTAGTTGCGTGTGCAAATAATCTTTCTCTACTTCTAATTGTTTTGTTTTTGTTTTTAAGGCCTTTACTTTTGAACTTTGACTTCCAAAGAAAATAGGGATAGTAATACCTACTGAATAACTTGGAATACGCAGTTGTTGGCCATAATTTTTGGTTGTTCCATTACTCATTGTCTGCAATCCAGATTCCGATTCTATGCTATAACCTAGGGAAATATCTGGTAAAAATGCCGATTTCTCTAGTTTTGTTTGTGCCTGTGAAGTGCTAATTTGATTTTCTGCTAATAATAAAGAATTATTTTGGCTTAGATCAATTTGCTCAAACACGTCGTGTGGGTCGAATTCTAATCCTGCTTCTAAAGGAGTAAAATCTCCTTGTATATTTAATAGAGCTCTTAACTTGGACTTTTCGTTTAGAAGTAGGGCTATGTTTTGGGTTAGCATCACATTAACCTCTTGCTCCTTTGCTATGGCTACATTGCTTTCCATAAGGGTAGATTCCCCTGTTTCATAGCGTAGTTTAGCTGAAGCAGAAAACTCTTTTAATAGGTCTAATTGCTCTTGTAAAACTAATGATCTACTCATAGCAAAAAGCATATTATGCCAAGATTGCTTCACTAGGAACTCTACTTCAATTTGGCTTTTTTGTAGCATTAAAACAGAAGCCTGATAATTATTCTTTAGTACCTCTTTTTTCTTACCATAAGTAAAAGGGCTAAAGCTTTGAGATACATCTAATGAAATATCCTTTCTATCTATACCATTTAAGTGACCAAAACCAGTGGATACTTCTGTCTTTGGGATGTCATAGGCAGTTTTAATTAACTGCTGTTGACTTTGGGCTCCTAAGCGGGCTGCATCAATAGATTGGTTGTTTTGGTTAGCTAAGATAATGGCCTGTTCTAAGGAGATTATCTGTTTTTGTTCTTGAGCTATCCCGGGAATACTAATACAAAGTAGTAAAGCAGTTATTACTCCAGCTTTAGCTTTTTTAGAAAGTCCCAAACCTTTTTCTTCATAGTAGTAGATAATAGGTAACACAATCAAAGTTAGGATAGTAGCTGATATTAATCCTCCAATTACCACTGTTGCAAGGGGTTTTTGTACCTCAGCTCCAGCGCTATTAGAAAGTGCCATAGGTAAGAAACCTAAAGAGGCTACCATAGCGGTTAATAGTACTGGTCGTAGTCGAATTTTGGTTCCTTCAATAATTCTTTCGTATAGTGGCATACCTTCTTTTTCTAAAGAGTTAAACTGGCCAATAAGTACAATACCATTTAATACGGCAACTCCGAAAAGGGCAATAAAACCTACTCCAGCAGAAATACTAAAAGGCATATCACGTAGCCAAAGGGCTGCAACTCCACCTATGGCCGATAGGGGAATAGCCGTGAAAATCATAAGAGATTGCTTTACTGATCTAAAGGTAAAGTAAAGTAGGACAAAAATTAAGGCTAAGGCAATTGGAACGGCTATACTAAGACGCTTTGTTGCTTCTACTAAATTCTCGAACTGTCCTCCATAAGTAATATAATAACCATCAGGTAAAATTAGCTTTTCATCTAAAATGCCTTGGATGTCATTTACTACACTTTTTACGTCTCTTTCTCTAACGTTAAATCCAAGAACAATACGTCTTCTTCCATCTTCTCTACTGATTTGTTGTGGTCCATCTTCATAGTCAATAGTGGCTATTTGCCCTAGTGGAATCTGACCTCCATTAGGAAGAGGGATAAAGGTATTTCTAATGTTCTCAATATCTGCTCTAGCATCTTGGTCTAATCGAACCACTAGATCAAATCTTTTTTCTCCTTCATATACAAATCCAGCTGCTTCTCCTGCATATCCCATACGGATAATTTGGCTGATTTGCCCGATGCTAAGCCCGTGCATAGCTAGTTTATCCTTATCGTAGGAAATACTAATTTGTGGAAGTCCAGAAACTCTTTCTAATTTAGGAGCGCTCACTCCTGGAACATCTGCGATATAAGTATTAATTTCCTCTCCAATAGCAGCTAGTCTTTCTAGGTCTTCTCCAAATACTTTAATAGCTACATCACTTCTAACTCCAGTCATCAGCTCATTGAAACGCATTTGAATAGGTTGAGAGAACTCGGTAGTTACTCCAGGAATTTGCTCTAAGGCATGTTCCATTTTCTCAATCAACTCTTCTTTAGTAGTAGCACTAGTCCACTCATCTTTTTCTTTTAATACCACAATTAAATCGGCTGCCTCCATAGGCATAGGGTCGGTTGGAATCTCCGCACTACCAATTTTAGAAATTACCATTTTTACCTCAGGGAAATTTTCCATTAAAATTTGCTCGGCTAAAGTGGTTGTCTCAATTTCTTGAGAAAGGGAACTACCAGAGGAAATAATCACGTGAGTGGCTAAATCTCCTTCATCTAAGGTTGGAATAAATTCCCCTCCCATGGTAGAGAAAACATACATAGAATAAGCAAATAGTACTAAAGCAAGACCTAATACTAATCGTTTTACTTTGAATGCTTTTTCTAAGATAGGTTTATAAACGCTATATATTTTTTCAATTAAGCGGTCACTAAAGTTTGGTTTTTCTTTTCCAGCTGTTTTAGATAAAAACAAAGAGGAAACCATTGGTACATAAGTTAATGACAATAAGAATGCACCTAAGATTGCAAAGGATACTGTTTGTGCCATAGGACCAAACATTTTACCTTCAATACCAGAAAGAGCCAAAATAGGCAAGTACACAATTAAGATAATAATCTCTCCAAAGGCTGCACTTGTTCGAATTTTTGAAGAAGCTTGGTATACTTCCTGGTTAATTTGAGCTTGGGATAATCGCCTTTTCTTTCCAAGGTGAAGTCGGTGTACAATGGCCTCTACAATAATAACAGCCCCATCGACAATTAAACCAAAGTCAATGGCACCTAGACTCATTAAGTTTCCACTTACTCCAAATAATCGCATCAAGGAGATGGCAAATAGTAAAGAAAGCGGAATCACAGAGGCTACAATTAATCCTGCGCGCCAGTTTCCAAGGAAAATAACTAATACGAAAATTACAATTAAAGCACCCTCCATTAAGTTGGTTTGAATGGTTTTAACTGTTTTATCAATTAATTTTGTACGATCTAAGAAGGTATCAATGGCAACTCCCTCAGGAAGGGATTTTTCAATTTGAGCCATGCGCTCTTTCACAAGATTTACTACCTCTTGAGTGTTGGCATCTTTAAGCATCATTACCATTCCAGCTACATCTTCTCCTAAACCATCTTTGGTAACAGCTCCATAACGTATACTACTTCCAATGCGTACATCTGCGACATCACGAATTAACACAGGAGTACCATTAACGTTTTTGACTACAATTTTTTCAATGTCTTCTAAGTTAGACACCATACCAACGCTTCGGATAAAGTAGGCATAAGGTTTTTTATCGATATAAGCCCCTCCAGTGTTTTCGTTATTTGCCTCTAATGCTTGAAATATTTCCAAGATGGAAGTATCTAAAGAGGTTAATAAGTCAGGCTTTACAGCAATTTCATATTGTTTTAGCTGTCCCCCAAGAGTGTTTACCTCCGCAACACCTTTTACTCCTAAAAGTTGTGGTTTGATAATCCAATCTTGAATGGTACGTAGATCCATACTATTGTATTGGTCCTCATATCCTTCTTTAGGGTAAACTACATATTGGTAAATCTCTCCAAGACCTGTACTCACTGGTGCAAGCTCTGGTGTTCCAACTCCTTTAGGAATAATTTCAGAGGCTTCGCTAAGCTTTTCGTTAATTTGAGTTCTGGCCCAATAAATATCTGTATCCTCAGTAAATACTACGGTAATTACACTTAATCCAAATCTACTAATGGATCTAAGTTCGGTAATATTTGGGATTGGTTTTACCGCCTGTTCAATAGGGTAGGTAATGAACTGCTCTACCTCTTGTGTAGCTAAAGTAGGAGAACTAGTTATAATTTGTACCTGATTATTGGTAATATCAGGTTGGGTATCCATTGGTAAAGTTGACACAGAATAGCCTCCCACTACCACTAGGGCAAGGGTTAACAATCCTACAATAAACTTATTTTGGATACTAAATTGTATGATTTTATCTAGCATTGTAATAAAATTTAGTTTTAATAGGTGTGTTTGTAGTTTAAAATTAAGAAAACTATACTAAAAACGTTAAAATTTATTATGCTATTTTAGGTGGTTGCCAAATACTTTGGGCAATATTTTGTGGAAAGTAATTATAAAAGGATACTACTTCTTTATTTAAAGAAGAAGTTTTAGCCTCTGGTAGGTTTACAGAAAATGCCAATGTAATAAAAGTAGCACAACAATTACAGGTACACAAAGGAGAACAAGTATCCTTAAGGGTTATTTCCTTTTGGATAGAAGTATCGATTGAGCTAGTAGCTGTGGTGTAATTTATAGTGTTTACTACAGAAGGGGCATATTCGAATCTATCGGTACATGGGTAGCTTGCCACTACTAAGATTAGTAGGGATAAAACAAGGTGTGCTATGTATCGAGTGGCTTTCATCGTAGCAAAAATAGTAAAAAACATTGTATTTCAACTATACATCCTATAGTTTATGTAAAGGTTGCAACAGCGTTGCATTGTTGTATTTATATTTGTTTTCTTTCAACTTACTCAATAACAGTTAGTTGTGATTAGTTACGGGAGAGGGCCATACTAAAAAGGGAGTTTCTCCACTAAGGGTTATGGTAAAATAAGGTCAATTTTACATTCTTATTGGTAGTAATTAGTTTTTTTATGGTTATATTCATAATATATTATTTTAGTATAGGTTATTTTAGTATATTTAATGTGTTTAATATGTTTAAATTAGCTAGAAATTGACTAAAACACCATATTGTTAAAGAAAATACTCCTATTTTGAGTTAAATAAAATTTTTGTGCAGATGAAAATAAGTGTTCCAAGTAGCCATAAACAGCTAGGCTTTACCAGCGATGATCCTCTTGTATTACAAGAGACGCTACATCTAGCTAGCAAGGCACTTTTTATGCAAAGTAAGTTAAAGGGTTTCCATGGAAAAATCTTTTTTAAAATGAAGGATTATTTTATGGAGAATAAAGCCTCTTTAGCACTTTGTATTGCCAAAGATAGTGGCAAGGATCTTTTTTTAGCTAGAGAAGAAGTAGATTTATGTATTGCTGTTTTAAAGGATTATTGCATTAATGCTACTAATTTTTCAAGGGATACAAATCCCCTTAGGTTAGGCAAAGAGCAAAAACCTAAGATTGTGGTTTCTATGCACTATAAGAATTTTATTTTGCTTCAAATGATTAAATCTATCGTACGAGAGATTCCTCTTGGTAATACTTTGGTAATTAAACCTAGTAAAAGAGCGATTTTAATCCGTGAGAAGATGAAACAAATTCTCCAATTCTGTGGTTTTCCAAAAGGAGTAGTGAGTATTGTGTTTTGCAATAAGATTCAACTCAAACAGATTTTTAGTGATCCAATGGTGGGTAAAGTAGATTTTTTGGGTACCAAGCAAAATGCAGCTCTTTTGCAAGAGCACCTTATAGGTAGTTTAATGCAAAGTAGTATAAAAAGCATCCCAGATATGCCTGTGTTAGTTCTAAGTGATGCCCAAATAGAACAAGTTGCAAAGCAAATTGTTGTACAAAGGTTGCAAAACACCTACCATTTAGAGTTAATTGCACATCCCATTATTGTACACAAAAGCCATGAAGAGCAATTTACCAAAGAGCTAACTACTCAGCTCACGCAGATGAATTGTCATAGGTTAAAGGACCATCACGGCGCTAAATATAGTCAAGAGCTTATTCACCTTGTACATATGGCTATTTTACAAGGAGCCATTTTACACTATCCTGTAGATATAGATTTACATTGTATTGACTCTAGTACTCCTATTGTTTTAAGCAATGTAGATAGCAGTATGGATTTGCTATCCATGACTTTGAATGAACCTATATTTCTTATTCAAAGTGCCCCTAGTTTACAAAATATGTTAGAGTACTTACAAATGGAGCATAAGGGTCTTCCCATTAGTGTGTATACTAATGCAAATCAGGTTATTGCTAAGGATTTAATCCACGACCTAAAAACGATGAAGATACAGGTCAATAAATTCCACAATAGATATATAGAAGATCTAATGTGTCAATTTTAATAGTACATCCACTAAAAATATCCCAAAAAAACATGAGCTGTTAAGTTTTATACTAGTTTTTTTATAGGGGGTTTTAGTGCTTAAAGTGTTGTTGTTTTGTTGTTTATAATGAGTGAAAAGGTTTTTGTTGTGGCGACAAAAACCTTTTTTTCATAGAATAAACTTTGGAGTTATGCGTAGAATACTGTGTTAATAAAACGTTTTTTATTTTTCAGCTAATTTAACACTAGGGTAAGCTGTCTGTTTTTTTGTTAATATTTGGTTAATGCTATTGTTTTTCAGATGTGGCAATTTTGTACTCAACCAAAAACAATAATAAACAATGAAACGACATTTACTATTTTTTATGCTATTTTTTAGTCTCCTTCCTTGGGGAGCTATGGCGCAAGATGGTTTTAACTTACAGGGAGTTGTATTAGACCATGAAGGCTTTAGCTTACCGGGAGCCTCGGTAACCATTAAAGGAAGCAGTTATGGAGTAGCAACTGATTTTGAAGGTAACTTTAGCATCAATGTACACAAAGGCGATATTCTGATTGTCAGTTTTATCGGTTATCAAAATAAAGAGGTAAGCGTAAATGAGAACAATCTATTAACCATAATATTACAAAGTGAGGATTCCTCTTTAGACGAAGTGGTAATTACCGCTTTAGGGATAACAAGAGCTGAAAAGACCATTGGTTATGCTACCCAGCAAGTCGATGTAAATAAAGTCCAAGAGGTAGCAACGCCTAATGTAGGTAGCCTGCTTTCAGGACAAGTAGCAGGATTACAGGTATCCAACCCACCAGGTATGATGCAAGCTCCATCGTTTTCACTAAGAGGGAAGTCCCCTTTGGTGGTTATTGATGGTATTGCTGTAAGTACAGATTTTTTTGATGTATCCCCTGAGGATATTGCCAATATAAACGTATTAAAGGGTACTAGTGCTTCTGTACTTTATGGTTCTAGAGGTAGAAATGGTGCTATTTTAATTACCACAAAAAATGCCAAACAAGAAGGTATTGAGGTAACTGCTTCTCAAAACTTAATGATAAGTGCAGGTTTTACCGTTTATCCAAAAACCCAAACCCAGTATGGAAGTGGGAGTAATGGACAATACGAATTCTGGGATGGAAAAGATGGTGGTATATCTGATGGTGATATGATCTGGGGACCTAAGTTTGATGGAGACAAGAAGATTGCTCAGTGGAACTCTCCCATTTTAGATAAAGCCACTGGACAGATTATTCCATGGTACGGAAGTGTGGAGTCTACTCAATATAATGATAGAAGCAAATATGAAAGAGTTCCAATTGCTTGGCAGTATCACGATAATCTAAAGGAGTTTATGCAAAATGGAATA
This sequence comes from Myroides sp. LJL116, assembly GCF_054871685.1. Classification (NCBI taxonomy): domain Bacteria; kingdom Pseudomonadati; phylum Bacteroidota; class Flavobacteriia; order Flavobacteriales; family Flavobacteriaceae; genus Myroides; species Myroides sp. LJL116. The sequence continues at coordinate 16,043 of NZ_JBTXLR010000021.1, forward strand.
ATTTCAAGAACCAATTTTGCTGTAACCAATAAAAGTGAAAAAGGCTCTTACCGCATAGGTGGAGAGTTCAGTTATAATAAAGATAGAGTACCTAATACCTCTATGTATAAAGGTAATTTGAGCTTTAAATCCACTTCTTTTTTAAGCGATAAATTTACTTTAGACAGTAAGTTTAGTTATGGGAAAATCCACGCTCCCAATGTACCTAATTACGGTTATAACCCTTCTGGCCATATGTATACTATTTTAATATGGATGGGTAATGATGTAAATGGAAGAGATTTAAAAAACAATTTATGGGTTCCTGGTATGGAGGGCTATAAACAGGCCAATTACAACTATGCTTGGTATAATAACCCTTGGTTTGGAGCGGAGTACTTTAAGCGAATTTGGGACAAAGATATTGTAAATAGCCAGCTTAGTTTAACCTATCAAGCCAATGAGGATTTAGTAATTCAAGGTAGGGCATCTGCGGTATCTACTTCCAATTCCACAGAGGTACAAAGCCCAAAATCTTATTTTAATTATAGCGCTTCTAGAGAAGGTGGCTTTAGTATAGATAACGATCAAAGATTAGATTTTGAATACGATATCCTTGCCATGTATAACAAAGATATAAGCAATGTAATTTCTTTAAATGTTAACGCTGGAGCAGCCTCTAGGTATTACCAACGAAAAAATACTTATTCTGCAGCCGATGGATTAACTGTACCAGGAGTGTATAATTTAGGTAACTCCACTGGAAATGTTACGGCAACAAATACTACCATTAAAAAGGCGGTAAATAGTGTGTATGGAACCATAGAATTGGATTTTTACAATGCCTTTTTCCTTACTTTTGCTGGACGTAATGACTGGTCTAGTACTTTATCTAAAGCTAACCGATCTTATTTTTATCCTTCCGCATCTTTAAGTGTGATGCTATCTAACTTAGTTTCTTTACCCTCTAGTGTAGATTATTTAAAACTCTATACTTCTTGGGCAGAAGTATCCAGTGATTTAGATCCTTATTTACTTCAAGCGGCTTATAGCCCAATTAACCCTTCTTTTAATGGTAATCAAATGGTAGAATACCCCAATAGTATTTTAAACCCAAATCTTTTACCAGAGAAATCTCGCTCTTTTGAATTAGGTCTTTCTACTTCGTTTTTAAAAAGACGCTTAAGTATGGATCTTACCTATTATAGAGTTGTGGATTCTAACTTCTTAATTCAATTTCCAGTTTCAGAAGGTTCTGGGTTTGGTTCCATGCGCGTAAATGGAAATGAGTATACCACCAATGGATTTGAAGTTTCTTTAGTGGCCAAAATCGTAGATAAAGAAGATTTTAGTTATTCTACTTCCGTGAATTGGAGTACTAAAGAGAAAAAACTTACCCAAATCTATGGAGGCGCTCCTAAATACGGCAATTTTAATTTAAACGATAGAGCAGATTCTTTTTATGCTAGTGTTTGGGAAACAACACCAGATGGGGATTTAATCTTAGATGCAACTACAGGATTGCCAACTATAGATAAAACACCAAGAAAAGTAGGTAACCTTGATCCAAAGTGGATTCTAGGGTGGAATAACACCTTTAAATATAAAAACCTAGGGTTAAATATTGGTATTGATGGTATTTGGGGTGGAGTAATGCGCTCTGAGGTTGTAGAGAAAATGTGGTGGGGAGGTAAACATCCCAATAGCGTTGCTTATAGAGATCAAGAATACCAAAGTGGACAAGGGGTATATGTGCCTAAAGGGGTAAATATCGTTTCTGGAGAACTTATTACCGACACCAATGGAAATATTGTATCCGATACAAGAGTCTACCAAGAGCATACCACGGCAATTTCTTGGCAAACTTGGGCCCAAAATTATCCTTATAGAGCCAGAGTAACTCAAGCCCAAAGTAAAGAGTTTGCCAATATTTTTGACAGGACCTATTTCAAATTGCGTACCCTAGCTTTTAGTTATGATTTTACCTCTTTGCTTAAGACCAAACGCATTAGTGCTTTATCAGCTAGCTTAACAGGATATAACCTATTTATTTGGAAAAAATCAAAGGGATTATACTCCGATCCCGATTATGACACTACTGGAGCCAATGATATACAAGACCCATCTAGCCGTTGGATTGGACTAGGAGTGAATGTTAAATTTTAATTGTAAATAACCATGAAAATATACCGTAAAATAGCTCTTTTTGCTTTGTCGGCCTTTACTTTTGTTGGCTGTCAAGACTTAGATAAATTAAACCAGGATCCAAATAAGGTGCAAAGTGCCTCTCCTCACTTGCTTTTAACTCCCTTGAGTAAGAAAGCATTTACTTTGGAGGGAATCTCTAAAGAATATGCCTCTCGAATGCTTATTTCTACTGATGGAGAAAACACCTATCAATATTACAAATGGGGTAGAGGGGATTATTCTTTATTTAGAGAACTGCTTCAAACAGACAAAATGATGCAGCAAGCTGTGGAATATGAAAAGCCACAGTACATAGCTATTGGTCATTTTTTGAAAGCCTACTTCTTTTACCAATTAACTTTAAAGTTTGGAGATATTCCCTATAGTGAGGCCTTACAAGGGGAACAAGGACTTATTTTTCCAGTTTATGATACCCAAGAACAGGTATTGGCAGGAGTTTTAAAAGAGCTAGATTTAGCCCAAAGCCTTATTGTAGCTAATGCGCCTTTACAAGGGGATATCATCTATGGGGGAGATAGCGATAAATGGCTTAGATTAATCAATTCTTATCAGTTAAAGGTCTTGATGAGTTTGTCTAAGAAAACTACTATTGACGGACAGAGTGTTGCTCAGCGATTTGCTGAAATCTATCAAAATAGCCCTTTGTTTAGAAATAACCAAGATAGTGGAGAGTTGCGTTATTTTGATCAAAATGGAAGTAGATATCCTCAGTTTAACTCTAGCTCCTATGGGTCTAGTATGTATATGTCTGCTACCTTTATTGATCTTTTAAAAGACTTGCAAGATCCTAGACTTTTTGCCTTTGCTCAACCTACCGCTAGAGCCTTAGAGCAAGGTCTAAGTATTGGAGATTTCTCGGGCTATAATGGGGGAGATCCCACAGTAGCTTACTGGGAGAACGAAGCCTTAGTTGGACAAAAGAATATCTCGAAGGTAAATCAGCGTTATTACCAAAATCCGGTAAATGAGCCTACTAGTATTTTAAGTTATAGTGAGTTACAGTTTATTTTAGCAGAAGCAGCCCTAAGAGGATGGATTAACGCAGATGCTACTACTTTTTATACCCAGGGTATTAAAGCTAATTTTGAATTTTATGCCACTTATGCAAAAGAACAGGCTTCTTATTATACAACTAATGAGTATGTTAATTATATTAGCCAAAGTAAAGTTACTTTAATGGTGGAGGATTTTAATGCAGCTTTAGAGCAGATTCTAACCCAAAAGTACATCACTATGTTTCACCAAGGTAATTGGAGTATTTATTATGACCACTTAAGAACGGGATTTCCTAAATTTAAAACCAAGGGCGATAACACCCCTGGACTTAGATGGATTTACCCACTTGGGGAGTACAACAATAACCCTAGTAACTTACAAAAAGCAATAGACCGTCAGTTTAATGGAGCAGATGTTATTCGCTCTGTAAGTTGGTGGTTAAAATAAAACATTACTATACTAACTAAACTATGAAACCAAGCAGAAGAGATTTTATCAAAGTATCGAGTTTATTTACCACTGGACTTTGTTTTAACAATGGTATGCCAAGCTCCATACAAAGGGCTTTGAGTATTGACCCTATTGAAAACAGTGATTTTACCCAAGCAGAGCATATTGTGTTTTTAATGCAAGAGAACCGCTCCTTTGACCATGCCTTTGGTTGTTTGCAAGGAGTAAGGGGATTTAATGACCCTAGGGCTATGCTTCAACCAGATGGTTTACCTGTTTACTTACAAAGTGATCCCCTTAATCATAAAATTTACGGTCCTTTTCACCTGGATTTAGTAAATACAAAAATTACCTGGATGGGTAGTTTACCTCACAGTTGGAAGGATATGGTAGAGGCTAGAAATAATGGGGATATGAATAATTGGCTAAATGCCAAAAGACCTTATGGGGAAGCTTTAAAATATGCCCCTTTAACCATGGGGTATTTTGAGCGTCAAGACATTCCTTTTTACTATGCACTAGCGGATGCCTTTACCGTATGTGATCAACACTTTTGCTCTTCTTTAACTGGGACAAGTGCCAATAGATCCTTTTTTTGGTCGGGTACTGTTAGAGAAAAACCCCATGATCCTGAGTCAACAGCTCATCTGGATAACGGTCAAATCAATTACAAAAATGTAGGGTGGAGTACCTATCCAGAGCGCTTGGAAAAAGCTGGTATATCTTGGAAGGTATATCAAAACGAGCTTAGTATTCCTGTGGGATTAACCAATGACCAGGAGAATTGGCTTGCTAATTTTACCGATAATAATCTAGAGTTTCACCAGCAATACAATGTGCGATTACACAAGGCCCATACCGAATATTTAGTTTTTGAAAAACAAAGAGTGGATGCAGCCTTAGAGAAAGAAGATTTAACCCCAGAGCAAAAAAGTGATCTAATCAAAAAACAAGAGCGCTTAGAAAAGGATATGGCTCGTTATAATCAAGAAGCTTTTGATAGGCTAAGTGATTTTGAAAAAGCTATCCACAAAAAGGCTTTTACCACCAATGAGCAAGATCCTAATTACCATGAGTTAGAGCAAATGCACTATCATAGTCAGGGTCAAGAAAAACAAACAAGCCTTCCAAAAGGAGATGTGTTTTATCAATTCAGAAAAGATGTAGATAGCGGACAGCTTCCTATGGTTAGCTGGCTTGTAGCACCTTGTAACTTCTCGGATCACCCTGGAGCTCCATGGTTTGGCGCTTGGTATTTATCCGAGGCAATAGATATATTAACTAAAGATCCAAAAGTATTTCAAAAGACTATTTTTATTCTAACCTATGATGAAAACGATGGATACTTTGATCACGTAGCTCCTTTTGTGCCTGCTTTACAAGGGGATTTATCTACTGGTAAAATGTCCCCAGATCTTTATAGCCCGCAAGAATGGGTTACCAAAGAGCAAGAAAGGAAAAGAAGTGGTAAACCCGATAGAGACTTTCAAAGCCCAATAGGATTTGGTTTTAGAGTTCCTATGGTTGTGGTTAGTCCATGGACAAAGGGAGGATGGGTAAATTCAGAAGTAATGGATTTAACCTCTACCATACAGTTTTTAGAATATTTTATTGAAAAGAAAACAGGTAAGAAGATTATAGAGCAAAATATCTCCCCTTATAGAAGGGCAGTTAGTGGAAATATGACTTCGGTTTTTCAACCAGCATCAAGTACTACAAAAGTGGAACTGGATTTTGTAGAAAGACAGCAAATTGTCCAAACCATTATGCAGGCTAAGGATAAAAAAGTGCCAGATTTATTTCAAGAGTATACCTTAGAACAAATCAAAAGCTCACCTACCTATAGGGATTTACCTGGTTTTGCTAAGCAAGAAAAGGGAGTAAAGAAAGCTTGTGCTTTACCATATAATATGATAGCTGATTTGCATTGTAAAGAGAGCCAACTTGAATTAGATTTTTCAAGTCAACCCCTTTTAAATAGCAATAAAACTTATGGGGCACCTTTACAGGTGTATTCCATAGGTAGCTATGCCCATAAGCAAGGGGCTAATTGGGACTTTACAGTCCTAAAGGACCAAAGCTTGGATTATACTTGGAAAGTGGACCAGTTTGAAGGGGAAAATACTCACCTTGTAATGCATGGGGCAAATGGGTTTTATCGCAGTTTTAAACAAAGTAAAACCCCAGTTGGTATACAAGTAAAGGTAAACTATACCCTTAATAAAGGTCTAATTGTTCACTTGCAAAACCAAAGTACTAGTTCTTTGTCTATCGAATTACAGGATAAGGTTTACTTAAAGAAGAGCCAAGAGATTACTTTAGGAGCTAAGCAAAGTCAAGAAATTACTTTAGATTACCAAAATTTTAAAGGATGGTATCAATTAGAATTACGCCTTAAAGGTCATCCTGCCTTTGAATACATTTACGCTGGTCATATAGAGGATAATTCCCCTAGTATAACCGATCCTTATATGGCGTCTTTATCCAATTAATTAAAAAGGACGGCCTAAAAGATAAAAAAGCCTAGCTATAGCTAGGCTTTTTGCGTTTCTATAAAAAGGAAATAATAATCGAAATTCAGGCGTTTTGTATTATAATGTATGCCAATAGGCTAAAAAAAAACAGTTCTAAAAGAAAAAAGCTTGACAATATGCTTGTAATTAAATCAATTTATTATCTTTAAAGGACTAACCAAAAGAAAATTGTATGAAAATATTAATACGCTTATTTGAAAAGTATGGGTATTTGTCTTCGGCATGTAAGAATGCGATTATTCAAAATACACAGACTTTTCAAAAGAACACCGGGGAAGCCTTACTTCAAGATGGACATTTAGCCACTAGTTTATACGTCTTAGAAAAAGGATGTGTTAGGGCATATTATACCTTAGAGACAAACCAAGAGATTGATTTGTGGTATGGCTTTGAGAATTCTATTATCGGATCTACTTTACATATGTATAAAAGCAGAACCTCCCTGCAGCGTATATCCTGTATGGAGCCATGTTTAATTCATGCCCTTCCAAGCGCTGCGCTACTTCGTTTATATAGAGAGTTTCCTGAACTAAATATTATAGTTAGACGCTTTATGGAGGATTATTGTTGTGAATTAGAGCATCGAATCTTTGTTTTGCACACCCAAAATGCCTTAGGGAGATATAGACAATTATTAAAGGATTTAAAAGAAAACATAAAGCGTATTCCCTCTAAAAATTTAGCTAGTTATTTAGGAGTGTCACAAGAAACTTTACTTCGAATGCAACAGGAGTAGGATAAATTTTAGAGTATTTGCTTATCTTTGTGTCCTTATAAAATAAAGATGAAAAATTTACTTCTACTTTTTGTTGCCATTATCTTTGAGGTTATTGCCACATCAAGCTTAAAGGCCTCTGAAGAATTTACCAAATTATGGCCTAGTATAATTACTATAGTTGGCTATGGGTTAGCTTTTTACTTTTTAAGTTTAACCCTAAGAAGTATTCCAATGGGTATTGCTTATGCAATGTGGTCTGGAATTGGAATCGTTTTAGTGAGTATAATAGGAGTATTTGTATATAACCAAAAACTGGACATGCCTGCTGTTATAGGAATGGCTTTAATTGTCTTAGGGGTTGTGGTTATCAATGTGTTTTCTAAAATGGGTGCACACTAAAAGACTTTACTGGCTATACTATAGACTACTTTGATGGTATTCTATGGTCTTATAGACGATCATTTCTAAGGAGGTTAGGTTAATGTGAGAAAGCTGTTGTACTTGCAAAGCGTTTCTCACTCTTTTAAAGTGACCTAAATTCTCCAATAAATACTCATGGTGTTTTACTCCTGAAAAAACATGTAGTAATAATAAATTTCTCTTAGGAGTAAAGCCTACTAAGGGTTTATTCTTTTCTTGATTACTTTGCTTTACTTTGATGGTTCTTTGCCCATATCCAATTAAATTGGCTTGGTACAAAGTAGGCGAGTAGTTAGTCCATCTTTCAAATAAAGACAATAAGGTTAAGCAGTCCTTTAATAAAGAATAGGAAGTAATAGTATTATGTAAATGCTGTTGTATACTTTCCAAGTTGTTAGAGGAAGAAGTCATAATAGGTAGAGAGTTAGGTTTTTAAAATAGGGCAATGTACTAAGAACTATAAAAACGCTATTAAGTACCTTATATTGTGGGTTCTAACCTATATAAATGTTAAAATTTATATTTTTCACCTTTTTTCATCGGACTTTTCTGTCTTTGTAAAAAATGCAACGCCAAAGTGTTAAAGTTGACTTTAAGCTAGTATAAAAGGCTGTTTTATTTTTTTATTTCGGATTTTTTGCGTTATTTTTAGAAATAAAATAGTTGATGATTATGGCTAAGACGAATCTTTTTAATTCCCACCAATACACCGTCTTTTTAGCCGAAAACGCTTTATATGGGTATAAGGACCAGAGCGGACAAATTCGCATTGCACCCACCTTTAAAAGCGCACAGTCTTTTAATAAGACAGGTTATGCGGTGGTAGAAAACCTTCAAGGTTTCTATGGTATTATTGATCAGCAAGGGCTTTTTATAGAACCTTGTAAATACCAAGGTATTGAACTTTATCAAGTAGGTAGGTATACTCTAGCTAACTTGGTATATACCTTTGGCGTGAAAAACAGATTTTGGCTATGGGATTATTTTCCCAATATCACCAAAGAAAATGTATTGGAAGTTTTACCATTATTTGAGCGCTTAAAAACAAGGGCTTGTAGTAGTGTAAAAATACTTTCAACCAATCAGGTGGTTTTAAGCCAAGTAGTTAGTCTACATGGTCCTTGGCAAAATCAAGGTTTTATTGAAATACAGGTAATAGCACAGCGATTCGTTGTAATACAAGGTAGTTTATATAAGACTAGGAGCAATAATAAAGGACTAAAAAAGATAATTAATAACTACATAGGTTTTTGTGACAATAAGAGTATTATCGTAGGTAAAATATCTAACCATAAAGCCAGAACTTATAATACACGTGGAAAGCGAATCCACAATTATGAAATCTTACCTCAAGGTGCTTTTACTATCACCTATAAAGGCAAAGAACATATGGTATGTATTGATGCAGATAAAAGTAAACTAGAGCAAAAGCCAATTATTTATAGAGACACTAAAAATTATGGCTTCTATTATGTTAATGCAAGATTTGAACTTCATCTTCCTATTCATTTAACTAGAGTAGATATTAAAGATCCTTCTTGTATTGTGGAAATTTGGAAGAATATCACCAATGTGATGCCTTTAGTTGAAAAAGACTTATTTATAATTGAGGTGATTTCTTGGGATCAAAACCCAGTTAGCTATCTCTATTTTAGTTTAAGTAAAAATGGTGTATTAAAAGACTATGATTACACCTTTGAAGCAACAAATAGTATAGAAGATCACCCTTTAGAGTCCTTCGAAGTGGTAGGATAAGATAGGAAATAGAACTTCGGATCAAAATAAAACACTTTGCCTTGGCTAAAAAGGCATGCCCCAAAAAAGGTAAATACTTTTTTGGGGTTTTTATTTTAGATTATTTTTTATCAATAATTGCAACGGTTAAGCGGCTTATGCAGCTTAGCTTTTGCTGTTGGTCGTAGATTTTAATATCCCAAACATGGGTTGTTCTACCTAAGTGGACAGGGGTACATACTCCAGTTACTTTTCCTTGAGATACTGGTCTAAGATGGTTGGCATTTACCTCTAAGCCAACAGGTATCTTGTGGTCTAAATCAATGATTAGGCTACTTGCGTAAGAACCTAGTGTTTCGGCTAGTACCACAGAGGCTCCTCCGTGTAAAACACCCCAAGGCTGTTGGGTTTTCTCACTAAAGGGCATAGTAGCAGTTAAAGTGTTGTCTGTCCAATGGGTAAATTCAATACCAAGAAAAGTACCAATATAAGCTGGTGTTTGATTTAATGTGTGTAAATCTATAGGTTGTCTCCAAATCATTTTAAGGTAGAATTATAAGGTTATTCACTTTGCAAAATACAATTTAAATAAAGACTATAAACACAAAATTACTTTTAAAGGGATTTTTACAAAGTGTTTTTTGTAAAAGGTAGAGCAGTAAATACCACCAAAAACAACTGGGAGATACTATTGAGCATAAAAAAAACCCACTTTTAACAGTGGGTTTATATATTGGGTATAATGGAAATCGAGTACCCATTTACCTATAAAGGTAAATGTAAGTAGAATTTACCACATTACATAAGCTAAAGCTAAAGGATTGTAAAAATTACTCCACTTCTTGGCTAACTAATTTATTTTTAAAAGATTCCATCGTTTGATGTAAGGCTTGTTTTAAGTCTTGATCCTCAATGTTACCATCTTTAAAGTTGTCGTAAAAACTTGGTAAAGAAAAGCTTTCTATCACTTGGGCTCCATAGAAAGGAAAGATATTCTTAGCCGATTCTAATACTGTTGTTGCACCTCTTGGCCCAGGAGAAGTAGAAAGTAAAAGAGTAGGTTTATCTTTAAATACTTTCATGTCTATTTTAGAAGTCCAGTCAAATATATTTTTAAAGGCTGAGGTAAATGTACCATTATACTCTGCAAGACCTATAATTAAGATATCACTTTGCTCTAAAGCATTGGAAAAGTCTTGTGCCTGGGAAGGAATTCCTTCTAAACTTCTTTTTGGAGAGAAGATAGGCATTTCATAATCATTTAAATCTAGAATATTTACCTGAGCTGCTGGAAAGTGAATCAAAGTAGATTTTATTAATTCTAAGTTGATTGATTCTGTATTATTGGTTGCTGCGAATGCGGTTATTTTCATTTTGTATATCTATGTAAAATTTGTACTGCAAAAATACAACCCTTCTCTAACATTTGGACTTAATCTAGTACAAGAAATGTTTATGAGGTAAAAATATAGAATACTAAGTAAAAAGTGTGTTCTATTACTAAAAGTAGTCTTGTAAAGGATGTAAGTGTGTAGATTGCTTATAGAAGCATTGGTTTGTTTGTATATGTGTAAATGGTGTTTTTGTGGATTTAGGAGGCTTATGAAATATTTAACGTATAAATAAATGCAAAAAAAACTGTGAGAGCTTTTTTAGTCAGTATATACTTTGACTTGTAAATATTTGATTATTAGAAAATAAGCTTATACATTAGGTGTATATACCAAACAAAAACAAAAAATTAATTCATGAAAATATTTAGTAGTGCTCAAAGTAAAGAACTAGTAGCTCAAACCATTAGTAATCAATATATTTCTAGTTTTAAGCTAATAGAAAAGGCAGCTCTTAAAACAATGGAAGCTCTTAGCTTACGCCATAAATTATACCATAGTAACTTTGTATTTCTATGTGGAACTACCACCAATGGAGCTGTAGCTTTAGCCTTAGCTCGTATGATTAAAGAAGCTGGAGGCTTTGTAAAAGTATACTTAGTTCAGAGTAAGAAGTATAGTCCTGATAATGCTACCAACCAGGATTTAATGCAAGAAAGCGGTATTAAGGTTGAAAAATTCCTTCCCAATAAACATTCTATCACCATTAAAGAACAGGATATCATTATTGATGGTCTTTTTGGAATAGGATTAAAGGATATCTTGGACGAGAATTGGGCGGAGTTTTTTTCCAAATTAAACCAAAGTCCTGCCCTAGATAGAATATCTATAGAAATACCGAGTGGTATGTTCTGTGATAAAGCCACTTTAGTAAATGCTCCAGTATTTAAAGCAAATATGGTTTATACTTTTCAAAGCCCTAAACTGTCTTTGTTATTTGCTAGTAGTGGAGAGTGTGCTGCATCGTTTAATATTGTAGATGTTGGTTTGGATGTTTCTGCCCAAAATCAGCTTGTATGCAAACATTTTTACACTACAAGCGCATGGGTTAAACAAAGACTACAACAGAGTCTGAAATTTAGTACTAATAAAGAATTAGGTCATGGTATAATAATAGGAGGGGATAGTCCTGAATTAGGAAAAGTTATTTTAGGAGCCTCAGCGGCATTAAAAACGGGTCTTGGGACGCTTTGTTGTTATGTTCCCCAAAATGGTTATTTACCTATAGTATCTCAGCTCTGGCAAGTAAACTGTCTTTGTGATCCACAGCAACATTATTTAAGCCAGGTTCCTTTGCTTTCAGATTATAACGCAGTATCTATAGGTCTTGGAATTGACAAGGATTCTCCTAGTCAAAAGACTATTATTACTGCTTTGTCTGAGGTGGAGCAAACCAGTAAATTAATTATTTCTTCTAGAGCTGCTGAGGTAGTGGTTCAAGATCCAAAACTACTAGATAAACTACCAAGCAATTGTATCTTATATATACAACCAAGACAATTAGAAGTTTTAGTAGGAAAGTGGGAGGATGATTTTGAAAAATTAGCTAAACTACAAGCTATTTCTACACAGAAGAAACTAATATTTATCTTAGAAGCAGCTCATATGCAAATTGTCTTACCAGAGGATCAGATTTTCTTCAATTCCACTAGTAGCTTGCCATTTGCTGGTAGTTCGGAGGTATTGCATGGTGTGATTTTAGGACTTTTAGCCAAAGGCTATGACAATAAGCAAGCAGCTATACTTGGGGTATATATCCATGGGTTAGCTTGTCAACTGGCCCATAGTGAACTTAGTTACATAGGAGTAAATGCCATGGATTTAATACCATTTATTGATAAGGCTTTTAAAGAGGTAATGACACGTTAAAGCTAAGGGGGAAGAAAAGGGCTTTTGTCAAAGTGAAAATCCAGGAAAAAAACTTTACTTTTGACCTCTTATTAAAAAAGAAAAGGATGCTATGGATATAGAAGATTTAGTAGGAGATTATTGGGTAAAGGGAACCAACCAAGAACAGGACCAAGAAAGTTTTTACAAAGGTATACTCTCTTTATCTTTGGATTCTAATAGGCGTATTGTAGCAAAATGGACCATCGGGCAGGCTCTTCAATATGGAAAGGGATTCTTTAAGAATAATATTCTAGTAATCCACTTCAATTATAGAGGAGATATGGATAAAATTTACAAAGGGATCGCAGTGTATACCTGTTTGGAAGAAGGCCTTTTAGAGGGATTTTGGTCTGAAAAGTATGGAGACCCCCTTTATCTGGGTACAGAATATTGCACTAAAATAACAGATAAAAAGACTTTACATTAGTAATAATGAGTTATAAAAACGATTAAGGTACTAAAGTAGAGTGTAAATTCTTATATTTTTTAAGGAATTTTTAAGATTTATGGTTAAAATACTCTAAATGCATATTTATTGTAAGTGCTTGTAATGCAGTTGTTTGTGTGTTTATTTAACCAAATTAAATAAAGAATTAGAAAAAAGCACCTTTTTTAACCTAATTTTATCCCTTAGAAATACTACCTTTGCCAGTACAAACCTAATGTTTATAGTGGGGACTGTACTATTAGGTAAATCATCTTAATGAAAAATCTTTCCTTTTATTGAAAAAGGATGTTTTTTAGGATATTTTAAATCGCTTAGAATTTTATTCTAGGCGATTTTTTTATCTCTCTTGTTTAAAGCTATATAGGTAAGTAACACTAGAGTAGGACTCGTTAGCATTTCAATCTTAGATTGACTAGCCTAAGAAACAGAAGTACTTGAGGTAAAAATATTTTTACTTTTTTAAGGAAAAAGTGGTATTTTTGATTGTTAATATTTTCAACTCTCTATTACAATGTCTCCTAAGGCAATGATTTACTTTGAGTTGAGGTGTTTGCTTTATTATTTTAAAGTAAAGCTAAGGGCTTTGTTTTAAATAAATAGAGCTATTATGTTGATTTTAGGTGAAAAGGTTGTCTTTGTATTTCATTTGGACTGCTTTTTGCTGTTGATTAAAAAAATATTTATAATGAAAGTAGGAATAACTTTTAGTGCATTTGATCTTTTACACGCAGGGCATATTAAGATGTTAGAGGAAGCAAAAAGACAATGCGACTATTTAATCGTAGGATTGCAAACCGATCCAACTATAGATAGACCAAATAAGAACAAACCAACGCAAAGCGTAGTAGAGCGTTATATTCAATTAAAGGGGTGTAAATTTGTAGATGAAATCGTGCCTTATGCAACAGAAAGAGATTTAGAGGATATTTTACGTTCCTTTAAGATTGATGTTCGCATCTTAGGAGATGAATACGCAAATTTAAACTTTACCGGTAGAGATTACTGCCAAGAAAAGGGTATTGAGCTATATTTCAATACCAGAGATCACCGTTTCTCTAGTAGTTCTTTACGAAAAGAGGTAGCAGAGAAGGAGAATAGTAAAGTTATAAAGATAAGCTAGACTACTTATAGTTAAAATGCCAATAGGTTATTTTGACAAAAAATAATTAACACTTTTACCTTTGGTGGTAAAGGTGTTTTTTTTGGTCTTTTTTTACCTAGAAAGTTTGTTTTAGTATTCTTTAAACCATTTAATATGGCGGTAAAGCGATAAAATCAGTACATTGCAAGGTGAAATAAAAACAAAGAAATTACGCATGCAAAAAATTCAAACCATTTGTTGTATTGGCGCTGGTTATGTTGGAGGACCAACCATGGCAGTTATTGCGGCAAAGAATCCCCATATTCAAGTAACCGTAGTGGATATTAATGTATCCCGTATTGCTGCATGGAATACGCAAGACTTATCCCAATTACCTATTTATGAGCCTGGATTGGCCTCAATAATCGCTCAGACAAGAGGGGTGAATTTATTCTTTGATACAGATGTAGATAAAGCCATTGATGCGGCCGATATGATCTTTATTTCGGTAAACACACCAACTAAGACCTATGGAAAGGGTAAAGGTATGGCTGCCGATTTAAAATACATCGAGCTTTGTGCCCGCCAAATAGCAAGAGTAGCTACAAAGGATAAAATTGTGGTAGAGAAATCTACTCTACCAGTGAAGACTGCATCAGCTATTAAACAAATATTAGATCAAACTGGGAATGGAGTGAATTTTGAGATTTTAAGTAATCCGGAGTTTTTAGCCGAAGGAACTGCCATTGAGGATTTACTTCATCCAGATCGCGTGTTAATTGGAAGCTCTAGTTCTGCTAAGAACAATCATGCTGTACAGGCTTTGGTAGATATTTATGCTAGTTGGGTAGATAAAGATAAGATATTAACTACTAATTTATGGTCAAGCGAGCTTTCCAAACTTGTAGCTAATGCCTTTTTAGCACAAAGAGTATCTTCCATCAATGCTATTTCTGAGCTTTGTGAGGTTTCCGGAGCGGATATCAACGAAGTGGCAAAGGCCATTGGAATGGATTCGCGCATTGGTAGCAAGTTTTTAAAGGCCTCCGTTGGCTTTGGAGGATCTTGTTTTCAAAAAGATATTTTAAATTTAGTATATATAGCTCAAAGTTATGGTTTGAGTGAGGTCGCAACCTATTGGCAACAGGTTATTGATTTTAATGACTATCAAAAAAGTAGGTTTGCCTCAAAGATTGTCAAAACTCTTTTCAATACAGTAAATGGAAAGAAAATTGCATTTTTAGGATGGGCTTTTAAGAAGAATACCAATGATACTAGAGAGTCGGCAGCAATTCAAGTAGCTAATGAATTAATGGAAGAAAGAGCTATAATTCACGTATACGATCCCAAGGTGTCTTCTGCTCAAATTACCAAAGATATTGATGATTTACAAACTAGGAGCAATCAAGAAAACCAAGGTCTTTTACAAGTGCATAACAATGCCTATAGCGCACTAGAAAATGCCCATGGGATAGCTGTTTTAACCGAGTGGGACGAGTTTAAAGACTATGACTGGCAAAGGGTGTACGACAATATGCTAAAGCCAGCCTTTGTATTTGATGGGCGAAATGTTTTAGACAAAGAGAAATTACAAAACATTGGATTTGTTGTCTTTAGTATTGGAGATGGGTCCTGTGAATAATTAAGTAGCTAAGAGGATAAATATATAGAATAAAAAAGACCTTGTTTTTTTAAAAACAAGGTCTTTTTTTGATTAGTGGTTAATGTAAAATTTTTCTATAATAAGGGAAAAGCGAAACTTACTGTTAGTATTGTATGCAATCTCTTGGAGAGAGTTTCTTATATAGCTTTTTCTTAAAAAGTGGGTTTGGTAAAATGCTATTTACCCACCCTTGGTCTTTTTTTAGGAGGCATATAGAAATGTATTCTCTTTTATGTACTTGATTGTTAGACAAATATAGTGAAAAATAAGATAGTAAAAAACGGCAAATGTTAAACTTTAGAAGGTCTGCTTATTTTTAACAGTCTTTAGATGGTTATTTTTCCAGTTTTCTTTAATATTCTCTGGCTTTACAAAGCTTAATGGAGGTTAATAAAAACTAAGCTATGCAATACGTTTGAAAGATATAAAAGGCAAGGGTGTCTCCAATAAAAGATAAAACACCCATAAAGATACTTTGCTAGAGAAATAAAATATTTTCTCTAGAGGTAATAATTTAGCTTTTTTAAGTTTGATAGATGAAACTTTATATGTATTTTTGTAGTCTTAAAGTCCAATGATTAAATCAAAGGGTTTAAAAAAGAAAGTGATATAAGCATACAAAAAAGGTATTTATATAGATTCATCTATACTATTTTTTCGACTCATACCTTTTTAATGTTTAAAAGTTCATATTATCAAAAGCCTTCCTTTATAGGGGGGCTTTTTTTTATGGATAGTATTAAAAGAGAATTTACTATATAAAAAAAGGCTGTTATTACTTAGTAATAACAGCCTTTAGGCCTTAAATTAGTGCAACTCTTAAAAGAAGTAATACTCCACTAAAGGAGTAATACCTTATTAATTATGCTCTACGAACGTTAACAGCGTTAAGTCCTTTTTTTCCTTTTTCTACTTCAAAAACAACGTGGTCGTTCTCACGGATAGATTCGTTTAAACCTGTAGTGTGAACAAAGATGTCTTGTCCTCCGTCTTGTGGAGTAATAAATCCGAAACCTTTAGTTTCGTTGAAGAATTTTACGATTCCTTCTTGCATGGTAATTAAAATTAAAAATTATTATATGATTTTCACGTCTAAGGCTCTTAAGCCTTTGGTTGTTTTTTGTTTTTTAAAGCTTACTTTATCTCCTTGTGTAAGTGGTGTACCCACATCAGAACTGTGTACAAATAAGCTATCTTTTGAGTTGTCTTGGGTGATAAATCCGTAGCCTTTATCACTGTAATAGGTAACTACCCCTGTGTGTTCTTTGTCTATTGTATCCCTTTGGATAGTCTTAGTGAACTTTTGTTGTTCTTCTTTTTGTTGATCAGGATGAACATCGGTTAGATTTCCATTTTGATCTACATAAACAAACATCTCTTCTAAAGACTTTCCTTTATTGTTGTTGCTTTTACGCTCTTCTCTTCGTTTTGCTTTCTCATTGAGCTTTTGCGCCTTTTTTTTAGAATTTTCCTTTTTAGAAAAAGAATCAGCCATATTTAGAATAGATTTAAGGTTAAAGAATTACTCTTGTTGATCTTTGATCGCAAGTTTAACTCCCGTTAATTTTTGAATGTTCTTTAAGTCGTTTTTCTCTTGTGCAGAACACAGTGAGATAGCAACTCCACTTTTACCTGCCCTTCCAGTTCTACCAATACGGTGAACATAGGTTTCAGGTACATTTGGAATCTCAAAATTAATTACAAAAGGTAATTTATCAATATCGATTCCTCTTGCTGCAATATCTGTGGCGATTAAAATCTTATTACTACCGCTTTTAAATTCATTCAAAGCCTTAACTCTAGCACTTTGGCTTTTATTACCGTGAATGGCTGCCGATTTAATCTGTGCTTTTTGCAAGTATTTTACTAAGTTGTTAGCTCCGTGCTTGGTACGAGTAAAAACTAAGATTTGTTCTTGGGAATTGTTTAGTAATAAACTTTTTAAAAGCTCTTTCTTTTGCTCTTTTTCAGCAAAATACACATATTGAGCTATTTTTTGTGCCGTTAAGGTTTTAGCTTTCACTTGTACCTTTACTGGCTTTTTTAATATCGTTTTTGCAAACTTTTCAATCGGCTCAGGCATAGTTGCTGAGAAGAATAAAGTTTGTTTTTTTAATGGGGTTAATTGTAAGATTTTCTTAATATCATGTATAAAACCCATATCTAGCATTTGATCTGCTTCATCTAATACAAGATACTTAATTGAGGATATTTTTACAATTTTTTGACCTAAAAAATCCAATAATCTTCCTGGAGTGGCTACAAGTACTTGTGGGTTTTGTCTTAATGTTCTTATTTGTGCATTAACTGGAACTCCACCAAATATACTAGCTGTCTTAATTTTTAAAGGTCCTCCAATATCTTTAAAGGTCTTTTCAACTTGAAGGGCTAATTCCCTAGTTGGAACAACCACTAAAGCAACAATAGAATTGGAATCGGAAGGGTTTAAAGAAATTTGATTTAAAATAGGAATAGCAAAAGCAGCCGTCTTACCTGTACCTGTTTGAGCGCATCCTATGATATCTTTGTTTTGTAGTATAGCAGGAATGGCTTGGCTTTGTATAGATGTAGGTGTTTTATAACCTATTTTATCAATAGATTCTAAGAGGGCACTAGAAAGAGAAAGGTCTTTGAAATTCATTTGCACTTAATTGTGTTTATCTTATTGTAAAGTTTAAACACAGTATTGTTATTAATTATTTATATATCGCTGTATTAACGATCTCAGCTTAATATAAATGTAGGGCTTTTATTTGAATTATGTACAAAGATTTAACTCTTTATTTTTTAATTAAATACCAATACGTATTAAAATACGAATTGATTGAGGGCACTGCTTGCATTTATGACCTAAAATATACGTGCATTTTTTACAAAGCACTTTAGATCGTAAATATTTATCTTCACTAGAATCAAAAAATAGGTTGGAGTTTAGCTTAGTTAGGAACTAGTCAAAGCTTATTTGCTTTGTTATTACCTTTAACAAGCATTAAACATGGTTATCACCTACCTTTTTAATACGATGCAAATGTACAACTAAAATTCTAATAATATAATTTTTTTTAAAAAAGAATAAAAAACTTTTATTGAGCACTTGGTTTTATTGGAGCAAATAGAAAAAAAGAGGCGATTTGTTTGATTTTTTCTAATCATTATCCGTTAAAAACTTTAGGTAAAATTTTTTTTTTAACACTGCTAAGTACTGATATGCTTGGATTTCCATAGTTTAAAAGAGTAACTTTTTAGTCATTTGCTCCTATGGTCTACTACTAGGGGAGTAGTAGTAGCTCTAAAGCGCTATTTTGTTAATCTATTTATTAAAAAAAAGAATTTTGGCTTAATTATGTGAGGTTTTTTTATATAAATGCTTTTTGATATAGTAAAAAATGAGTAAATTTGGGTAAGATCCAATTCTGGATGAACTAAAATTATTTACTATGAAAAAGAAAATTCAATTATTGGTAGTTGCTCTAGGGGTGTCTTTAGGGGCTTTTGCTCAAAGTACAGTGGATAAAATGGATTTATCAATATTCCCAGCGCCAAAACAAGGATATAAACAAGTGGTTATTGAGGTACCACATTCTGATTTAGACCATAGCAAGAAAGTTGAGCTATATGTAGGTAAATATATGGAAGTAGATGGTTGTAATACGTATTCTTTATCTGGAGTATTAGATAGTAAAGATCTTCAAGGATGGGGATATAAATATTATGATTTTACAACAGACGGCAATGTAGCCTCTACTTTAATGGGATGTCCTGATGCAGACAAAAAATATGAGTTTGTTTTTGCCAAACCTGAGTTAATGCGTTATAATGGTCGTATGCCAATTGTGGTTTACGTACCGGAAGATTACCAAGTGAAATATAAAATATACCAAACTAATCAAGAGTTCTTTCAAGGTGCTGATGTAGCTAAGAAAAGAAAGTAATTCTTTTTAATGGACAATAATAACTAAAGTTAAAAAGACACTAGATTCTAGTGTCTTTTAGCATAAATAATGCAAATTATATTAAACAACCTAAAACTATGAAAAAATCAAATCTATTAGTATTTGGCGCTTTGGCTTTAGCCTTAAGCTTTACTGCTTGTAAAACAGAGAATAAAGAAAAGCAAGACTCACAAACTACTACAGAGCAAACTACAGCATCTCAGGAGTTTACTGGGCAAGATGGACATACTACCCAAAATTCTGTAGACTGGGATGGTACTTATCAAGGAGTGATTCCATGTGCTGATTGCCCTGGTATTAAAGTAACTATTGTGTTAAACCCTGATGGTACTTTCCAAAGAGAAGATGTTTATATGGATAAAAAAGATGGCACAATAAATGAAACAGGTAGCTTTACTTGGGATAAAACAGGTACTATTGTAACATTAAAAGGTAAAGATCAAATCTCTCAGTTTAAAGTGCAAGAGGGTAACATAGTAATGTTAGATACCGATGGAAACATCATCGAGGGGCCTTTAGCACAGAATTATGTGTTAAAGAAATTACCATAGGGTATTACCTTTTCAAATTGGGATCGGAACCAATTTAGAATAGAATAAATAATAAGGGGTCTTTTTTAAAAAAAAAGACCCCTTATTTTATTTTTATGTCACGTCCTAGTATAACGATACAACAAAAGTAATCGTTATGGCAAACCCTTATGTAAAGCGTACTCAAAAAGATTATACGCTAAGTTTCAAATTTCAAGTTGTTCAGGAAATTGAGCAAGGACAA
>NZ_JBTXLR010000022.1:0-31660 GCF_054871685.1 Myroides sp. LJL116
ACCTATACTCTACCTGCTTTGGTAGGTAGAGCTAGGTATTAAAAATGCTATTGATCGCTATATATTAAATATAGGGTTGGGGTTAGTGGGTTTCCCAGGAGATCCATGCCCACCCTTATTAAAATAACTGACTATGATTGCCCTTTCTCCTTTTGCAAACAACCTAAAGACAATACACTCCTTACTTAAGAATAGCCTTAGAGTAGTGAGAGTAATATACCAACCTAGAAATTTCTATTTAACCCATATATCTCCTTGTATTATACTATTTAAGTGTAATAAACCATCTACAATGCCCATTGCATTGTCCATAAAATGACGATTATCCTATGTAGGTATAAACTATACTATACCTAGACATAAAGCTATTGTAGAGTATTGATGCACTCTACAACATATACTATTTATTAACCAACCTTTTAAAACAATAAGCCTATGACAAAAGGCTTGAAAGGTAAGACGTAAATAAGCTTAGGATGCAAATTGGACACTTGCTATTGGGCTTTCTTATGTAAAAAAGTTAGAGGTATTTTAAGTTAAACGAAAGATCACAGGTTATAAAGTATCTCACAAACCTAACTTCTTCTTTTCAAGCCAACACCAACAAACCAAAACTAGCGCATTGAGAAAGCTAACCTCAACGCCAAATGCATTTCTATATCTATTCCTTTTCCGTTCTTTCTCATATTGGGAGAGCTGAGAAAGATGTAAGAGATTAGGAATAGATTACAATTAACCCAAAAAAATGTCTTTAAAGCCTTTATCTATTCTCTCCCCTTTTGTTTAGGTAATAAAAAGCCTTGTAAATGTTGTGGCCTAATACAACTACAAGCGCGTAAAACCAAAGACCAACCTTTTAATAGTATTTAAAAATTATGAAATCAAATTTTACTCCAATCTATGGATATGGCATAGCTATGGCTTTACTCAGCTTTTGCTTTTCCCCTAGCCTACTCCATGCAAACACTATCTCAACTAGGATAGAACAAGAACAACAAAAGGTAACCATCACTGGAACCATTAAAGACTTTAATGGAGCCTTACCAGGAGTTGTTGTACAAGTAAAAAACAAAAACACAGCTACTATTACTGATGTAGATGGTAAATATTCCATTCAAGCAAGCCCCTCTGAAGCCTTGGTATTTTCCTATATAGGATACAGTGGTCAGGAAATAACTATTAACCAAAAGCGAATAATAGACCTAGAACTTCAGCAAAACTCTCAAGAGTTAGAAGAAGTAATAGTTAATGCTGGATACTATTCAGTAAAAGACAAAGAAAGAACAGGGAGCATCGCTAGAGTTACAGCTAAAGACATTGAGCTACAACCAGTAATAAATCCTTTACAGGCACTGCAAGGAAGAATGGCGGGTGTTAATATTACCCAAGCAACAGGTGCTCCAGGAGGTGCAATGAGAGTTGAAATCAGAGGTAGAAACTTCTTAGGCATCTCCCCAGCGCAAAACTCCCCTTTATATATTATAAATGGAATTCCAATTATATCAGATAATCTAGGTTCTCAAACTAGTAATAATATAAACTCAATGGTCTTACCAGGGAACATCTCTCCTTTAAATAATATAAATCCCTCTGATATTGAAAATATTGAAGTGTTAAAGGATGCAGATGCTACTGCAATCTACGGTTCAAGGGGGGCAAATGGAGTAATCCTTATTACTACTAAAAAAGGAAAGCAAGGTGACAACAAATTTACTATTACTTCTTCCCTTGGTTATAGTAAAGTAGCTAATTATATGGATATGATGGGAACAGAGGACTATTTGCGAATGAGAAAAGAAGCCTTTTCAAATAGCGGTGTTAATACCTATGGTCCTAAAGACTATGATATCAACGGTACTTGGGACCAAACTAGATATACGAATTGGCAAAAAGAATTAATTGGAAACACTGCTGTAAATAAAACTATTTCCCTGGGAGTTACAGGAGGTAGCGAACTTTCAAATTATAATATAAACTTAAGTCACAATGAAAGCACAACTGTATTTCCAACGGATAAGGGGTATAAAAGAAATTCAGCTTTAATAAATTTCAATCAGCGTACAAGAAACAACAAACTACTAATTAGCTCATCTATAAATTATTCCCAGCAAAACAATAATCTACCAGCAACAGATCTTACGAAAAATGCCCTTCAGCTTTCTCCTAATTCACCCTCCTTGTATACTTCAGAAGGGGAAATAAACTGGGAAAATGGAACCTTTGCTAATCCTATTGCATCTCTAGGAAAGACTTATGAAAATGAAATTAACTCTTTTATATTAAATTCATCTCTTTCATATGCTTTTTCATCTTTGGTTTCTTTTAAAATAGATACAGGTATAAACTCTCTTAATTATAATGAAATACAACTTACACCACATACTATTCATAATCCAACTTTAAATACAACTTCTGAAAACTCTAACATCAACAAAAATATTAATAGTAGTTATTCATATATTATAGAACCTCAACTTAATTTCAACAAAACATGGAATAAGCATACTTTTAATCTATTAACAGGAATAACATATCAATCCTCACTCCAGAATTTTCTAGGAATAACAGGATCTAATTTCTCTTCTAATTCATTAATAACAAATATAGGTGCAGCTAAAAACAGAGAGATAATTGGAAATAGTACAACCCAATATAATTATCTAGCTTATTTTTCAAGACTAAACTATATATACAATCACAAATATATTATAAACATTACAGCTCGAAGAGACGGTTCAAGTCGATTTTCACCTGATAATAGATTTGGAAATTTCGGAGCTTTGGGAGCTGCCTGGATACTTACTAAAGAAGATTTTACTCAAAATTGGAAGTGGCTATCCTTTGCTAAACTACGAGGAAGTTACGGAATAACTGGTAGTGATAATATTGGCGATTATGCTTATTTAGATGCTTATAGTACTAACACTGGACAATATGCTAATAGTAGTGCATTAAAACCTATAGCACTTTATAATCCTGATTATAGATGGGAAAAAACCACTAAACTTGAAACAGCATTAGAATTATCTTTTTTTAAAGATAGATTAAACAGCTCTATAGCATATTATGATAATCGTTCAGGCAATCAACTTATTGGATATACTTTACCAAGTACTACTGGATTTGACAAGATTACTTCTAACTTTCCAGCAGTAGTTCGAAACTATGGCTGGGAGTTCACATTTAACTCATCCAATATCATATCAACAAACTTTAAATGGACCACTAACTTTAACATAGCGTTTAATAGAAACAAACTTGTTTCATATCCTGGACTAGAAGACGGAACCCAGAGTAGCTTATTTATAATAGGAAAACCCCTTAATATTTACAAATCTTATAACTACCAAGGTTTAAACAACTTAACAGGTCAATATCAATTTGAAGACTATGATACAGATGGTAAGTTTACTACGTTTGACAAGAAAATCATAAATGACCTAAACCCTAAGTTTACTGGAGGTTTACATAATACAATCAGTTATAAGAAAATTTCACTTGATTTTTTATTTCAATTCGTGAAAAAGAAATCATATAACTATGATTACTCTTACTACAACGCTCCCGGTGCAGCCATGATAAATCAACCTACATCTTTTAACAATAGATGGTCCCAAACCAACCCAAGTTCTAAATATACTCAGGCTATGCATTGGAGTGATCCCAACTATAGTCAAGCTTCTTTATATAGGAACAGTAATGAAGTACTTACTGATAGCTCTTACATTAGACTAAAGAACATATCTATAAACTATGAGTGTTCCCTTAAAAAATTAAAAATAGATCAGTTACGATTATTTATACAAGGCCAAAACTTATGGACAATTACAAACTATTATGGATTAGACCCTGAGTTTATTTCTCCTAGTTTTCTGCCTCCTTTAAAAACTCTTTCATTTGGCTTACAATTAACTTTTTAAAAATATAGAGATGATAACAACCAAAATTTTCAATAAAGCACTATTGCACTTTATAATAACTGGAGCAATACTAATGACATCTTGTAGAGATAATATTGACATAGATTACCCAAATGATCAAATAAATCGTGAGGATGTATTTGAAGATATTACTACAATAAAAGCCGCATTAAATTATATTTATTCTAGGGTTATAGATAGTAGTTTATTTACGTTTGGCCCTACTGGTATCTCTTATAATCTCAGCCTTACAACTGATGAGTTGACATACTTGGGAAATGATCTGCATTTGATTTTCTCAAATCAAATAGATGCAGAAAATCCAACTTTCAGTGAGTACTGGTGGAATGAAGCATACAAAGATATTTATTCTTTAAACGCTTTTATAGAGGGAATATCTGGCTCTACAACTATAAAGGATACAGATAAGAATCAACTTCTAGGAGAAGCATATACATTAAGAGCTCATTATTATCAAACTCTTACCAAGATTTTTGGAGATATTCCTTATACAACAACAACTAATTTCATTCATAACACAACAATAGGAAGATCTTCATATAATGAAGTAATAAGATTAATAGAAAAAGACTTAATACTAGCCCTTGATCTTCTGGATTATTCCTATAGGAGTAATAATCGAGTATATATAAATAAAGCAGTAACTGAACTATTACTTTCAGAGAATTATCTCTTACAAAAAAGATATGACAAAGCTGAGTTTTTCGCTTATAGTATTGTAAATAACACTTTGTATGAACTTGAATCAGATCTAAATGAGGTTTTTAAAAAAAATGCTACTAGTACTATATTTCAAATAAGTCCAGCTGTACTTCCTCAAACAACATACCAAGCGAGCTTATACTTATTTACAACTATAGCTGCCTCATCCTCATTAACTACACACTTTAATAATTCATTTGAAAATAATGATCTTAGAAAAACAATGTGGATAAATAATCATTCAATAAACGGAATCACTTATCATCAACCTTACAAGTACAAAAATCTCCAAAATAATACAGATGAATTTGGAGTGGTTTTTCGCCTTGAAGAAGCTTATTTTTACTTAGCCGAAGCCTTAGCTTACCAAGATAAAACTTTAGAAGCAGCAAATGTTCTCAATGAAGTTATAGTTAAACGTGGTCTTACTTCTATACCGACAAACCTTTCTAAGGAAAATTTTATAAAAGAATTATTAATACAAGCCCACAAGGAGTTCTTCACTGAAGGAGGACATAGATTCTTCGATTTAAAGAGAAATGGAAAATTGCAACAAGAACTAAGTCAAACAAAAGCAACTTGGAAAACACGTAATTCATTATTCCCTATACCAGAATCACAAATCTTAATTAATAAAAATTTATTACCAAATAACCCTGGTTATTAATTTCAATCATATTATGAAAAAAATAAATTTACTATTTAGCCTAAGTTGCATTTGCTTGGGCTTTATAACTTCATGCGATAACTTACATACTCCAATTATAGAAAGTAATCCATTATTACAAAATGTAGATGGGACCATTACAATTCAAGGTCGAGTACTTGTAAAAAACACTAATACACCACCAGAAGGAGTCAACACAATAAATATTGCTAATAAATGGAAGTTTTTCAAAAAAAACCTAAATGCTAAGGGGGAAAATGAAAAAGTATTTGTAGACAAAGATGGATACTATAATATTACAATCAACAAAGGAGATACAATACAATTTTTACCTTATCACCACTTTTATAAACAAAAAAAACCTTCTTATAACTTACATAGCTTTGAAAACAATCAAATAGTCAACTTTCTCGTAGAGCCAATCGACTCATCAATTGGAGAACAAATCGTAAGTAAAAGTTATAAAAACAAAGAAATATTCAATGTAAATCCTAATAAACTAGTCACTTTAGCTGGTACAGTTATAAGTAAAGAAACAGGAAAACCATTAGAAAATATTATGATAATGTCTCCTTTTTACTATACAACATTAGGTTATACTACTCATCATTTAACAAACAAAGAAGGTCAATTCATAATAACCATTCCTCAAAACTCTATAATTGCAATCAGCTCTAATACTGATTCAACAATAACAAATTATATAGAAAAAGATACAATAATAACTTATCACCTATAAACTATTTACGATGAGAAAAGTTAAAATACTATTTATCGCAATACTACTCTTGATAAATATTACACCTATTAGTGCACAAAACTCAAATAAGCCTGCACACTTGCAAGCGATGAAGATCTCGCCCAACCATCTTTCTCCTGATGGGAAATGGCTGATATACAATAAGTATAATGATAAAGGAAAGAGGTTTTCTAATTGCTTTTTAATGAATACAAAAACTAAGCAGCAATTTAGTTTCAAAAATAATAGTACTTTTTACAACCACCTTTTAAAGGATGACTTTCTATTAGAACAGAATAAAGATATTTTATCTATTATCAACCTCAGTGATACAACAAAAACACAGAGGATCCCTAATATTGTCCAATTTGACTCAGATAAGAATAATAATATAATCATAACATTAAACAAAAATGGAGGTCTGAGCATTATCAAATTAAACAAAACTAAACATCAACAGCTATTCCACATAGCCAATGCTGATACATATTATGTAAATCCAAATAAATCCATCATAGTGTATCAAGAAAAGGCTTCTAAAAAACTATATGCCATTTTTCTTCAGGATTTTGAAACAAGCTTACTTCTTTCTCCTGAGCAAGAAATTTCAAATCTAAAGTGGAATGAAAAACAAAATTGTATTTTGTTCAAAACTAAAAACAATCTAGTTTTTATAGATATAAATAAAAAAGAATACAGGCAGATAAATTTACCAAATCAACACTTAGAGAATCTAGAAACCGAAATCTACAACAATAATGATCTTTTTATAAGCTTCACTATTTCAACAAATGACATAGTACCCGAAAGTGATTTTATTAGGATTTGGTCAAGCAATAGTGGAAATATAATCCCAACTCGTATGAAAAACATACCTAAAAACAAAAATTATGTAATCGTTTATAAATACGAAACTAAACAACAGATTAAACTCGATGCTAACTCTGGAAGAGAATACAAACGCAATACCATACCAAACTATGTAGTTTATAGTAAGCCATATGAAAATAATCTCTTTGAGCATCCTTTTCCACAAACTATCAATTATATTCAAAATATTAATTCAAAAGAAATAAAGATTCTATCGGCAATATCAGGGGAACAATTATATATTTCTCCAGATAACACACACATTTTATATCCTAAAGAAAATTCAAATCATTGGGAAATATATACCCCTTCTACAGAAAAAAGGACTTTAATTGAAAAAGATTCTATTGGTTTGCAAAGACCACTTTGGTCGTCAGACTCAAAGTATGTAGTGTTCAATAAAGGTAATAATATTGTTAAGCTAGATGTAGCTACAGCTAAAGTAACTAAATTAAGCAACTTTAAAGAAAGTGCAGATTTTAATTTTGTCGGACAAATATTTCATGAAATAAATCACCAAGGACTCATAGATTTAACTAAACCATTCGTCTACACAGTTACTATTAATCACAATACTGCTATTTATAAGGTTAAAGACGATAAATCTGTTAATATTTTAAAATTTACCCCTAATAAAATATCACAGATTTTCACTAACATTATTGATCAGCCTACTAATACTATAGTTTGGTTAGAAGAGAACTATAATCTACCTCATACAATAAATGCTTCTCAAAACAACACAAATTCTACTTTGGTAAACACACCATTACCGGAAGAAGCTTATAATTGGCAAAGACAAAAAAGTATCAAATTTAAAGATAGTCATGGAGTAGAGTTAGAAGGTTTTCTTTATTATCCTAAAAATTACGATGCGAATAAAAAATTCCCAATGATTACCTTTATTTATGACAAAGTATGGGAAAGCAATCAACTCAAGCCGAATCAATATATCCCATCTACTTATTACAATCAAGGTGCTTATAATAGAACTCTGCTAAACGAAAACGATTACTTTGTGTTTACACCAGATACTTATGTAAGTGATAGTGGGCCTGGAGTTACTGCTATAGATTGCGTTGAAAATGGAATTTATGCAGTATTAGCTGAAGAGTCAAGTATAGATGAAAAAAAAATAGGCTTAGCAGGTGGATCTTTTGGCGGCTACAAAAGCACATTAATCGCGAGTCATAGTAATTTATTTGCTGCTATTCTAAGCTTTGCAGGTCCTACAGACTTAATTGGTGATTTTTATTATCGTTATAGTGACAAATTTAGGCAAGTCCCAGAATATGGTAGAGCAGAAGGAGGACAATACAAAATGAAACAAACATTTGCAGAGAATCCCAAAAAATACTTTGATAATTCACCACTCATTCATGCACATAAAATTAAGACACCTATTTTATTGCTTCATGGATTAGAAGATACAAATGTAGTACCAGAAATGACAAGTAAGTTCTTCTGGGCATTAAAAAAATATAAACAAACTGCATTCTTAGCTCTATTTTATCATGATGTAGGACATGCTTTTTTTACTGAAAGTGAAGTTTCGAAAGATGCAACTAAACGTTATATAGAATGGTTTGATTATTATTTAAAAGATCGTAAAGAAATAAATTGGATACATAACAGAGTAGATCCAAGTAAAAATTTCATGTAAAATAATTAAAAGAAGGCGCATTTTTTGCGCCTTCAATAGTTCAACCATTTAAATATTATATAACGGTTTGTATTCCCATACAGTACCTACCATTATTCTTCCATATAAATAGACGTCTTCTCCTTCGATTTCAACCTTACATAATCCATTATCTGTAGGTGTTATTGTACAATGATTTGGAGTAACAGATATCGGATCATAAGTAACACCATTATAAGTGAAAAATGGTCCGGTATACACCGCTTGCATACTTACAGCTTCAGTACTTGTTACTGAATCCGCTGTAATATTACTAGCACTTAAAGTAAGTGCACCTAAACCTAGCATCGCAAATACCGCTAATGGTAGGAAAAGGCTTTTAAACATTTTTTTCATTTTAGAGAATGTTTAGTTAAAAACTCCTTTTTAGTAAACTATTACAAGGTTATATTTCTGCGTTTGTTGATCCGTTTTAATGTCAGCCTATTTCTTAGACACTTAGATCCTAATACATACAAGATGTAACTGTGAAAAAACCTTTGAAAAGCATCACATAAAGAAGCTCTTAATCCGTTAATAATACACTTCATAAATTTTGGTCTAAGTGTCTATAACTTAGCTTTAGGTTAAACAATCGTTTTTAAAGTGAATGGATTCAAAATCCAAGCATTTTTCCATACACTTTTTCCTTATAATAAATAGAGAACTTTCCTGTAATAGAACTTACCATAAGTTCCTGGTCCCCCTTTCTCTATTTAATACTATATACATCTGTATTCAATATTATACTTTTCTTTTCTAGACCTGTAAGCTCAAACGCTTCCTTGTTTTGATTTTCCTTCACAAAGCAGTCACTACACTTCTATCTTTATCTTGCTTACATATCATATTTACTATAAACCAGATCTTCAGTCTAACTGTAGAAAAAAGCTCATCTAAACTAGTCAATCAATACCCTAATAGCAATACGTGTTTACACCTATTTTTCACATAGATTCTAAGCTACCTCTGTACTTACTTTCTGAAGTAGGTAATGTCTTATTTACTTTTATCTATCCGCTAGAAAGTAGGACTCTTTGATACATTCTTACATCAGATTGAGCTTCCTATTTCAATGAATTATCCTACCTCTTTTAAAATAATAGTAAATAAATTTTTATATATTACTTATTATCAATATATTAGCATTACTATTCTGTTCAAATACTTTACTAGGAGTGAGTAACCTAGTAATTAGTATTTTTAAAGAGCGGCGTATCTTCTTAAACGGCGCTCTTTTCTTTTTTATACTACTTTTAGAAGTATGTTACTTATCTTTATAAATCAATCGGTATACTGTCTAAGATAATTACCTCTAAGCCTATCCTTAGGTCACTTCAAGCTTTTATTTCTTATTTAATATTTTACTGCTTTTGAATAAACAGTAGAACTTCACTTCTTCCTAGAGAACGATGGCCCCAGTATAGACCTACATAGCCTTATCAATTCAGCCGCTGCTATACTTTGTATTGAATTTCTCTTTTAACAATAGATAGATACCTTCCTACTATACTTTTTTTGAAAAGTAGATCTATTGTTTTCTACTACTATCTATGCGCTTATCTCAAGAAATAAGACTATATATTATACAAAATTTACTATCCATTTATTTTGCAATACAACTTATTATCAATACCTTAGATGTAATTCAACATGAATTTTTCACAAGACTTTTTCAAATGAGTCACATTGAGATGTAATAGGGCGGAAAACTAACTCATTTCTGCCCTTATTTTTTTAGTAGAAGCAGTAGCCTTGGATAAAATGTTTTTATTCCTTTGTGTTTCATTGTACACAAACCCACCTTTTTCCCTTTTCTCTGCGGCATTTTCCCCTTAGGTTTATGCTTTACTTAGTTTAAGCATTGTGTTTATTTTACGTTTTACTTAGTTTACACTTAGCTTTTGTGTATAATTTACCTTTATCCTACCTATCTATTTGTTACTTTAAATAACTGACAAAAATTGTCATTAAATTAAAACAAAAACTACAAATTATTGCGTATATAGCTTATTTTCAATATATTACAAGTGTATTTAAAAATAAATTACTCATCAACTCAAAAAGTTGTAAGGGGGTGCTAGTACTAACAACAAGCTAACACCCCTTTTTTTATTTCTAGAAGTCATTTACACCTAGACTTAACTAGTAGCTAATAGCTTACAATAAAAACCTTAGTATTTTTTTATTACTTCTTCTATTATACTAGGTCAGTTTTACCCCGTGATATTACGAGTTTGGTAATTTCAACTATCTCTTTAGCTTATATTTTTGATCTTGGTTCTATGGGATCTTTCAATTCTAGAACACTTCTGTAACTTACTTTTGTAAAATTAAGTGGAGAATTAAGTAAAATCAATCCCCATCTTTCCAAGTTTTTATCTTTAAAAATGGGTATTGACTTTGTTGTTTATTTTTTGTAAATTAAGCCATCGAGGACTAATTTAGAGCTACAAAATACGCTGTACACTCTATATCCCCTAGCAAACCACGTTACGGATTCATTTACCTAAAAATCAATTATTTAGCTTTTTACATTAAGGAAGGAAAATACAATTAGAAACTAAAAAAGACTTTTTTAGATCAAGTGATAACTATCCTTGTATTATTTCCATAAAAAAACCACCTATTTCTAGGTGGCTTATAGTTACTTAATACAACTGCCTCTTTGTAACTGAGGTATGAAATATGTCCTATTTCAAAGGGGAAATTACCCTTATTAGCCTTTTAAGTACTAAGGCTGTGATACCACTTTAATCATAAGGAGATTTATTGCTTTTGTGAATAGTTTTACTCAAACTGTCAAGAGTTATAGAAGGCGGTTTTGTAGGTAATAATTTATCTACTAATTCCAGATTATTCGGATCGATATACTTAAGCCGCACTGCTAACATTAGCATTTCAGGTGTATTACTTACATGCCATTTTTCGTAGATACTCTTTTTATGACTAGATACTGTATTTTCACTTATTCCTAATTCAGCAGCGATCTCCTTGCCAAGCTTCCCCTTAGCAAATTTACCTACAATTATAATCTGTACAGGGGTCAACACTTGTACTTTGTTTTTCAAGATATCTCTGTTTACATTCAAGAAATCGAAAGCATCTTTAGAAAGATACCATTTCCCTGAAAAAACATCCCGAATTGCAGAGTTTATAAGTAGGATACCTTCGGGTTTAGGTAAAAACCCTTTAACGCGTTGCGCTAAACATCTCTGCTTTACATAGAGAAACCTAAGAGAAGTAAATATTAACACTTCAGCTTGTGGTAAAATTTGTTGTATATCACTTAAAAGCTCCAACATCACTTTATCTGGCGTTCCATAAACCCCAACTTCTACAATAACCACGTCTATGGAATAGCTACTGTGGTTGTTAAAAAAATCTTCTCCTGTTTCACAATGTAACACAAGCTTAATATCCTTTGTCTTATCAAATCCATATTTTAAGGCATTTAAAACAATTAGATTTTTTTCAATTACTGCTACGTTTATCATAATTACAAACGTATTTGAAGAAGGAAATAATTGGTCTTTCCTTTATAACCATGTTCCATAGTGGTTTGCAGCTCTTTTAAGCGCTTATCAATGCAATCTAATCCCAAATAACGCACAGGAGTTAAATCCAATAAATCAAAGCCATACTCTAGCTCATCAGGATGTATAATATCATACAGGTCATCATCATCCTCTTCTTCTGGATTATTTCTCTCGTGTATAAAAGAAAACTCTTCTCCATCGAAGCTAATATGAACCTTCAAGATTCCCTGATCCTCTGTTAGTTTAACTTCCACGTCCATTGCATCACTTACATTGCAGATATTGCGTAGTAACTCTGTGCAGAGTTCCGCTAAAGCCTTTGCATGATCTATATTGCTAAATTCTAAAGTGGAGTTGTTTATTAGAGTTACATCTACAGCAGTGTCGGTCTCTACTTCTTCTAAGTAACGTTCTAAAATATGTAGAAAGGGATTCTTACCTTTCTCTACTACATACTTCTTCAAAAGAGCCTCTCGTAGTTCTTGGTGTTTAACCACTACAAAACGAGATAACATTTCAAACATATCTAGGCGCTTTTCTTTATTCATACCGCCTTTAATAAGTATTTCTAACTCACTAAAAATAACATGAATAAAGTTGCCAATAGATATATGCTCTTCCAAAAGGTGATCATTACTCACCTTTGCCTTCATGTGTTTTAGTTTATCGCTTAAAAACTTCTTTTTGCCAACCAGTTGGCCAGCTAATTGTCCTATTAGAAGTGCAATAACCAAATGTTGCACTAATAATGCATAAATAATAAAATCGAAAAATTCCATAAAAAATCTTTTTAAGGGTCAAAAATTAGAAATCCAAAAACACGGGGGACTTTGCTTTTTGATTCCCTTTCAAGAAAAATAGCTTACATAAGAGTTGTAAGCCATGTAAAGAATACTCTTTACATAAATTGATAGCTATGGCATCAGATCCACCATGGCTTTAAAAACAGCTTATAGCCTCTATAGATAATAGCAAAGCCTCTTTTAAAAGAGAAACTCATCCTATCTTTTTTTAGCACAGAATAGGATGCTAAAAAACTCGAGCTATTTATCAAGGCTAGTCTTTTCATAATACAAATAACTTAGTAATTATACCTATGTTTTAACAAGGTAAAGCCTGCACTTTACAAGACAGGTGAAGATCATAAAGGTTCCCTGTAAAGCCCCTATAAAGACTTTTTAGAAAACCAGTGAAAATAATTCTCGTAAATTTCGGAATAATTTATCATTTAAAACATACCCTTTTTAGGGTATTTTTAGCACATTTATGAAAATATTATGTTATCTAATAAATTCCTACTTCAACACTGCATTTTAGTAGTAAAAAGTATATTTTAACTCATTTTCTAGCAATTTGAACAAACACTATTCATTAAAATTATACATATTGGTACATTTTACCACTATGACCTTCCAAAAATAGAAACAACAATTAGGGAAAAACTGTTAATTTCATGGATATATTTACATAAAATAACATTTACATTCTTATCATTAAACTTTAACACATTAAAAACCAATAAGATAGTAGTTATATCAAATATAACTATTATTTTTACATCGGTGAAAGTAAAATAAATAATGGGTTTTATTATTCACAGGCATTAACTCTTGTTGTTTCCAAAAAAAAAGTAACAATGCCAGATGTTGGAGTCATCTTTCAAGCACCAAACTTAAAAAAATAAACCAGTAGGGCTAACTGGTTTATTTTTCTTTTGTCTTTCAATATAGTTACATATATCTATCATAAACTAAATATATACATTATGGATTACAAAAGTATCTTAAGTCAAATCGATGACTTTGAGCATCAATGCCTACTTACTCCACAGGCTGGAAAATCGCTCCATAAAAAAATCAGAAACTTTATAAAGGATAAGTACACTCAGATGTGGGTACATTATCACCAGAAGGGATTCGCAAATCAAGAGGAAGAAATCTTTTTCTTCAAACATGTTAAACCCACTATGGTTAGCAAAATATTCTTTTATAATTCGGTAAAAGAAATAGATAAGGGATACGAAAAAGTCCCGGAAGAACACAAAAACACCTATTACCAGACCATCTATGACATTATCTTACAGGAGAATAAGGCCTTAATTAAACAATGGGAGCATTTTGAGTATTATAAAAGTGGTCGCACTGATTTAGATTCTCTTTATTACACCTTGGACAAAGGTATATCTATCTACTGTGTTACTTACTCTGGGAGTCTAGAACTACTTAAGAATAATGCCAATGATTTTTCTACTTTATTAGAGCTAAATGCAACTTGTCACCTATTGTTTAAAGAAACTTTAAAGCATCTGCGAGGTAAACTACTTAGTATTCCACAAAGCAAAACCCAGCCACACCCCAACACTATACAATGAACTCATTCTAAGGCATCGCTCACCGAGTTAATCTACGCCATTTACATTGCGGGCGCCGTTGACAAAAAGCATACCTCCATAAAAGAGCTTTCTCAGCGGTTATCTGAAGTATTTAATATGCCCTTGCCCAATATTCATCACACCTTTTTTAGAATGAAAAATAGAAAGTCTAGCCAGACTACACCTTTTTTAGATCTACTAAAAAAAGAACTTGATGAACATATTCAAAAAAACAATCAGTAAAACTAAATCTATACCTCTCCTAGCTACATGCAACACCTAGCTACATGCAATACCTAGCTACATGCAATACCTAGCTACATGCAATACCTAGCTACATGCAATACCTAGCTACATACAATACCTAGCTACATACAATACCTAGCTACATACAATACCTAGCTACATACAATACCTAGCTACATACAATACCTAGCTACATACAATACCTAGCTACATACAATACCTAGCTACATACAACACGAATAAATCATACCCTTTTTTTTAATCTCCTCCATAACTAATAGAAAAGTAAATAAAGGGTACCTTTAAAATAAAAAAGCCCCATTAGAGGCGGCTCTAATGGAACTTTTCTAAGTAATAAATACGCGTTAGTAAAGTGACAAAGCGTTAGTAAATTTACAACGTAGATAAAACCTTTATTCTAATCTTATTATTTCTACTTCTAAGGGATACTATTACTTTGTTAGTTAGGTAAAGCTAGTTTGCTCTATTCTTAAGAAAGTATAGTTGTAATTATTCTTATAATTATGACTTAAAGTGCCTTTAATAGGCTTTAAATCGGAGTCTAATCCTTGTAAGGATACCTTTTTCTTCCTTTTTAAATAACCTTCAAAATCATATTTACTGCCATTATCTATAATAGTGATATGCAGACTCTGTGGTAATTGCTCTATTTGTAATTCAATAAAATCAGCTTGAGAATAAAGTACTATATTCCCCATTAGCTCCTTACATAACTCTAGAATATGTATCTGCATTTCTGGCTGTAAAGGTTTTATCTTTCCTTTTTTCACATAGAGAACTTGTTTGGTACCGAATCGATTTACCGTATCTATATACTGCTTCAATAAAGTATTTAATCCCACTACAGAAGGGTAAGTAACATACTCCTTTACAAGAAGCTTCTTTAAGTCCTGGTGCTTATCCTCTACCCTTTGGCTTAACTTATCTAAAGTTTCTTTTTTTTGTATATCATCTATATTGGTATCGGCTAAAAGATGTAAGTTACTAGACAAATCTTCAAAAAAATGTCCATAAACACCTTGAAGTAAACTCACCTGCTTATTGTTAAAATCATTTTGAAAAGTATAGTAGTCATTAACCATCTGCCTTTTATTATAAGTATAACGCTTATAAAAATAAAGCAGCACTCCAAGGACCAAAACAAATTCAAGGGCAACAACAACCCATAGATAATCAACTGTTTGCATAAAAAAGAAAATATAATATTTAGCTGTACTCACCTGTTTGTATAACCTAACTCTATTGCTGATCTACTAGCAAAAAGCACATTAAACAACACTTACAATAACTTCTTGTTGCACTAAAAACCCTATTTGAATTCTTTACTCCACCCTCTTGCCAAAACAAAAGCAAGACACTACCCTTGATAGCTGTACTATAGATACCTATACTAGGCAATAATCAACAGACATCAACCTCACCTAGTAACCTAGGTAAAACAATGGTATAAAAAATCACAAATAGCGCTCTTATGTGGAAAATCCACAAAACAAATAGCCTTCACCCCAACAACAAGGCTTAGCTTTTATAAAAAATACTTTTTCTTAAATACTGATCTTATATATTTTTACCGCATTATAACCCATTGCATACCACCTTGAATTACCCTAAACCACACTACTCAACAAAGTGTTCCAAGGTATATCAATTATAGTAAGCCATAGACGGACTCCTTTTAAATCAAAACAAAAACTCACTACTCTTGTTTAGATTTAAAGCCATTACATGGATTAAAAAAGGTTTTATTTTATATAAGAATAACTATTTACTTCTTTTTAACCTTACTCTATAGCCTGATTACACAATGGAATTACTTCCAAACAAACTATATCCATAAGCCATATCTATGTAGGAACTCCTTCCTTACCTGAGATAAAAGAAATAATAAATAGAAAATACTTAAAAATTTAATATAGTGGATTTGGGAGAAAACAACTGCTTAAATTTAAAAAAGTACTTTTTTGTCCTGTTTGTATCTTGAAGCGTTAAAACACAAAACGAACATTTTTTCACTCGGGGGCAAATATCCAAAAGTAAAATGATTTAAGCAATTCATTTTTGAGAATATTTCAATCAAAATACTGTATTTAGACATAAATTAACAATTCAGCACTGTAATTATATGGATTTAGCAGTATTATATAATTTTATATACATTTACACCTATAAAAACCAAGTACTTGAATTATTTATCTTTATATTTAAAATTAGAATACTATAAAGTAATAGATTAACAAATAAACCTATTAAAACATAAAACAAATGAGGTGCAAAACAAAACACAGTAGAAACTTTAAAACCAAATAAGTATATAAAATCTACTTTATTGATATAATAAGTACATACGCAAGATCGTAAAGCACCTTACTTTTATTAAGTATAAAATTTCGGAATACTATAAAAACATCTTGTTTTTTAATTTACATGGAGCTTACACATTATAGAAAATAGCATATATTGCTGCTATTAAAGGACTTATTACCAGCAATTAATAGTTTTTCAGGGTGGTTATATATCCTTCGAAATATCAAAATCAATAATTAACTACCAGAATTATTTCAAATGAGCCCTAAACTTTATTTACTGTTACTAGGGTGTATAGTTTCTAATTTATGTTATGGCCAAACTTATTCTCATTTAGAGAAGTCGGATACCATTTCACTGAAGTCTATTTACTTTGATACATCTAGAACAGTGATTATAACTAAAACTAAACAAGCTTTGCAAGGTAATATGCAAAATTACATTCTATACACGGATGCACATAATTCCTCTATAAATGGAATGTTACTGCAATCAGCCAATAATTTGATTTCTACAAAGAAAAACTTTGTAAAGGAAGCGTCGTATAAGAATTCATAGTTTGGCTACTTATCCTATTTAGAAGCTCTTTTATTTAATCACACTAATGTATTTCTACATTAGTGCGATTAAATATAATGACTATTATTTATTTGCAATCTCTTGAGAAATTAAATCTATATACTTACTGCTTTCTTCTTCAAATATTTCTATTCCCTCTAGCATATAAGCACTTAGCAAAGCTTGTTTTGCTTTAACCTTATCCTCAAGTTCATAATAGGACTGTCCTAATCCTAACCATACATACCCATTATCTAGAGCTCCAGGGGCTTTTAAAGCTAAGTTATAGTAATAATTTGCGTTTATAAAATCCCTTAAGTTAAAGAAACCATCTCCTAAGGCTACATAGAGGTCTAAAGCGATGTCATACTCTTCTTTAGGTGATGGAACAAGCTCTAATGCGGCTAAGTACTTGTCTGTAGCTTCCTTATACTTTTGATTCTCTGCACAAATATCACCCTGTTCTAATAAAGACTCTATTCTATCTTCTTGCTCTTGGGTTAGCTCACTAACCATAATAGTGGCCTGGAAAACTTCGGATGTAGATAATTCATTTACTTTATCTGGGTTTCTATAATATTTAAGATAGTTGGGATCTTCCCCTTCGAAATACCTATAACCTGCTACTCTCACTACTTCTTTCCAACATTCAAAGGCTTTTTGGTAATCAGCTGTCTCAAATAAAAACTTTCCTTGATTAAACAATACATCCTGGTCATCCATTCTTAGATTATCATTTATTTCGACCATAGTGTTAAGCCATTTCTTTGCTTTACTTAGATTATTATCTTCTAAATACCCTGTAAACAACTCACTTGCTAGGCTATAAATTTCATTCCAATTATTTTTTGGCTCAGGATAAAGTTCCCATGCATCTAACATTAATTGATAATACACCGATTTATCGGTTTGATAGTGCTCGTTTGCTTGTTCAATAAGAGCATCTATTTTTTCTTGTAACTCTTGTTTTAAGATTGCCATGGTTTCCTATTGTTTTTTTATTAAAACTATACCTCTATTCAATTTGAAAAGAATATCCTTATCCGTTTTGCTAAATATTTAAGAGATGGATTTATATTTAAAAGTCCATTACTGTATCTAAGCCGCGTCTAAGTCCTTTAAAAGTACTCACTTTTTCTATTGCAAGCAAAGCACCAGCTACATAAGGTTCGGCGCTAGCTCCTGCATCATGACGTATAGTTAATTTCTCATCTTTTAAACCAAAAATAGTTTCAAGAGAAATTACATGACCGGGAAGCCTAACCGAGTGTACATGTACATCGTTAAGCCTTGCACCACGAGTCTCTTTCTCTCCAATCAACTGGTCTTCTGAAACAAAAACAGTTGGTTTTTGGATTTGACCTAGCCTATAAGCAAGTTCTCTTGCACTACCACTTGGGCTATCGATTTTTCCCTCGTGAGCATAATCGATGATTTCAAAATTTGGAATATACTTAGCTGCCATTTCTGAAAACTTCTGGAGTAGTACAACAGTCAAAGCAAAATTACCTACAGCCAGTACAGATGTATTATTATCGTTAGCCACTTGTTCTATCTCTTTGTAATCCTCATCCGTTAAGCCAGATGTTCCAACAACAACGTGTTTTGATTTTTTAAGAGTAGCTATAATATTCTTTTTAGCAATATCCGCTCGAGTATAATCTACTAAAACATCAAAATCAACACTAGAAAGAGCCTCTTCCATATCTGCAAAAATAGGAATATCTGCACCTTCTAAGCCAAGTACATCCCCTAGATTCTCTCCTTTATGGCTACGGGAAAGCGCCCCAACTAATTGCATATTTTCATTTTTAAAAACACCTCTGCTCAAAGCTGAACCTGCCCAACCTGTAGCACCTGCTATAAATACTTTTATCATTATTATTAATTTTAATTATTGAATTTATTATTGGTTCTTATTTATCTATTTTATTTTCTATCCTTGTTCCCTTTTTAAAATTTTCTTCTGTACGCTGCTTATAACTCTTGGTTTGTATCATCTTTTCGATACTTCCAAGTGACTCCACAAAGTGAGGGTTTGCCTCTACTAACTCCTGCATAGTAGCAATACACGCATTCCAATATTTTTCAAATTCAGGAATAGATCGATAAGCTTTATCACTTAAGCGTACCACTTGCTTTCTAGAATCCAAGGGGTCCGTGTGAGTTATTACATAATCCTTGTCTTTCATCTTTTGGATAATCTTTATAACCGCTGGGTGAGATAGTTGAACGTTTTCAGCAATTTCCATAATACTTAACTGCTCATGGTCTTGTAATAGTATGAAGATCAAATACCAATTGGGTTCGATATCCGTTCCTATTTCCTTATAAAACTCCTTTGTACTATATAGTATACTATCATTTAGCCTTTTAAGCCTACTTGTCAAGCCTGCTACTTGAATCTGTATTAAAAAATCATTCTTACTCATGGTTTATTTACGTAACTAGTTACGCAAATATATAAAATTACGTAATAGGTTACATAAAAATACAGAAAAAAGTTGTGGATTCAATGTAACACACAACAATAATATACTACAAGACAAAAACAGCAATCAAAAAATCTACAATTATCTCCTGCATAATCAAACTTCTCCTAACTAAGTTCTAATTCTTGGAGTTAGTTGGCTTGGCCTATATAACCCTCACAGAAATAATCTACTTCAAATGAATAGTACTGACTTAAAATACTTGACATAGCCTTTATTACCTCTGGAATATCTCCATAGAAATCTATTTCTTTACTTCCATTTATCAGTAGAGTAGATCTAAAACCATCGCTAATAGGCCCCTTAATTAAAGGTGTTGAAATACTAGCTGCTAAATCTCTTAGATTTACCAAATCTTTTGTATTTATCTTAAAACTTTCCTGTCTTATGATTTGATTAAAATCTATTTCTCTACTTTGATTTGCCTCGGTTCCTATTATAATTTTACCCTGCCCATTTTCCATTACAAGAACCTGGTGCACGCATCCATAAGGGCTCCTGAAATTCATTTCAAGCATAATATTATCTTTACATGAAGACATACATAAAAACACCCCCATTGAAAGCAAAAAATATCTTAAGCTACCCATTGATTAGTATTTAGATTATTTTTTTGTTTTGTATTTTCCATGACCATTAGTTAAGCTTGTTGTTACCTTTGTAATCACTTACTCGATGAACTACTACCTCATCTGTCCTTTCTAGCTAAGCAGGCTCAAAGTCCGATAGATTAAAAATAGCTATTTTAATAGTACCCTAAAAAGCACTTTACAATTCTTTTCTACTGTTAGAAACCCAACTTTCTTTGGGTTATACTTATAGTATAACTTTGACTTCCATGTATTAACAATAAATTCTTTTAAAACAATAAGCACTTCTAATATAAAGATGTAACTAAATGTTTTATTTAAAATCATAGTAACAACTCCACTGCAAAAAGTATCAAATTCAGTTCAATTAACTATAGCAATTTATTTAATCTTGATAATTTGAAAAACCTGCTTTTCTCCTGAGTTTCCAAATCTATATATAACCAATTCATTCGAATTGGCTTGTTTAGTTATAATATCGCCTTT
Source organism: Myroides sp. LJL116 (assembly GCF_054871685.1). Classification (NCBI taxonomy): domain Bacteria; kingdom Pseudomonadati; phylum Bacteroidota; class Flavobacteriia; order Flavobacteriales; family Flavobacteriaceae; genus Myroides; species Myroides sp. LJL116. The sequence goes on from NZ_JBTXLR010000022.1 coordinate 21,208, forward strand.
TTGAATTTCTGAAGGTGCGTAGAAAGTATAACTATTAAGAATTAATCTATCCCCATTTTCATCATAGTAATAACACCTTAAGGAAGGTGTTTGTTCGATTTTATCTACCACAAAATGGATCTCTTGAGTAAATTCTTTTTTGCCATAATAACTATTCAATACTAGAGTCAGTAGAATAACAATACCAAAAAAAAACGCAAGATAGATCCACTCATTTTTCTTTATACCACTCATTAATATGTATATTTTATTTCCAACAAACAACACTATAACTCCCCTTACTTTAGATAGATTATTCTGTAATAAAATATAAAAACAAATAAACTATAAAGATTGAAAAAGCAATTTCATGTATAAAAACCTTTAACTCTAAACTGTCATAGTAGAGCCTCCACGCCTAATTCAACTTCTTCTTCACTGAGTTACCTCTCTTATATAAAATACAACCAACTCACTATTGGTGCAATCAGTCATGCTAATAGCTCTTTCATAGCTACTTCTTTATTTTAAAAGAATCATCCCTACCAAATAACCATCCAATACATTACAATTTTGTGTTGTTTACTTATAGCCATTCCTTTTGAATAACCATTTCCCCATTCTTTTGGCATCTGCTGGGAAGCCACCTCTAATCCATTGTAAAAAATCCCTTTCTCTGCTTGAAAAACATAGATATCAAATTCATCCTCTTGCCAAATATCTACTTCGATTTCTTTTTGAAAATCGACAAAATTAGGAATAGGCAATTTATCCGCATAACAACTTCTTTCAATTTCAATACCCTCTTCTAATTTTATGTTATCGTAACTTTCAAGTGACTCAATTGTTTCAAAAGGATTCACTTTAAGTAAGCAGTCTTCACTAGAATTATATTTATGAAGGTAATCCCTTTTTTCTAAATGAGTTACAAGAGAATCAATCTCTATTTTAGGTACATTATATTGATATAAATAAAGGCCTATATTATCCTTTCTAATATCAGTCATAAAGCTCAAAGAGTACCCTAAACGTATAAGTTTTTCAGGGAAATGATCAACTAATGAAGAGTCAAATTTATTTTTAAAACCTATATAACTCTCATTCATTCTTTTCTTTGATTCCTCATTGAAAGGAAGCTCTTTTTTGCAGCCTGTAAAAACTAAACATATAACCAATAAAACAGCAAGGTTCCTCATAAGAATAATTCTAAAAAATCTAACAAGCAGAATATAAATCTACATATTATAATAGCTAAAGATATTATTTATTATAATAAATATAGGAGAAAAAAAGTATTAAAAGAGTTAGTTACAGTAAATCCATTTCCGACAAACAAACTTATATGTATTTGATTCATAGATTAAAAGCTGGATCTATTCTAAACAGCATTTAAAACTCCTATTCCCTAGGCATAGATACTAATAAAACAGAGTGAAATAAATTAGACAACCTTTTAAACCAAAGAACAGATTGCTTTTAAATGAGGATTTAAAATATTTTAAATTCCTTACTTATCACTTCTCTATTTCACTAAAAAATGAATATTTTTACTATCTTATTAATTAGTTTTAGCCAGATGGGTACAATGCTTTCTATGGAAGGTTTTACCATATATACGATAACTTATTTCAAAGAAGGCAAACTATTATAGATAACCTCTATTTTACAAAAATGAAAAACAAAGTATCTAAACTTAACGGATATGTAATCTGCATAGGTTCCATTCTTTTTATATCGGCTATTGCCTTTATGTTCAAGGATGTAGTACACTATCAAATAACAGCTTTAATTTTGTTTTTAGCTGTGTCTATTTTGGCTATCCTATATGATATTCTTCCTGTTACTATAGCTGCTATACTAAGCGCTGTGATACTTAATGTGTTTTTTATAGATCCTATTTTACACTATAAGATTAATAGCCCTGAGAATGTATTGCTATTTTTCATGTTTTTACTTGTGGCTGTTTTGAATGCTGTTTTCACAAACCGCATCAAGCAACAAGAGAGAAAAATAAGAGACAAAGAAGAAAAAGAGAAAACCATCGTTTTATACAACACCTTACTTAGCTCTTTATCCCATGAGCTTCGCACGCCTATCTCCACAATTATAGGAGGTATAGATACCCTAAGGGCAAAGGATACTCTTGCAGAGCTTTACAAAGAACAGCTGTTAGAGCAAATGGATTTAGCTGCAACACGCCTTAATCAACAAGTGGGTAATCTATTAAATATGAACAGGCTAGAAACCGGCAACTTAGCCATCCGCCAAGACTGGAGTGATATAAACGAACTACTTTTCTTAAGTATAGATAAGTTTTCTTATGCCCAAAACAACATTGAGTTTGAGCCATCAGATGACTTACCTTTGTGCAAAGTAGACCCTGGTTTACTTTCTCAAGTAGTAGAGATTTTATTGCACAATGCAATAATCTATAATCCTCAAAGTAGGATAAGGATAAGTGCACAAATCAAAAACGATTTTCTATCTTTGAGTATAAGTGACTTTGGCAAGGGAATTCCACTAGAGTTGCACCACAAGATATTTGATAAATTTTACCGCCTACCAAATGAGAAAACAGGAGGCACAGGTCTTGGGCTATCCATAGCCAAGGGATTTGTACAAGCCCATAAGGGAAGTATTACTTTAGAGCAAAACTGGCCAAGTGGTAATACATTTACCATTTTAATTCCCTGTGAAGTTTCCTATTTAAACCATCTAAAACATGAGTGATTTTACTATTTTAATAATTGACGACGAACAGCAAATTCAAAAACTACTTGAAATAGGCCTAAGCCAAAGTGGAGCTAAAATTCTACAAAGTACAACGGCTAAGGAGGGTCTAATGTTAGCGGCAAATTATAACCCTGATCTTATATTATTAGACTTAGGTCTTCCTGATATAAAGGGACAAGAAGTATTAAAACAATTAAGATCTTGGTATAGTAAAGCCATTATAATCTTATCGGTAGAAAATAGTGAACAGCAAATTGTAGAAGCCCTAGATAATGGAGCTACGGATTATTTAACCAAACCTTTTAGAATGGGAGAATTACAAGCTAGAATTCGCTGTGCTATTCGGCTTAACAATGCCCAAGAAGACAACACAAAGTTAGAGTTCCAGGACATAGAAATTGATCTAGTAGGTAGAATTGTAAAAAAAGATCAAGAGGCAGTACATTTAACCACAACAGAGTTTAATCTAGTAGCCCTACTGGCTAAAAACCAAGGACGCATACTAACGCATCAGTATATACTAAAAGAAGTTTGGGGAATTGCCTATCAAACAGAAACCCAGTACTTAAGAGTATTCATTGCTAATTTAAGAAAGAAGTTGGAGCAAAACCCCAACAAACCTAAACACATACTCACTCAAAATGCAGTAGGATACCGCTTTGAGTAGTACAGCAGTCAAACAATTATATAAGAACCACTATCTAAAACCATCAAAGAATGGGTTGGGTTTACCCCGCCCATTTCTCTTTCAGATAATTAATAGCAAAGTAATTACTAAAAATAAAACAGCAACTCATAATTAAAGAGAAGCATATAGCTAAAATAAAAGTACCTAATTCGGTACTTTTATGGCCTTTGTAGATGTAATTTCACTAATTAATTAGTTATAGATTTTAAGACAGTACCATCTCCTTTTTGCATTTCTATTAATTGCCATTGCCCTGATTGTCCTTTTTCCAAATATACAATAACAGATATAATTCCTTTTTCTCCAATAACTTCTATTCCTAATAAAGCCCTACCGTTTCCATTTTCCATTTGTATATCTCCAGAGGGGAACCTACCATAATTCAGTATAGTTCCTATTTCTGTTTTTAACTGTTCGTTATTTTCTATTTCTTCTATAGCAGTTTTGTAAGCATCTGAGTTTTTCACCATACTTGCTCCTATAAAAATCATAAATACAAAAAATAAGATCACAACACTTACTAACGCAATGATACGTGAAGATTTTGAGGATCTAATAGGATTCTTTAACACAACTGCTTTTGTAAGTGTATCGCCTAATCTTTGGTTTTGTTTATTAGTGGCCAAAATAAGAAACTCTATTGGCCATATAATAAGGAAAAGGTTACGTAAAAAAAGTCTGCCAAAAGAAGGAACCTTGTTAAGGTTGTTTTGATCGCGAACCATAATTCCCATTATCCACTTACCTAGACTTATCCCTTGATAGCTATCCTTTGCAAAATAGAGGATAAACCCTGGTAGTAAGACAGAAAGTAGTATGGGTATAATTGCCTCCGGACTATCTTCATTAATTAGTTCTTCTGCATAACACAGAAATAAAATCGCAACTATAAAAAATGTTATTACAAAGTGATCTATTAAAAAAGCTGCTATTCGTCTCTTTTTACTGGCTTTTATAAAGTTTGAATCTTTCATTATTATTTTATACTACTCCTATTGGTGGTCCGAAGTTATATTAATTTGCTATTAATAAAAAAACTTTTACACTCTTTTGTGGGCTTTTATCAAAAAAAGTATTTCGAAAGAGAATAAAGAACTATAATTGAGGTAGCTATAGCAAAAATGAGTACTTGAATATCTAAGCCAAGATTCCATAATTTGGTCATCCAATCTAGAGTCTTTTTAGACTCTTTTTTTCGTTCATTAAAATAATAATACCAACAGAAAATGGAAATTATGGATATAATAATTATATCTTTTAAAGTCATTTTTTACACCGAACCTTTTGATTATCAATTGTTTTTTCAAAACACTTATTATTGTTGTATTGATTCTATTCTTTCTTTGGACTTACCTATTCTATATCCCATCTAGAAATTTCGACTCTGTAATAAATTTTTCAAAGAAATATACTTCAATCACCAAATTTCTGGTTCAACATCTTAACAAATTCCTTATCCTTAGAAGTGACTTCCCAAAATGAAGAATCGATTAATTCTATAATGTAATCCCTTTCTTTTTTATTTTCATCTTCCGTATAATCTTTATCTCCTACCAATACGAGGTCATAAATTTGAAGTATTTTCTTATCTAAATCTATTAATTCATCATAGCTTATCTCTAACCCCTTTTTTACTTCTGTTTCTAAAGCTAACATATCAAATCCTTTAATTGATACTCCTTCTATCCAACAAATTTTCCAATGTATCTCTTTAGGATTATTGATCAAGTATAAAATATCTATCAAACTTATTGATAAAATATTATCTTTTGAATCCCCAAATAGTTGTATTTTACTCATACTGTTATGGTTATGTATTTTATTTTTTGACACAATCTTTCCTATTGTATTTTCAGCAGTATTAATATTGTCGAAGATTTACAGGATATCGTGGACTTCTATGATCTATAAGGTCAATACTGCTGGCATAAATTGTTAATCGCACTTCCAGGGTGATAAAGTAAAACATAATACAGAGCTTTAATATTTAGAGTATTAATAACTAAGGTTACTATTACTTTTTCAACTCATGCTTTTTTACCAACTCTTTAAACTCAGAGCTTTTAATAACTTTACTAACAGGACTGCCATTTATTAAAGAATCATCACAATTCCACTCCATAGAATGGGTTACTTCCATTTTGTGTATTTCAACCATCAAGGATTCTTTTTCTTTAACTATAGTATCTCCTGCTCCCCAATAATAATAGAAACCGTCATACCATCGATAATTAGATAATTTTAATAATGTATCTCTTTGAGTAATTATATCTTTACCTGTTACTTCATAATAAAATTTGCCATCTCTAGCTCTTTTAATTGGCTCTTTATCTAAAACAATATTATACTGCTGCTCCAAAGTAATTTCAGTCATTTTTTCACAATATTCCTTATCCAAAAAACAAGAAGAAAAAAGAGTAATAATTAATAAACAAAGACATTTACCCCTCATACATAACCATTTAGTGAATTACTCACCTATAGTATAATACTCTACTTCAATATACTTCAAACCTTGTTCTTCATAAAAATCCAATAAGATTTTATCCTCTAAGCTTGAATTAATCAATTTAATAATACCACTTGGATCGTCATTAAAATCAAACTGAAAATTAAAAGAATTTATAGAATCCATCGCTAATGCTCCACAGTCTTGTGAAAAGTTAGTAAATAAATATATGCAATCCTCTGTCCTGAATTTATCTAAAGTGAATTTCCTTAATACATCTTTATCCTTGAAAAAAACTTTAATGGAAGACTTTAATTGTAATTCTCTTTCTTTTTCAATTATATCATCCGTCTCTACAATAGATAAAACTCTAACTTCATTTTCGTTTAACAATGTTATCCTTTTGATAACATCCATATATTCATTGAAATATTTTCTCCCGTAAAGACGACGCTTTTTTTGCTCTAAGTTCTCAACCATCAGTAATTTAAAGGTATTATTGTTCAATTGTGATCTTCCTTAATTATTCATTCTAATCTCTGCTTTACGCGGCTCTACTCCATTTTTTCAGTTTAAATATAATTAAAAAAGTTTCTAATGTTGACAAATAGCCTAAAAAAACAAAAGTATTCTCTAAGGTATAAGTGGAATTTAAAACAAGTTCACTTAGATAAAGAGTAAGTGATATAGCCCATAAATATCCTAATATGGTCTGTGGAATATAAAAGTTTTTGAACCTATAGTAATTCACACCTAATAAAATTAATCTTAAGACGATTAAAATTAAAATCACAAGCTTAAGAGGATAATCTTTAAGCAATAGAACTATTATAGATAAAAGCGCCCAACTTAAAAAATTGTATAAACTATAATTCTTTGAAGTATCTCCTTTATTTAAAATTGGAGCGCATAAAATCAAATTAAACAGTAGTAATACACCCACAATAATGTCGTAATACTCTATGTCTTGTCTAAATAAGCATACCATACCAATTAACAAAACAGGGAGGAACTTGATAAATACTTTTTTCATTACTTATTAGATATTAAAACATTAAATTTCCCTAATGTTTTTAGTTCTTTATTCTCCTAGCACAAACAAGATACTCATGCTTTGCAGGAGTGTAAACACTCTAATTGATTCCTATTGAGAAACATTCGTTTCTATTAACTCTCCTTTTTTATTTACAATCCAATACAAACTATTATCAATAATAAGTACTCGTTTTTTATAACCATACTTTTCAATATTTTTCTTCCTGTCTTTCAAAGATGGCATAGCTATTTCCTTATCTCTTTCATTTAAAACTACTGGTTTAAAATCCTTTACCTCTGTATTAAAAAAATAATCCGTTTCAAAAACTATCGGATAAAATTTGTCATTAATAAATAGCATTCTGTTTGTTAGTAATAACTCTCTGTTATCTATATCTATAAGATTAAACTTCAACATTGAATCAGACATGAACTCTACAAAAAATACTTTTTCACCATTTCCCTTAAATCTCAAAATTTCATTGTAAATCGATTCTTCTGTTTTCAAATCTAAAACATATGGAATTATTGCAGTTTGTTTCTTTGACGAACAACTTGTTAGTATTAATAAACTTAAAAATAAAATTAGTCGCATAAAAAATAAAATTAGTCGCATAAATAATTAAAGCCCGCCCCAACTACGTAAAGTATCCAAATAGTAAAACTTTTAGTACCAGAGTTCCCTTTTGTTCTTCTAAGATTACTGCTCCTTGACCCAGCTGGTGTAATTCTATATATTCTTACTTGAGCTCCCACTGTAGTGTCATAACCGTTCATAGAATATTCATTTAAACCTAAACTACAAGATACTCCATACATTGTTTTTCTCCTTATTTACTCTGTATAAAACAATGTTAGTCCAGTTTTTAACTCTACGTGGTAAATCATAACTCGCTTTTATCATAGGTTATTACTCATAAACTTTACATTCACACTCATGATTTAAAAATCAACCCCGTATCCCTTTTATATACATAGACTATTAGCTCAAAGTCTATAAGTTAGTAAAGATCAAAATCTACAACTCTTCTAAAATAACATTGCTTTTAGAAGCTTCAAAAACATCCGTTGCTGATATCTTTTCACAATAGTATTTACCGTGGTAACCATTCCAATAAGAAAAATAACTATTTATAAAAAAATAATAAAGGATACTTAATGTTTGCTGCCTTTCTAAATTTTTTACATTTAGAATTATCCTATTACTAGAAAGAATTTCACGCGTATATTTTTCTTTAAATGCATTAAAACCTAATGTTTGATACTCGTGCTTAATATTCTTATCAATCATAAAACATTCCCCAAAAATAGAACATCCTAAATTTATTTTATTTTCAATAATATTTTGAGCGAACTCTTCAAAAGTAAATTCATGTGAAATATTGGTAATATGGTTCCCAAAATACAATCTTCTTAATTCATCGATATCAAAGCAAACCAATTCATTTTGAGCGTCTCCATTTTTAAACAGAGGTACATACATATAATCAGAATAGCCATCTTCTTTGCTAATTTCAATCATCTTTCCCATTATAATATTTAAATCACTTTTTGTAGAGATTGTTCTACAAGAAATAAATAAGAACACACTTACTATCAAGCTTATTACTATCTTATACTTTTTATATACCTTCATAGCCTAATCGTTTTTCTATTGTCAGATTCTCTGTTGTAATATCTTCATTGCTTACATCTGTACTTTGGGATGGGGCGTCATAATTATCCTTTTCCATATAAATCTATCTTATTGTTATTATCTTATAGTGCTATAAGATAATTTGCTTTGCTTTGCTTTGCTTTGCTTTGCTCTCGAAACAATTTAAAATATTCCTCTAAAAGTGATTCTTGTAAATGGACTGTTCCCTCTTTTATGGCATATAGGGCAATACTATTTATACTCTTCACAAAATAATTATTAAATTCATTATGTCCTTCCTTAGCTTTTGAAAAATTATACTTAGCAAATAAACCTTTCAAAATTTCTGTTGTAGTTCTAGTGTAGTACATAATTTCATATGTCCAAACAATAAATAAACTATGCGTTATAGCTGATAATACTATACAATGTACTAAGTACGCGAGTAAATTGAAAATATTCAGAAAATAAAACTCGCAATAGCAAGTAAAAGCGATAATTCAAAATAAGATATATTGAAAACTTTATTTTATTTTGAGGTACAAAATGATTCAAAAATATTTAATACAGCATAGAATTAATCAGAATCTTAAAACTACAAATTTCCAAGCTTTAAACCTTGCTTATTAGTAACATTTTCTTGATTAGTATGATTTAAATCTTGATTAGAAATAACTACTATATCATAATTAAACATAAGGTATTAACAACCAACATCTTTCATCTACACTAGATTTCTAATCTAAATCTTGTTTATTTACTACCTCTTCTTGCTAATGCCACTTAAATATGTCTTTTACTAGCTTTTTACTAGATAAACCACCTAAGTTATAGAGGATTTTATTCCTTGCTTAAAGTTACTAAAATATTGTCTAGATAACTTCTACCCAAAATACCTTACCCTATATTTAGAATCATTATTGTGCGATAAAACTTAAAAAAACAACCATATAAAATTACTCTTTTTCAAAACTAATTAAATACCTCATCCTCTTCTTAAATATCTAATTCTTTCATTTTCAAAACCAAAGAGTCTAATTTATTTTGAATTTTTTGAATATACTCTTGTAAAAAAAGATAAATAATACTATGATTCCAATTAGCACTCCTTGCAATGCTGCTGCATTATATATTTTTTGAGAAGTAAAGTAAACATAAACTAAATACTCAAGGGTATATATGGCAATTATTGCTGAGATAAAAGCAAATATATTTTTTGTTTTTAAACTATAAAACAATGGAACTGAGAATAGTATTATATCTATAACAGGAAAAAATAATATTATCCATAGATAAAGAAATAAATCTTCTCCATTTCTTATATTACTGAATTCTAGTAATTTAAAACTATTATCCATAACCATAAAAACAAGAAATAGGATAAGGTATTTTACAAGTATATATACTACTATATTTGAAAAATTTCAATTTTAGCATAATCTATTACGGTTATAAATTTTTAAGGGGGTTATAAGAAAAATATTTCACTGTTTCGGAGCTTAAATTGACACTGTACCATAAACTGTGTAAGTATAAAAATCTGCTTGGGTAACTAAGCAGATTTTTTTATATATTTAATATTTAGACAGTTATGGATACAAAGAAGATTATCTCCGATGAAGTTTTCAAGGGCTTAAAGACTAAAGAAGACTTAACGTCCTTTTTTAAGGATTTACAAAAACGTGCAATTGAATGTATGTTAGAAGGTGAGTTAAATGCCCACCTAGACTATGATAAACATGATCTTAGAAAGGATCAAAACGCACGTAATGGTTATACTACAAAGACCATAAAAAGTGATTTAGGAGAAGATGTAATTAAAGTACCTCGAGATAGAGATGCTACTTTTAACCCAATGATTGTTCCTAAAAGGAAAAACATGATTGACGGATTAGAAAACGTTATCGTTTCCTTATACGCCAAAGGGATGAGT
>NZ_JBTXLR010000023.1:0-26333 GCF_054871685.1 Myroides sp. LJL116
GCCCTTGAAAACTTCATCGGAGATAATCTTCTTTGTATCCATAACTGTCTAAATATTAAATATATAAAAAAATCTGCTTAGTTACCCAAGCAGATTTTTATACTTACACAGTTTATGGTACAGTGTCGTTTTTTAAAGTAACTATTAAAAGCTAATTAATGATGATTTCTAATAATTTATTTTTCCATAATAGACTATATTCACTTTGAATTAATTTAGACTGAGCCTGCACATATTCATTCTGTACACGATTATACTCATATATACTAATCACTCCTTCTTTATAACTATTAAAAGCATAATCAAACGCTAATTTACTGTACTCTAGATTTTTTTTATTTGTTTCAAATAATACTTTAGCATTCTCTATTTCTATAAAAGCATTAGTTACCTTGTCACTAATATCTTTCTTTAAAATATCATATTCATTTAAAGCAATTTTACTATCAATATAAGCTCTACTTATACCTATTTTATTAGTTTTATTAAAAATAGGAATTACTATTGATATAGAAAAAATATTACTTATATTTTCCTTTATTTGAGAACTAAAAGGATTGATTTTTATACTGTTCTCTAATAATCCTACATAGTTAGTATTTAGGTTGTAATTAAAATATACTCTGGGTTTTACTTTTGATTTAAGTAACTCAATATTTTTATTATATATACTATTTTTTATCTCACTATATTTTAATTGTGGTTGATTTGATATTGCTAACATTATAGATTCTTCTAATGTTGTCTCTTCTTTTTCATTGTACTTTATTTGAGGCGAATACTGTATATCAAAAATCTTATAATCATCTACTTGTAAAATTCTAGATAGTCTAAATAACAAATTTTTAATATTCAATTCTGTCTCTCTAAGCTTACTAGTGATATTAGCAAGTTCTGATTCAGATTGAGCAATATCTGCCTTAGAAGAGATACCTGCTTCAAATTTTTTGTTTGTCTGCTCTAATACCTTTTTAGAATATTGAATATTATTTTCATATACTTTCAATATTTCTTTATTAAGTACAATATTGTAAAATTCATTTAATACTATTTGTTCTATATTGAATTTTTCTACTTCGATTCCAGTGTTAGCTAAATCCAATTCTACTCTAGCAATATCTTTCTCTATATTTATTTTATTCCCCTCATAAATGGGTACTATTACTTCTACTCCTGTATTGTTTAAAAATCGGCTATATGATTTGTTTTCAATCTTAAAATCAGGTGTATAATCATTATTTATTTTTGAATTTACTGTTGGATACTGATAACTACCTTTCAATTGAATATTATTATTTGCAAGTTCTACATCATATAGTTTCCTTTTTATTTCTAAACTATTCTGCTTTGCATATGAAATACACTCCTCTAAAGTCCATTTATGAGAAACCTGTCCCATAATACTGATAGAAAACCCTAAAAATAATATAATCAAACTTTTGTTTATAATCATCCCAATACTAACGTTTGTTTTTTCCATAATGAAGCATATTTACCATCTTTTTTAATAAGTTCTTCATGTGTTCCTTGCTCAATTAAATTTCCCTGTTCTAACACCATTATAGTATTCGAATTGGCAATTGTACTTAATCTATGAGCAATAACTATCATAGTTTTCCCTTCACTTCTAAACTTATTTAAGGCTCTTTGTATTACTTCTTCAGATTCTGTGTCTAAAGCAGAAGTAGCTTCATCTAATATTATTATTTCAGGATTTTTATACAATGCTCTAGCAATAGCTATTCTCTGTCTTTGTCCTCCTGATAGTGTAGATCCATTCTCCCCTAAATAGGTTTGGAATCCTTCAGGTAATTTTTCTATGAAATCCATTATTCCTAGTTCTTTAGAAATATCTAATATCCTTTGTACATCTGGAAAATCTTCTCCTAGAGCTATATTATCTATAACATTTCCCGAAAATAAATCTACTTTTTGAGGAACAATAGATATAATATTTCTCAATGAAAAATGTGATATATAATTAACATCATAGTCCCCTATTAAAATTTTACCCTCTTTTAAAGGATATAAATTTTGAATAAGAGAAGCTATTGTCGTTTTTCCAGATCCACTTTCACCTACAATAGCTGTTGTTTTCCCTTTTTCAATTGTACAGCTAAATCCCTTAAAAACATCTACCCTACTTCCGTAAGAAAAATATATGTTTTTAAGTTCTATATTTCCTATATTTTCTCTGTTTAAATCTATTTTATCTGTACTTTCCTCTCTCTCTAAATCCATAATTTCAAAAAGCCTATCTGAAGCAATGATAGCATTTTGAATTATTTTATTCATTCCTATTAATTGAGCTACAGGTCCCGTAAAATACCCTATAAGGGCATAAAATGACATTAACTCTCCTGGAGTAATGGTTCTATCTATTACATAACTAGAACCAACCCAAAGTAATATTACAGTAAAAATTCTAGATATAAATTCCGTAGAACTAGAAGAAAATAATCCGTTTAAAAACGATTTATAAATCGTTTTTAAAAGCTTTGTGAAAAGATTGTCTAATTTGTTACTTTCATATCCTTCTACTCCAAATTGTTTGATTGTTCTAACAGAATTTAAAGATTCTACTAAATGAGATTCTAAGTCTGCCGAATCTTCCATTACCTTTCTCTCTACCTTTTTATTAAATTTATTAGATAACCAATATATTAGGAAATAAAAAGGAATCACTAAGGTCATTATAAGAGCTAGTTTCCAATAGTATGTAAACATTAAAGCAAATGAAAAAACAATTGTAAATACATTTACAAATATTTCTATTGACACATCATTTATAAATGCTCTAATTTTAACCGCATCATTAACCCTCGAGATTATTTCTCCTACTTTCATCGTATCAAAAAACCTTTGAGGTAATTTTAATAAATGTTTGTAGTAACCTAATATTAGATACCTATCTATCCTCTGCCCTGTTTGAATAACAAGGATACTCTTCATTGATCCTATATAAGTCTGAAATAATATGATTACAATCATCCCAATAGATAGTGTATTTAAAAGTCTTTCATTCCCATCTATCAATACATAATCTGTTATTTTTTGAATATATATAGAAGTAGAAAGACCTAATAACGTATAGATTAAAGCCCCTATTAACGCTTGGAAAAGGATAGATTTGTGTGGTTGTACTAAATTCCAAAATCTAGAGTATAAACTCACCGCTTCGTCTTTTTGTTCAAAATATTCATTGGGCTCTAGCAAAATTAAAACCCCTGTCCAAACTTGTGCAAATTCTTCAATCGTATATTTTTTAACCTTCCCCTCTCCAGGATCCATCACACTTATTTTACCTTTATTTACTTTATAAATAACTACATAGTGATGAAACTGTTTATTTACAATAATATGTGCTATAGCAGGAACAGGAATATCGGGAATAACATCTATTCCTCCCTTCACTCCTTTGGCGTTAAAACCTAACTTTTCTAGTCCTTGGATCATTCCTAACACATTTGTCCCCCTAGTGTCAGTATGTGTAATTTGTCTAACTTTTGCTATAGTTAATTTTGCTCCGTAATGAGCAGCAATTGAAGTAATACATGCAGCTCCACAATCTTTTAAATCCCTTTGTTTTATTATAGTTCCATTCTTCATTTTATTTAAGATTTGGATTAAACCAATCATCTATTCTATCAAATAACAACTGCCACAATGTTCTATCTAATAAATAGAACCTAGTTGTTAAAGTCATTCCCTTTTCAATATCTCCTTTATAAGAGTTTTTGAGTTGTAAATATGATTGTTCCATTGAGCACAGTACTCTAAAATACGTCTCGCCTGTCTGTTGATTTACTGTAATATTTTTATCTATTTCTATAACTTTCCCTTCTAACAGTCCCCATTGGTTATAATTATATGTATCTACTTGAATTTTGACTTTTTGATTTTTAAAAATATACCCTATATCTCTAGGAGAAACATAATTTTCTATTATTAAATTGTTATTTGAAGATATCGAAGCAATTGATTCTCCTTGCATTATATATGTGCCTAATTGGATACCTGAATAATTTGTTATTCTTCCTGAAATAGGTGCTGCTATTGTATAATTATTTTCTTCTTTTTTTAATCTTTCAGCTTCTTTATTAAAATTTCTAAGTTCCCTTTCTACTGTAATCTTATTGGAAAACCACTGAGCAATTTGACTTTCTTTTAAAGCATATAATTGATTCTCTAGCCCTTTATATGCAAAATAATATTTGTCATATTCTGCTTTTGGATAAACCCCTTCTTCATGTAATTTATTAGCTCTTTTATAATCTTCTTTTGAGAGATCTAACTGCATTTTAATTTGAGAATATTTTTCTTTATAAGTAGTATATTCTTTCATATACAACCCAGTTTTAAGATTTAGAAAATTTCCTGATGTTAAATTTTCTAAATCTTCTCTTTTAGAAGAATAATCTCTTATTTGTTCTTCTAAAAAGTCTAATTGATTTTTTAATTGATCGGAAAGAACAACTACCAGTGTATCTCCTTTGTTTACATATTGGTTATTCTTTTCTATTTTATTATAAATTACTTTTCCTCCCACTATAGGTTTTAAAACAGAGTTTTCTAATTCAGCTCTAACAACTCCTCTAGAAGATGAGGAAATAGGAATTTTTATTATAGGTAAACATATAATAATAATAATAATAAACCCTAATAAGGTTAAATAAACCCCTCTCTTAATCATTTGTTAATTTTTATCACAAAACTAAACTTTTAAATATTATGAGCAATCATTAAATATGTTTTATTTTCAATAGAACTTACCTAAATATGTTTTTTTGTACCTTGCTATGACTTATTGTTATACCAATAAGTATAGCCTGGATATCCAAACAAAATCCGGAGTATTAGTTAAGCAGCTTTTTTAGAATGCCTTATTTGGTTAAATTCTTCTATTGTTAAATATCCTAAGTGACTAATGTCTTCGTTTTTTATTATACCATAGTTCAATATACTCAAAGACTTGTTTTGCATTTGGGCTCTGCTAGTTAGCAGATTTCCGTAGATTATCTCTGTTTTTAAGGATTTAAAGAAACTTTCTGCTACTGCATTGTCCCAACAGTTACCCTTACGACTCATGCTACGTGTTACCCCGAAAGAATCTAAATAATTAGTAAATTTCTTATTGGTATATTGAACACCTTGGTCAGAGTGAAAGATTAATCCTTTATTAAAGGGCCTGTTTTTCTTAGCCATTTTAAAGGCTGCAAGGGTTGTGTTGTCTGTACTCATATCGTCGCTAATACTCCATCCTATGAGTTTTCTATCGTATAAATCTATCACTGTTGTTAGATAAACAAAACCACCCTTAATAGCAATATAGGTAATATCTGATACCCATGCTTTTGCTAGAGCATTTTGTATAAATTGGCGTTGTAGGATATTCTAAGCTACTAAATAACTGTGTTTAGAGTCTGTAGTAATACGAAATTTCTTCGCTAGCTTACTCTTTAATTCTAACTCTTTCATATACTTAGCCGCAGTTGGTTCGGATATCTTAATTCCTCTCGCTTTTAGTGCAGCAGTTAATCGTGGACTTCCATAACGCTGTTTAAACTCAAAGTAAAGGTCTGATATTGTCTGCTTAAGTTCTTCTTTTCCTTGCTTTTGGTTATCCTTTGAAGACCGCTTCCAATGATAATAACTACTAGCACTGATCTCTAATACTTGGCACATTTTTCCAATCGGGAATTCACTTTCATGATCGAAGATGAAAGTGTAAATCATTTGTCGGTCTTGGAGAAAACCCCTAGAGCTTTTTTTAATATTTCGTGTTCTAATTCAACATCGGCTAGCTTCTTTTCAAGCTCTCTAATTCTTTCTTGTTCTGGGGGTAAGTTTTAGATTACCATTTCCAGGAAAACTCCCTTCACCGAATTCTTTTTCTTGTAAACTCCATTTTTATAATAATGTTGGGCTAATACCTATCTCCCTAGCTAATTCAGACTTATTTTTTCTTTGTTTAGCTTATTTTACTGCATGGCGCTTAAATTCAGCATCATAGTTTTTTCTTGTACGACTCCTATTTCATAGATAAGTTTTTATGCTTAACTTACTCTTCGAACAAAGTTATGAACTCCATCTTTGCATTCACGTGACTTCTTATATTAAAACACATAAAAGGAGTGAAACTAGTCTAACGCATAAGGGATTGTGTTATTAGTACTCTTTAATGCAGAACCTACAATAATCAATGTCTCACCAAATGAATAGTACCGAAAACTTAATCAATAAAACTATAGAGGTTGAAAAGGATAATTAGTTATGAAAGAAATAATAGAAATTTTAAAACAGATAGAAAGGGCAGAAGATTGTGTTGTTTCTAAGGCAGAAAATACCATCAGCACACTGCCTTTTGAATTGCCACAAGATTTGGAGTATTATTTAAAAAATTATTCTTCTATTGTTCTTTTTAAAAATACGGATTACTCTATTAAGATTGTTGGAGCTGATGAATTTAAAAAGGCTAATCCTGTGATTGTAGGAGAAGAAGTAGAAGACGATATAAGCTATAATTGGTACATTATAGCCCATGATAATAACTCTCAATATTTAACAATAGATTTAATAAAAAATAGATTAGGCTATTGCTATGATAGTTTTTGGGATAGGCATGGCCTTGTTGGAGAGCAGCCTATTATAGCTAAAAGCTTCACTGAATTATTAAAGCGCTTATATAAGTCAAAAGGGAAATCTTGGTATTGGACAGAGTCCGACTTCTGTTCTTATGGGGATGCTTACGATAATTAAAAAACTAATGACTCGCTCTTTAGTAAACATGCTTCAAAAGTTGTAACTTTTAAGTACTTGGCTATTGGGGCTTAAGGGGGATGATTCTCCTTAGAATTAATAGACTAATGTAATTTCAATAAAATTAAAAGTTAGACCGCATACCATTGAATAAGGGTAATCTTAATGGGCAAAAAAAGCTGAAAGGTATTTAAAATAATATGGAAGATATTCAAGTTGAATAAATCACATTAGGTAAGATTATTGAATTCGCTAAAACACAATCTATAAAAGTTTGATATCAGATGGTTATGGATTGGAATTGGGATAGCTATACGTAATTTTTAGATTGGCTAGTAGATAATCCTACTCTAGACAAAGCTACAATCCTAATGATTTTTTGGAAATCAAATCCACAGAAGAGCTTTTTTAATAAGAAATCGATGGAAGATAACTTTATTAAGGGATATTATAAATAGCATTTATTTTCTTTCAATCCCAAAAATGATCAAAGGGATGATTGGACGGAGTATGTATGTGAAGAAGCTAAGAAATAAATTCCAAAAGTTATGTTTGAAGAGCTACTAGGGGATTAGGTATCCTCTGTAAATAACTTTATAGAAGGTATGTTGGAGGACTTATTTTATGAAATAGAAGATTTATATAATTAAAATTAGCTGGCTTCTAAAATTTTAGAAGTATATCTAAAGTGACTGAACTTAAGGGTTTGGCACATATAAGAATTATAGATATTTTTATAGTTAATAGAAAATTAGACAAAGTACTCATATCACGATGGTAGAGAATATAAAAATCGATTGTATAAAAAAAGTATTGTTACAAGAGCGCAGTTTTTTAAGTGAGCATCTATCCTCTATAGACTACGTAAATTCGTATGATAGTGCAACAGAAGAAATTTCGGATTTTATTAAAAATGGAACGAAAGTTTTTCAACGAAAGGAATTGATCTTCGATGAGGAAGAACTCGTAGATATTAGCCTTGTACAAGTCTTAGCCCATCTATCGGTAGTAGAGATTAGTCGTGCAATGGTTTGTTTTAATGACACTCCAACCGATACTGCTTTTAATAGTTTAATAAACGCATACTTTTTAGATTTATTCACCTTTATTGCTAGCTCAGAAAATTTTGAAACTTCACCCATTTCTTATTTGGAGTCGGATATGGGGTTATTGTATATTTTCGCTACTATCTTTTGTCCAGAATTATTAGATGAAGTAGAGCCAGTACTCTTAAAGGGACTAGCCTATCGTCAAAAAGTAAGAGATAATAATGTGAGACCAATGCCAGGGTCATATGGAAGGGATAGTATCTTATATTTTGCTTATTATATTGCAAAAGAGGATGGACGTGAACAAGTGGCTAGGCAAATTCTATACTATTGTAATAAGAAGATTGTTCCCTGTTATGTAAATGCGGTTGAAGGTATTTACTCCAATGATAAACCCCTTGTAGAAGGCTGGGTAAAGCAGCTTTGTGACTACCATATCAAAAACAGTAAAACCTCTGATTTGACTTATCCCTTTCATGTAAATCATTGGATTTATTTGCCAATAGAAATTCTTGGTACTCTTAGTATTCGTGACAATAAAGACTTAGATAACAGTTTTGTTTCTCATGGACTAATCAACATCTTTTTGCCCTTTTATAAAAAGGCTTTTAAGATGAAGGATACCAATAAACAAATCATCGAAAGACTACTTTATAAAGAATCCTAACTAAAAAATGCTTTCAAACGAAGCATTTTTTTTGCTTTTGATTATCTTTATAATGAAATAGTCCTACAATAAGGTAGTACTTTAGCATAGCATCAAGACATGAAAATAAAAAATAAGACATGTAAAAGAGGCACAAAACAAGCTAAGAAACGTTATGAATATAGAAGAAAATATTAAGCGATTAGGAGGGGTAGAGTCCATTTATAAGGATAAAGAAACTAAATTGACTGTAAAGGATATAATAAAAATTGAAGAAATATTACAGGCAAAAGTACCAGAGGATGTTGCTTTATTTCTTACCACCTATGGAATAGTCGGTTTTGAAAAAGAAAGTATTTGTTTTAGACCATATAAAGAGGATGCTGAATATATCCATAAAGAAGAGACAGGGCAACCTAATTTTATTTTTATAGAAGATTCTGTTAGTGTTTTTTATGGTGTTGACCCGGAAGATGGATATGATGTAATGTGGAGTTTAAGTGAGGATTTAAGAGAACGTAGACCAGATAAGATGCTCCCAATAGGAACAGATGGAATGGGAAATGACATTCTTGTTAGTTTACAAAAGCATGATTATGGAAAGGTTTATTTTTGGGATCATGAGTGTGAATTTGATGTAGATGATTATTTAGAAGAAACAGGCCAAGTGATGCCTGAAGAGGCTAAATATCAAAACTTATGGTTAATAGGAACTAGTCTTGAAGATTTTTTTGATAGATTGTATTATGTTCCGATTGAGGAGGATTAAATGTAAAACCAAGAAAGGTTATTTATGGATAATTTGTAAATAAATAAGCATGAAAATATTTAGCACAGCACCAGAGGGTAATGAAATGGCAGAATTAGAGAATGCACGATACTTCAATCTTGCCTTAAAACAAATTGAAGAAAATGCGCAGTGGTTAAAGTCAGCCAATAAACCAACTCAAGCATTATTAGCTCATATAGACATTTTAGTGCTTTTGGCTAAGCGATTTCCTATTGATGCAAATTTAAGTATCAAAAAAGATAAAGTTCAAGAATGGAAAGAAACCTTTAACCAATGGTTTGAACGTGTAGCAAGTAAAATACCTGCAAAATATAGAGACGGAATAAAAAACAATGCAGAGGAACTTTTTAAAGAACTAGAACAATATGGGCATTAATAATTTTGAACAATTAATTAAACCATTTTATTGGGTGGAACACCAAGATAGTGTTTCTGTTTGTCTGAACGTTGGGCAATACAAAACAGAAATTTTCCAAACAAGAGAACAGGAGGGGTTTGAGGGCAATGGTTATGATTGGACTTCTTTAGCAAGCGTTTTTTTAGAAGAACAGACACCTGAATTACAAGGGGAAATTGAATTCGATCCTGAAGCAGGAATGTTTTGTGCTTATTCATCCAATGGTGATGCTCTAAAAACCTTTATCATTGCATTTAAAGAAGCCTGCGAAGATGAAACTTTAATACAGGATTTGTTTTCAAGAGCAGAATTAGATTAACACTTACTCTTGTCTTATAAGGGTTTAAGAAATAAGTGTAATATAACTAAAAATAACCAGTAGTAAAATTATCTTTACTTCTGGTTATTTTTGTTTTTAGTTATCTTTACCTAAGACTAGGTCATAATAAAGGAAATGTTTTTGCGCTCCTTAGTTCCTTAGATTAGGAACAATAAAAGGCGAGTAATGAAGCAAGAAAAGTAATTAAAGGATAATATGTAAAGCAATAAGCATGAAAATATTTAGCACAGCACCAGATGGTAATGAAATGGCAGAATTAGTGAATGCACGATACTTCAATCTTGCCTTAAAACAAATTGAAGAAAATGCACAGTGGTTAAAGTCAGCCAATAAACCAACTCAAGCATTATTAACCCATATAGACATTTTAGTGCTTTTGGCTAAGCGTTTTCCTATTGATGCAAATTTATTAATCAAAAAAACCAAAGTCCAAGAATGGAAAGAAACCTTTAATGATTGGTTTGAACGAGTAGCAAGTAAAATACCTGCAAAATATAGAGACGGAATAAAAAGCAATGCAGATGAACTCTTTAGAGAATTAGAACAGTATGGACACTAATAATTTTGAACAATTAATTAAACCATTTTATTGGATGGAACAGCAAGATAGTGTTTCGGTTTGTCTGAACGTTGGGCAATACAAAACACAAATTTTCCAGACAAGAGAACAGGAGGGTTTTGAGGGCAATGGTTATGATAGGACTTCTTTAGCAAGCGTTTTTTTAGAAGAACAGACACCTGAATTACAAGGGGAAATTGAATTCGACTTTAAAGCAAGAAAAGTACTTAATGGATATTATGTAAAGCAATAAGAATGAAAATATTTAGCACAGCACCACAAGGCAATGATATTGCTCAATATGTAGGAGTAGATTATATAAAATTTTCTATTTCTTTGATTGATGATGTTAATGATTGGATGAAGCAAAACGATAAAATCACTCAACCCTTACTAGCGAATATAGATTTGTTGTTAATGATAGTGAAAAAGTATCCAACAGATGGAAATTTATTAATCAAAAAAGACAAAGTTCAACAATGGAAAAAGACCTTTAACGATTGGTATGAACGTGCAGGAAGTAAAATTCCAGCAAAATATAGGGAAGGGATAAAAGCAAATGGCGATGAACTTTTTAAAGAGTTAGAACAATATGGACACTAACGGTAATAACCTGTTAGTTAAGCATTTGTTTTAAGTAGAACATAAAACAAATGTATTTATCCTTCTTGTATTGGGTTGTAAATGAGTAGATTTAAAAGAAATTACATTATTTTTGACTTATGTAATAAAAGAGATAGCCCTAACTTAGTAGCTGTTTTATTAAATGTAAACAGGAAAGGGAACAGACGATCGATAAACAATTAATGAAACGCCCAAAAGTACCCTCTAGTCTTCTTTGACACAATACAGGATAAACCTAAAAGAATTTAAAAGGATATTAAGAATAAAAAGACATGAAGACAAGAATTTTTGGAGGTAAGGTGTATGAAAATGATACTGCAGTTAATGCTGGAGTTGATTATTTAAAATTTAGTAGAAATTCGATAGAAGATATCTGTGATTGGATGGTAAAAAAAGAAAATTTTGGATTAGCAATTTTGGCTGAAATTGAAATTCTTATTTTTTTATGTGAGCGATATGATATAGATGCCAATCTTTTAATTAAAAGAAGCCAAATAGCTAAGTGGGAGGAATTATACACCCAGTGGCTAACTAAATATGAAAAGAAATTACCAATGGAGCATCGAGAGGAGATTAAAGCAAATGGTATAAATTTATTTAATAAATTAAAAGAGTTTGGAAACCCATTCGATCACTTTTAAAGAAAATATATAGCCCTATTGCTTTGCGTATCAACATAATAGTATATCTGTGAATTTAACTGAGTTATATTACATCTTAGACGTTTTCGAACTATAGGAAGACTAAGGACTTGAATAAGGAACAATATGGGAGAGAAGTATTGCATAGAACTTTCTCTTTGTAAATTAGTAATTAGCATAGAAAGTGGTGTAGGCAATTATTCTTTTGACCTATCTATCTAAGATAATAACGATAAGGCACAATTATAATTAGTGCAAGAAAATATTGATAATTAGCTTTCCCTGGAATACTGGAAATGGATTAGCTGAAATAGAAATTTAATGATTAAAAATAGAAAAAAAAACCATCTTATTCTTCTTTTAGTTTTAATTGTAATTGGATGTAAGTCCAATGATCAGGAAGAAGTAATCAAAGAATTGACTTCCGATCAATTGGAGAATAGAGAAGGAGTAATTTATGAAATAAGTTCTAAAAGGCCATTTAGTGGAAATGCAAAAGGATATTATAGTAATGGCCAATTGGAATATGATGGGAACTTCAAAAAGGGCTATGAAAATGGAATAGTTAAAGTGTACCATTTCAATGGTCAATTAGAAATTGAGTCAAACTATAAAGACGGAAATCTAGATGGAGTTGTTAAGGAATATTATAATGATGGACAGTTGAACTCTGAAAAAAACTATAAAGAGGGAAAATTACATGGTACTTCTAAGCATTTTTACGAAAATGGACAGCTCAGCTATGAGAAAAATTATCTAGATGGATACCTAGATGGAACTTCTAAAGACTATTTTAAAGATGGACACCCTTTAGAAATAAGTGAGTATAAAGGGGGATATCTACATGGAGTTAAGATAGAATATTTTAGAAACAGTGGAGAGTCAGGTAAAGAAAGCCAAATATCCATCAAAGAATATTATAAGAAGGATAAATTGGATGGAACTTTGACATGGTATTCAAAAGATGGGCAAATAACTCTTCAGCGTGCTTATGAAGATGGGAAATTAAATGGACCTACTATAGAATATTTTCAAAATGGTCAATTAAGATATGACGAATTCTATAAAGATGGAGAATTACATGGAATTTCTAAAGAGTATTATGAGAATGGTCAATTAAGATATGACCAGCACTATAAAGACGGAGAATTACATGGAACATCTAAAGAGTATAATGAAAATGGCCATTTAATACGTTACAGAGAATATGCTGAGGGAAAAAAACATGGAATAACGAAGATGTATGATGAAAATGGAAAACTATATATGGAGGTACTTTCTGAAAATGGAGCACCAGTAAAGTATACAAACTACGAGTAAAATTAATTATTGTCCTTAAAAATGGAAGGATAACAAAAGAGTCCAAGCATGAAATATGTTTGGACTCTTTTGTTTGGTTTAAAAACAACTGTTTAAGTGTAAACAGTAAACTTGGATAAAATGAAACAGTTGTTAATGGATATCTTTATGTAATAATCCATTTGAATGGATAGTACATTTTTTTAGCAATCACTTTTTTAATCTATTACGCGCTGTACGGCATCAATAAAAGCTTGTCTTTGCTCGGTAAGCTCCTTAGAGCCCGCTTTTGGCCAAGCTGCCATTTGAGCGATAACAAGGTTTTTGTGTGGATTGATATAAATCATCTGGCCAAAAATTCCGAAAGCCCCATAGCTTCCATCTTCTGACACCCACCATAAATAACCATAGCCATCCCCTTTATCATTAGTTGGATAAAGTATAGTAGTAGCATCTTTTAGCCACTCTTGAGCAAGTATTTGTTTATCTTCCACTTTACCTTTATCAAGCATCAGCATTCCCAAGCGCGAAAAATCCCTTAAACTCGCCGAGAGTCCACTACCACCTAAATTATCATTACTGCATTCATCGGCTAACCAATAGGCGGAATACTCCATACCATACGGTTTCCAAATCTTCTGTGAAATATATTCCGATAAGCTTTGCCCTGTAGCTTTTTGGACCAAAATTCCCACTAAATCCGTTTCACCTGTACTGTAGTTCCAATGTGTTCCTGGTTTATGTGCAAATTTTAAAGGCTTCATATAAGTCAAAATATGTGACTCACTACCTTGACAGTCTGCTTTGTACATTTGTGCGACATCTGAGTCTGGATCTTCATAATCTTCATTCCAATCAATACCTGAAGTCATGGTTAATAATTGCCCCACGGTTACTTCTCCATAATCATGTCCATTAAACTCATGGATATATTTTTTTAAGGGATCTTCTAAACTCTCAATAGAACCGTCTTGTAAAGCAGCTCCAACCAGCATGGAAGAAACAGATTTAGCTACAGAAAAAGAAGTCCAACGCGTCTTTTGATTACTTTCTTTGCCATACTTTTCTAGGCGAATTTGATTGTCTTTTATTACAATCACACCCTGAACACTGTTGTCTTCCATATAAGTATCCAAGGAAGTGTTGTCTTGCCACTTTGGAGTTATGTTTTCACCAGTTTTTAAAGGTGTAGTAACCTCTGCAGCAGCAATAGGAATACTAGGGAAAATAGCATACATAATAGGGAAGCGTCGCTCTGTTTCTTCCTGCGACCAAAAAAGTAAACTCTCCAATTTCTGTCCCATGGTCTGTCCAGGAATTTGTGCAAGCTCATTTTTAGCAGATTTTACCTGAAGGCTTTGCCCATCTTGAGCGGTAAGACTTAGGGAAGTGAAGGATAAAAAGAGAAGTGTTAGAAATATTTTTTTAGTGATCATATATTATTTGAAAGATTTTTATTGTGAATTAGGTTAATGTTTTTGTCTTTTTTGGGTGACACGCCCTAAAGGTTTCTAAAGCTTTTAAATAAAAATATTAAACAGATTTTTAGTTTAAAGCTCTTTCTCCACTATGGAGAAACATTATACGTTATCTTGGTTTTCATAAATAGTGTTTTGTGTACCTGCTATTTTAGGACCCCTCAAAATTCGGCAAATAATTTCTATTATGCTCGGATTTGTATAGGAATTTAATTTTCTTTTCAAATCTAGCCTTATTTTATCTCAAGGTTTGATTTTAAATTATCTTGCTGATATACAGTATATAACTAAACGCTTTTAACATCGTATAAAAAAAAGTATATTTGAGATTAGGCTCAAATAGAAAAGCTTGTTCTGTATCTACGTTACTGGTTATCTTCTATGTCTGTTTATTATTTACGATCTTATAAACTAAGAAATAACCCTAACACAATAATTATGAAGTTGCCTCTTAAATCATTACAATATACTGTATTACTGTTTTTTATGCTAGTAAAAATGACTGCGCAGACAACAGTGGCTACTACTTATGATAGCATCATTGCGGAATCTTTTGAAAAGGATCAACAAATTAGAGTAGAACTAGATTCAGTATTGAACAGTGGAAATAAGAATAATCAAGAATTAGCCGACTTTTTTGGTAGGTTCGGGAAAATTGATTTAGAAAATCAAAGTATTGTATTGCCTATTGTGGATCGATATATAGCACAGGAAATAGATCTAACGGATACTTCCTTATCTCATGCTTTCTATATCATTCAACATGCTGATGGAAAAGTTCAAAGTAAGTACGCTCCTTTTATAACAACATTGTTTGAGAAGGCTATAATAAGCAATCAAGAGTTCGCTTGGTTTAGTGATCGTTTGGCTGTTAGAGGAAATAAAGTTCAACCCTATGGCTTTCAAGTCAAGAATTGGGCAGAAACAGGAGAAAATTTTCCTTATCCTATTTCAAGCAAGGCAGAAGAAAATAGTCAAAAGATAGATTTAGGTTCAAGTAAGGCGTTTTTAGAAGAAAATTATATGGGGGATTATTTTCCTCAGTACCTCACAGGGGATGAATTTCTTGTTTTTGGACATGTGAAAGCAGAGAAGGACAATTGTGAAATTGTTGTAGATGCAAGTGAACAAACTGCGGTTAATGATAAAGGATTTTACGTACTGAAATTAAATAGAAAAGAGCGTCCGACAGTTCAAGTATGCATGAAAATTGGGGGAGAACTTATAGATTGTAAGACAATTACGCTGGAGGATAAGGATTGGGAAGAAGTTGATTTTCAACTACCTTTAAAATAGATGTATCTAAATAGTATGTGATGTAAAAAGGTGTCATTATAGATTTGTTATTTTACTTTCCGAATCACAGGAGTGGTTAAAGCAATCCATTGTTTTAGATCAAGAAGTAAACTATAGTTATAACATAAAAGTTAGTCTTGACTACAAGGTAAATGTAGTGTCACTAGCGCTTTTTAATTTATTATTTTTAATTTTATGCATCATCGCAGGATTATAAGCGAATTATAACCCTGTAAGACTTGAGAAACAAGATAAACGAAAAATCAGAAAAAAGGATGTTAATAGAAAAGGAGGATTATCAGAAAATAAAAGAAATTTATTCTGCTAATAAAACAACATTTCAGGCAAGAAAGCAAAGCATGGATATGCACGTTTTTACAAAAGTAAATTGGAGTGATACCTTTTTAGATTTTACAGGATTTGAATCCATTTTTAATCAATCAAAGAAAATAAAGATTTACGATGTAGAAAAGCCTTCTACTGTAAAAAATCTATTTATTAAAGACAAGCTAGTTTATTCGGTAAATAACGAAAATCCTAAATGGGGTTCAGCCTTTATGGATTACGAGCTAGATTGTACTATCTGGTTTTTATTTGAAGAGAACATAGATGATGAAATGATTTTGCGTCAAATTAGAATCAAGTACACTAAGGATAACAGAATAATTAAGTCCTTGTATTATCTTTTTAATGATGATTTTGAAGATGATATAAAAGAAACCTTCATGATAGACATCTATCAATACAATTCAGAGGATATCTTAGTTGAGGTTGTAAGAAATGGTTTTTATCAAAGTATTGAAAAGATCTTGCCTGAAAGAATATTTTCTTTTGAATATGAGGGGGTTAATATGAAAATTTGGTCAACCCAAGAAAAATTTGCAGCTGATCCCTCCCCATCAACTATTATGTATGAAGGGAAAGTTATTAAACCAATTGTCTAATTAAAATAAATTAGGCTACTGTTTTTAGGGAGGTATTATTTCTAATAAGCAAGTTCAAGAGCTTATTGACTGCAATAAATTAATGTGTACACAGATGAACAAACCAAAATCTAAAACAGGTTGACATTAAAATTAATAAATGATGAGCGCAGAAGAATTTGTAAAACATTTAAAAGAAGAAATATTAGGGGATAATTTCAATTACTATTTCGATACACTACCAACTCCTATAAAAGGAACAGACCAATATTGGGAAAAGAGTAAACAGCTGTTTCATAGCTTAAATGATGAGCAAAGAAATCAACTAGAAGTTTTCACACAATTGGTTATGACAGATACCATATCTTCCATATTTAGTAAATTAGACAATCTGTCTTCTTACTCTAATCAAGAAGGTTTCTTTGAAGTTACACTCAATGAAAATGTTATAAGTGGCGATTTACAAGAAACTTTTTTAATGAGTATTGAAGAGGATCATATTTGATTTTTCAGCATAATATTGAATTATAATTCACTTGGATTAAATATAGGGGGTGTTGCGTAATCCTTATGCTGCTACATTTGGCAAAGCAGGTGCTAGTCAAGAGCATAGAGATGATATTTTACAGCAAAGAGGTACAATAGTAGATTTATAAAAATATGGATAAAACTATAGAACAGCATTTTAAGTCTTTAGGAGGGCTTTTTGCTATAGACGAAAATAAGAAAAATGATCCATCAAAAGAGATGTTGTTAAGTAGAATACCAAAACCACTTTATGATGTTTTAAAGAGTTATAACGGTTGTTGTTTTTGTAAACAAGTTGGTATTAAGGTTGATATGGAAATACCTATTTTAGGACATGCTAATTATTTACCTTTTAAACAGTTTCTTCCCTTAGAAGGAAACAATAACCTATTCTCTATTTTTGAAAGTAATAGTGATTTGTTTAAACAAGATTATCTTCCTTTTGCTGAGGCTACACCAGGAGATTATTTTGCTGTACATATCAATAGGGGAGGAATTTACTTTATTAGTCATGACTTTATTAAGGATAATGAAGCAATGTATACCTTAGCCTCTGATATAAATGTTTTCTTTATGTCATTAGTTAATTATGATGAATCATGTGATAAAGAAAGAGAAATAATTAGTGTTAGTATTTCGGATGATTTTGAGAAGATCATGGAAGCCTATAAGAAAAAAATGAAAGGATCCTCTATTTAATATCCAAGTAAAGAGGTTAAAAGATAGATAAGGTGTTTTTAGATAGGTGAGGATAATTGTTTTAAGGATACCATTTTCTTACATGATTATAAATATGGATTTGTGTATAATTATAATTGTAAAAAGTACTAGATATTATTTACTACATTTTTATTGTAGAATCTCTTTTTCAACAACAGAGTTAAGCAAAAGAGATACTTAAGTGTTTTTTGAATTGCTAATACAGAACTAATAAAAAAAAAATGTGAATAGATTTACAGATATAAAAAGCTTTAGAAATTATTTTATTGAACAGCTATCTTTGACTTTAAATGGGGTTGGATATAAATATATAAAATCAAAAGACGCCTTTGTTGCGACTGTTGATGATCATATATTTCAAATAATGATTTATATGTACAAACGCTCTACTTTTATAGAAATAGAGACGAAAGTTTATTATGGCAATAAAAAAGTAGAAGCAGACTTGAAAAAAACTGGTATCAAAGTATCAGATAATGCCATTGTTGGTGGGAGTGCTGACTTTATTTGTGAGTATTACTTTAGACAAAAACACTTAGATAAATATTCTTGTTTAGTTTACGAGTTAAATGATAATGCACAGGATACAGTTGACAAATGGCTAAATGATTATAATAAGTATTTAAAAGTTTTTCTAGAAGAAATGTCCGATCCGGTTACTTTGAATAAAGTTGTAAATCAAGGCGATATGGAAAAAGTAGGATTGAACTCTAGTTATGAGTCCAGAGTATTAAAGTTTTACTTTGTTGGTAAAAATGCTGGGCTAAGTGATCAGGAGTTTAGACGACTCTTTCTTATATATGAAAAGGATTTGTTAGCCAATAATTCAAGGTTTCTTGCTAAATTTCTTGAACTAAAGAGTATTGTAAGTAGATGAAACAGCGTTGTTGGTTTAAAGATAGTAGAAACAGATTACAGAATTTTAACCAAGTAGACTTATACAAGCTTCCTATAAGAATAAAGCATGTTTTAGAAATCTTTAAGCATAGAGGTACAGTAATGCATAACCTGTTTGAACTTGCAGAAATAGAATCCGTTGCTTATAGTATACATCTTGTAAAATGGTAAATGTATAAGTTGGTAATTCGGACATATTCTAAAGTACAAATAGCACAAATAGGTAAAATAGTGGATAAGATAGTATCTTTACAGGTAGAAGGCGGCATAGGCGCGTGCGCTTACCTATTAAAATATGCTACCCTTAGAAATGTACAAATGATTGAAAATAGAACAAGTATTCTTAAATAATGAACACATATAGAATTGAATTTAGTGCATATAATCCAGTGAGTAAGGTTATTAGCACAGAACAAGAGACATTAGAATATATTGTTGATATAGATCTAGATAACAAACCTACAAAAGAGGAAAAAAAACATTTAGAAGCTCCTTGTAAATGGGCACAGTATGCTTATGAAAACAATAAAAATTATTATCTAACCTATTATTTGAATGACATTGCAATTGCTTGTGTATCTGTCGATAGTTTAGATATTATAATTGAATATCTAGCATTAGAAAATAATTTATATGAAAGCTTCTTGCGTATAGTTCTTCATAAGTATAATTGGAGGAAGTTTATGAAGGACATAATAGAACAATACCCTGATGGGAATTTGTTTTTAAGTCAAATTGATATCAAAAGTGATAACAACTCCGAGCGTATCACTAAACAAATTTCATTTGATGATGAAAAAGGAATAATGGGTTACTATGAGTCTATATATTCAAAAACGGAGCAAACATACTGCCAACAAACAAAAGAAGCAAAGGTAAATGTATCTAGTAATTACCTATCAAAACCATTAACCTATGTGGATTATGCATATTTACTAGACTATCGGAATCTACTACATCCAGAATATTTAGATTATTTAAAATAGAGATTGTTCTCAGTCCTTTACAAGGAAAATTCCAAAACGGAAGGCTAGAAGCTTCACCTATTTTCTGGAGTATCATATAAATTTAGATTAAAAAATGAAAAACATAATTATAGTTGCAATCCTATTGCTACTCAATCTAAGTTGTAAAAATAGAACAGATCAAGTTCAAAACGAAAACTTACCTCTGAAGGAAAATAAAACTCCACTTGAAAAAGAAATATCGTATGGCATAGAAGTAAACGCTCCTATTGCTGTAACTGTTTTTTTAATGATATTAAAGCTTCTGAAAGAAACACTCCTGTAAATTCGGTGGTAGAATTAAATCCCTTCCTTCTTAAGAATGGTAAATATAAGATCAAACTACAAATCTCTCCTATTTTTAGAAGTAATGATACGGTAATACTACCTGATAATATTGACAAAATCAAAATAGGATTCGTTAGCTATATTAGCAATAAGGATACTGGTAAGGTGTCAGATTATCTAACAAACATAAACTTACCTTTAAAAAAGGTTAGTGAACCCACTGCGTATTTTGAACAAGAATGGGAAGTTGAAATTAAAGATTTGCCTTATGAATTAGAAGGGTGGAGTAATGGGCAAGATTTGTCTAAAATCAATAGAGAAGAGTTAGAGCCAAGGGTTGTTAATTATTATCAAAATTTAAGGGAACTATTAAATAGCGGAAGCACTTCCACTTATAGCGATCTGTGGAAAACTGCCGATACAGAATTAGTAGTTTATGATTATCTCTCAGAAGAAGGTTTTGAAGAAGTGACTCAGGCCAATATTATAGAAGTTCAAAAATGTAAAGATAGGATGATTCCATTGGAAGAATATGAAATGAAGTTGTATGGGTATGGTAAAATTGTTTCATTAGAAAGAAAAGCTAATACCAGAAGTTTTAATAATGAAGATCTACTAGACCTTAAAGGATGGAGTCCTTTAATTAGAAAATACAAAATATCAGGAGGAGCTAGTTATGGAGTAAAACTTTTCCTTCCAAAGGACAGTGATGAATTTGTAATAATTAGAAATTAAGAACGTTCTATTCTTTTATAAAACACTACAGATTAGCTGCAGTGTTTTATAATCTATTGATTAACACCTTTATTTTGATTCATATACCAAATAACTTTGAAGTTATACTCTTCAGAATTCGAACTTTGAGGGCAATAAAGTACGATGTCTTCAATTCTTGTGTTTAATTGTCCTCGTCTTTTATATTGAAATCTTAGTACTCCTTCACCTTTATTAAATCCGTCCACTCTTCTTAGGGAAAGTAGCTTTCCATTTCCAGAAATTAGTAGTCTATAATTTTCCAATGGTTCTAGTTTTCGTTGCTTCTCATTGATGAAGTTTGTATTGTGGTTATAATATTCCATGGACTGTTCGCTAGTTTGATAATTGGCTTGAAAACCATTGAAAAAGCCTTGACCAAGGAGTTCCATATACTTTTCTCCTTCTTGATGTTCAAATGCATATTTCAAATTTTCATAAAATTCAAGAACTTTTGGAATTAATACGATACTATCTTGTTCTGTGAATGTCTTGCCATTATGCCAATCTGCTAACTTATATGGGACATTAGCTTTGAAAGAAGCTTTATGTATGTATTTAGATGGATGTGAATTTTCCTGATTAGGCATTTTATAAGAAAAAATATTTTTGGGTTCAGACAAGACATTGTCTTGTGTCCAATGTCTTTGCTCAATATCTAATTCAAAAAATCCATCCTTTTTAAATGTTTCCGCTTGATTACCAGACTCATGGGATATAGGAGTAATCTCAATCTCTATATCTTGAATTCCCTTTTTAAAAAGGTAATTATTTATAGCAGTAGTGTATTTTCCTGAAGTAGAGCTATTTCTTGAAATTGGAAATCCATTTATTAAAATCTCATAGCCATAAGTGGAATTTATATTTAAATAAAAAATAGGTTCTTTATCCATTTTTTTCAACTGCTCTATACTTACTTGAGTATTGGTTTTATCTTCTTTTAGTCCAAAGGATTGAAGTAAGAATACTCCAAGTAGCATTATTATTGAGATTTTTTTCATCATTAATTATTTAAACTTTAGTGTGGTATTTTAAATAGATCTACATTTATTGAATAGGAATAAGAAATATAAAACCCTTCTCAAGCAAAAATTTTATATACTCTTTAGAAAGATATAATTTATGTTCTTCCATTTAGTTAACAAAATTACAACTATTATCTCTAAATCGTTTAAGTGACGCAGTTGTATCCATTTCTCCAATTTCTTTTCTCAGTTATTTTTAATACGGATACTTTTCTAAGTGAGTTATACCATACTGTTGAAATTAGTCCAATTATACTCTTATTAGTATAATAGCCTCATTGTGGATTTCCTTTAACAGTATATCTTTTTACTAGTATTTCAAGATCAGTAAGTACATTAGAAGACATAAGATCATCTTTTGACAGTTCTACTATATGTTCCTTATCTAGTTCTGCTTTAGGCGTAATAGTATATGTAATTAAAGGATTAAAGTCATATTTAAGAACAATTTGAAGTATAGATCACTATATCTAAAAGACAAATTAGGTTCTATAAAGCTAATTTCTTTTTTTTTACTTGAACCTGAATCATTAATTATTTGCTCCAATCACACTTTTAATCTTTCCATCTCTATTGTTAATATACAGGTGTCCTTATTTTCAAAGAAAGATCCTTCAAAAGGATCCTTTTAAAGATATCCAAAATAGATCCAAGAATTATCTGCAAGAGTGGTGATTTTTCCTGTTATAGTCGTGTTTCTTGTGAATAACTTAAAAAATAATCTATAAAATAAATTCACTTTACTATTGTTCTAACTTTATAGTTATAAAAATATAAATAATTAAAATTATTATGATTTATGCGTTTTTATTACTTTAATTTTCACTAACTTTAACTTATTAAATAAATCATTTGTAATATACAATTAACATTAAAATATGCTATCACTTGAAAAAATCTATGGCTGTTAAGTTTATATTTTCAATATTAATAGTGTTTGCTCCCATAGGTATTAATAGATATTTACCCAAAGTACGATGGAGATTAGATTAACGGACTCAGATATACCAAAAGGTTTTTACTATCAAGAGTATCTGTTTCTCAATTAGATCTAGATACCTATAAATATATCTAAGAGCAACGTGGTATATTAATTTATGTATTAGAAGTTCTAGATGCTGGGGGAAAGAACTATAACTCATATGGAGATAAATGGAATATATTATTGTACAGCAAATATGCTAATATGGAATGTAATGGACAAGAAACTATGGATGTCTGTATTCTCTGGAATTGGCAACACAAGTAATACTGATGATATCTATCAAACTGCTTCTTTTGATTATCAATTTAATAGGATAGATACACCAGCTTAGTTAGATATAACCTTGGTTAATAAAGGGGTGTTAATTCCTAGGATTACTGCTGTAGAGCGTGGTTAAATTCAAAAATCAGTTCAACCTTATTTTTGGACATATATGCTTAAAGAAGCAGTGGCCACAAAAAAAGTTATTTATAATAAAAATGCATTATATATGAAAAAATTATTACTATTAATTTCAACTATTACTTCATCTCTGGCTTTTAGCCAAGTGGGAATTAATACTCAAATCCCTCAAGGAGTTTTCAATATTGATGGAAAATCTACCACTGAAACAACTAATCCTTCCAGCGGTGTGCCAACAAGTGCACAATTAGCTGATGATTTTATTGTCATGAAGACAGGAGCAACAGGAATTGGAGGAATTCCTGATAAGAGCGCAATTTTAGATTTACAAACTGAAAATAAAGGATTTGTTGCACCTCGTGTAGTTTTAAGTTCAGTTACAGATGTAACTACAATCGAAAATCCGATAAAAGGATTATTAGTATTCAATTTAGGTACTAATTCTGGTTTTAATTACGTTGGATATGTTTTTTGGAACGG
Source organism: Myroides sp. LJL116 (assembly GCF_054871685.1). Classification (NCBI taxonomy): domain Bacteria; kingdom Pseudomonadati; phylum Bacteroidota; class Flavobacteriia; order Flavobacteriales; family Flavobacteriaceae; genus Myroides; species Myroides sp. LJL116. Next base: position 23,884 of record NZ_JBTXLR010000023.1, read on the forward strand.
ACAGGAATGGAGATCATTAGTTGATTCTACAGTTGTTTCACCAGAAATTGAATCTTTAGTTTGTTCTTCAGCAACTTTATCCCCTTCTTCTTGGAGTTCGGGGAGTAATTTCAGAGGAAATCTAAAAGTTTCTTATACAGGTGGTAATGGTGGTTCATTTCAACCAGGGACTTCTATTGTTGTAAATGGTTTAACATTTACACTTAGAGCAGGTAAATTAGAATATGGTGACGGAGAATTAACTTTCTCTGTAAGTGGAATTCCAACAAATAGTTCAGACATGTCGATACCATTAAATGGTTCTGGTGGTGGTCAGTCTATTATACCATTTTTAACTGCATCTCAAGGTTGTACAGTGACAGTTAGTAATCAGACTACTGCTGATATTAATACTGTTGCAGCTATGGGATATCCTGTAAATAGTGGAGATGGTTATAGTTTTACACTTCAAACACCTGATGGTAAGTACCGAATTAGAGTTTGGTGGAATGTAAATACAGGAACTACTAGAGGAAGACCAAATGTACAGATTTACAATAATACAGGTTTGGAAAAAACGTTATTTTGGAATTATGATACAAGATTTGGAGGAGGTTTGGTTGGATCTTCAGGAAATTCTAAAATCCCTGTTAGTGTATGGGGTGGTTTTAGAGAATCAAATACCTGGTATCCTATGTCATACTGGGGGAACGAAGGGATAATGGATGGAGTTAATAATGGCCCAGAGTATAGGAGATATTCTTGGATTGATAATAGTTCAGATTCTAAAGTAGAATATTCGGCATATATCATGGCTGGTTCAGTAAATCATGGAAATCCTACACCTGATGAAACAAAAGTATTTATAAAAATAGAGCAAGTAATGGCCCTATAGCTTATATATAAAATAAGAAGCTATACTCAAAGCTATGTAAGTATAAAGTACTACTTGGAGTCATCCAAGTAGTATTTGTACTTATTATAATTATTCCCCAACACAATAATTTAGACCCTTGTATTCATTAGGGGGTAACCTTGTTTATGTATTTATTTTACAGCACTTTTCATCAAAATAATTCAGGCGAAGATCAACTGATTTAATTTAACAGATTTATTGCAGGGACTAATATAGATCTAAATTGAAGCATAAAAACTCAACCCTGAACTACCAAAAGTATTAGAAGCACGTATTTTCTTTTTTTAGTATGGATGCTTTTCTAAGTGAGTTATACAATACTGCTGAGATCAATCCAATTATACTCTTATTACTATAATAGCTTTATTGTGAATTTCCTTTAACAGTATATTTTTTTACTAGTATTTCAAGATCAGTAAGTACATTAGAAGACATAAGATCATCTTTTGACAGTTCTACTATATGTTCCTTATCTAGTTTTGCTTTAGGCGTAATAGTATATGTAATTAAAGGATTAAAGTCATATTAAGAACAATTTGAAGTATAGATTCCCTATATCTAAAAGACAAATTAGGTTCTATAAAGCTAATTTCTTTTTTTTTACTTGAACCTGGATCATTAATTATTTGCTCCAACCACACTTTTAATCTTTCCATCTCTATTGTTAAAATACAGGTGTCCTTATTTTCAAAGAAAGATCCTTCAAAATAATCATTTAAAGAAATTTTCATTTCTAACCAATTTGCATCCCAATCCTCTTTGGTAAAAGGATAAGCATACCCTAAAATTGTAAGTGCTAAATTAAATCTATCATTACTGAATTGTATCATATTTAGGGGGTATAGTTATTATTTTTCCGGTTTGTTTACATACAACAACTGTAAGATCTTTATGTGTAACTGCAATTGCTTTTTGCATTACTGTTTTTGTACAATAATTGAAAATTCACCTACTATCATTTGGGGTTTTAAATCCTTTACTGGGAGTTTTATATGTTTTAAGCTCATCATTGCATGACTACTTAATTCCATACCTAGCTTTTTTTAAAGTATTATATAATTCATTGTGAGTTAATTCCCTTAATGATCTATTTCCAATTAATCCTCTTTTATATATGTTGTTACACACCTTTGCTGCATTATACGCTAGTCAAGCAAGTATTCGCCACAGAATAAGTAGGAAATTTCCCTACAGTAAAGTTATAAACTTTCTTTGATTCATAGTTAAGCACTGCTTTATTTATCGCCACTAGGCTCATTGTACTTAGTTACTACGATATCCCCTTGCTTTAACTTTGAGGCTTCTATATTAGCCCCTAAATAAGCTGGAGTGAAATTAATAAATTAATTACATAACTTTGGACTTATGAAATATAAGAAATGGAGCTTATCGGAAAAGCTATCAATTTTACAGGAAGCAGAAGAAATTGGGGCAATAGAAACTTGTCGTAAACACAGTTTAAGTACAGGTACTTTCTACTCATGGAAGAAGAAATTCGATTCTCAGGGAGAATCGGGATTAAAGCCTGCTGTATCTGATAAATCAAAAGAACTTA
>NZ_JBTXLR010000024.1:0-19267 GCF_054871685.1 Myroides sp. LJL116
GCCCTTGAAAACTTCATCGGAGATAATCTTCTTTGTATCCATAACTGTCTAAATATTAAATATATAAAAAAATCTGCTTAGTTACCCAAGCAGATTTTTATACTTACACAGTTTATGGTACAGTGTCTTTTTTGGGGTCAGTCTAAACTAGTTGTTTTTTGTTAAATTGTAACTTCTTCATCAACAATACCTAAGTCACTATATTTACAATTATCAATAATCCTCGCAACTAAATAATTGGAATTATTGCTAAACTTACTTTGGATATTTTTTTTCAGTTCAGATACAAATCTATTAAAATAAGATCGGTAATAAATATTTTTATTCGCTAAATAGTTTAAAATATAAAATATCATTTCTATTCTGCAAAGTGCAAGCTCTAAGTTAGAATGAGAAAGCTTATATGGTTTATCTAATTTAGCAGTTATTGGAGACTTTTTGAATTCCCTTATTTTCTTTGAATAAGTAGAGATGTCGCAACTTAATTCATCATAATAATAATTACTTATTGAGTAATTAATTTCATTTCTCAGCATAGTTTCAATTCCTTCTTTAAATCTATAGATTCCAAGATTCCAAGATCTATTTATAGATCTTTTATTTCTATAAACCATATAATTGTTGTAAAATTTATCAAATTGCTGTTGATGACTGCCTGTAGAACCATCATTTCTCTTCAAATGAAACTCTCCTTTAGTATAATTTAATATTTTTATGTCATAATAATGTTTTAAATGAAGATTGAAATTTAAAGATAATCTATTTAAAGCTTGAATAGAAAAAAAATTACTATAATAGGTTGTTACAAACCCCCAACTTGAAGAACCTGTAAGTAAAATACTGTCAGCAGCTAAAATATTAGTGATTGATTTTTTTAATAAAATCTTAACATCATTTAATATAAAATTACTAATATCACTTACAATATATGTGTTATCTTGACGGTCTTTCAATACATTATCTCTCAAATATTCTTTTAATGGTACAGCTGTTTCACCGGTACAATTTTTAAAAGAATATGCAATTTCATCTAGTGTTAAATTAGTTGCCATTATTCTCCTATTTCAAAAGTAAAATCATCATCTTCACGAAGTGCTTTTCGTAAGTGTGACACTAAAAGTGTTTTTGCACTATCTTGAGCTTTTATACCACCTCCTGGCATTGTCTCTGAGTCAAACTTCAAATCACTAATTTTCGAAATTACATCGATACAAGTTTCTGTTGTGAATTTTTTGTGTTTTTGTATAACTAAAGTAAAAATATCATAACAGCTTTTTATCATAGCTCCAAATCCAACCGTTTTCAAAAGTAATGTTGAACTATCATCCCACTGTTCTAAAAACACTGCTTTAAATGCTTTTAAATAAATATTAAACAGTTTGTATTGGTCTTCGAATCCTAATGTCATAAAATTACCTTTTTTTGGCTCTACAAAAGGTTTGAGTAAATTAACAAACTCACTTAAAGAAATACCTTTTCCTGGTTCACCTGTCATTCGTACTTTATCATACATAGGGCTTTCTTCGTCTTCATTTAATCTTTTAGCAATTTCGATTGCTCGTCTCTCAGCGGTTACATCTTGCCCATCGAAATCAACTATCTCTCCTTCAGTTATATTTAATAGGTCTAAGTATAATGATACAGGAACTCCTCTTTGATTTTTGTTTATTTTTATAAATAGTTTTGCTTGTTCAACCTCACTTAATTTTACAGTTGCTACAACAGGTAAAACAATATCGTTTTCTGCTAAATTAGCACCACCAACTCTATGTTGACCATCTATAATAAAACCTATCGATTCTTCCTCTAAGTTAAGATACAATTTACCATTCTCGAAGTTATATTTTTCATTATCAATATTTACCAAAATCGAATTAGGTAAAAAACCAGATTCTTTATTTAGATAATTAGCGATTTGTTTCAAACGGGTAGCACTAAAAGATCTTTGATATCCTTTTTCTTTATCCTCTACACGTCTTGACACACTAAACTTATCATATATTGTTTTAGCACTCATTGAAAACAAATATAAAATTTGACCATTTTGATTTATTTCAATTGCTGTATATTCTTCCATTTTTCTATTTATTTAATATTAATCTTAATATTCCTCTTTTCAACATCTCTAAATTTAAAAGATAATCACCTTTATCAAAAAACTCACGTAATGGCCTTAATGTTGTATGCCAACCTGCTCCGTCGGTAACCCATATAAACTCAATATTTTGGTTTTTCCAATATCGATTCATTTCGATATATTCCGTGGCAGTAGATTTTAATTTTGAACCACCTCCTCCATAGAAATTACATTCTATAAAATATAATTGGTCTTCTTTATTAATCGCAAAATCTACTATTCTTGAAGATTTATCAACTACTACTTCCAAGCCCCATTGAAGCTTTATCTTGGTTGCTGTAGCTTGAGCCATATACTGTAAATTGAGTGCTAAACATGCTTCCTTTACAAATTCTTCGGTTATCCTTTCCATCAAGGCACCTCCTCTGTTTTTACGACCATTACTGTCCAATCCAACTTCTACCCCAGTTGCATAATCTACTAAGTTTTTTACTTTTTTATTTTGGATAACCTCTTTTAAGCCTGACATTACCATAAAATCGACCATTACTAAAATTTCAGCATCTGTTAGGGTCTTTTTTGCAAAATTATAGTGTTGGTATACAAATTCCTTTACATCAATTAAAATATCAACTGATTTTTCTCGTATTGCTATTAATGTAGGAAAAGCTTTTACTACTGTTGGATATTCTTGTATAAGTTTAAAAGCTTCTTCTTCAAAATTATCTTTACCAATCAAAACATTTAAAAGGTTAAGTTCCTTTTCAATAGGCGTAATATTTGCAAATACCTTTAACCAATTCACGAAGTAATCCCATTGCGTAATTTTATTTTTAAAAGTTGATCTTATGTACTCAAACAATTCATCGTCGTTAGCCGTTTTGCATATTTTGTTTAAATTTCTCATTTAGGTTATAGTAATTTTAGGTTTAAAAGTTTGTAATCAAAAGTTCTGTAAGCTTACCTCTCTTCTCGGATTTGGAATTAATATTTCTACAGGAAAAAACACGTTGTATATTGTATTCTCAATATAGATCATCAAATAAATTATTACTTTGATTCGCTCCTTTACCATCTGAATTATTCTATTTCCATTTATCTCCTAATTTACTAAAGTTATCATTAAATTTTTCTTTATCGTAAGAATTAAATTTAGTTTTTTCTGATAAAGGTCTTTATTGAGAATCGAAAATATTTTTTTCTCCTTCATTAGAAAAACAGTTTGGTAATCACCTTTTAATGTAATTACCATTTGTAGGTCTAATTGAACTTTTTTAGATTTATGCTATCACAAATAGTTGGTTGTTTACAAGTAACATTAGGTGCATTAAAACCACCTTTACTATTTATTCTACACAATACTATTGAAAAAGTTTGATTAAAAAAAATGAATAAACTATTCTGGTTAATATTAACTTCCTTATGCTGCTTAAATAATTTTCTTTATTTTTAAATCTCTTCAAAAGAATTGAAATTCTCTTGAAGTCTCATAAGATTCACTATTAACTCTATATGGAGATTTTTAATCATTAAATAAGTATTTACTAGATTCTCATTTAAATCATTAATAACAAATTTTTTGATATTTGGAATTTATTAAGTGGCCAAAATAAAACTGTCGACAACCGAAAAGCGGCCAAAAAAAAGTAATCGGGGGGCCTTCGAAAAAACTTCTGGTAATCTTTTTTCTATTTCTGCTAAAAGTTGTGTGTTTCCACTTGCCCAGTTTAAAAAAGGCTTTACATTTTATAATTCCATTCTATATTCAATATCAATCTATTTATCAGTAGCTTATTAAATATTTATTCATTTGTTTAAGTTGCAGACAAATAAACAAAAGGAACATAAAAGAAAAGACTATCAGCGTTAATTCACTGATAGTCAATAAAAGAAAATATATCTTAACAAGGGAAAGGTAATTTACTTCCCGATACAAAAGTTAGCAAAGATGTTACCTAGTAACTCATCGTTTGTAACTTGTCCTGTAATCTCTCCAAAGTAATAAAGGGCTTGACGAATATCTATTGCCATTAAATCCGCAGATAGATTCGTTTGTAATCCCCATTTTACTTTTTCTATTTCTTCTAGTGCTTTAAGTAAAGAGTCATAGTGACGAGTATTAGTTACAATAGTCTCATTGTTTCTTAAAGCTCCTGTATTTACATAGCCTAGTAATGCTTGTTTTAACTCTTCTACACCAATATTGTCTTTAGCAGACATTAATTGTAAGTTCTCAATGTTATTGCTAAATAACTCTATTTGCTCTGGGCTTAATAAGTCTTTCTTATTACATACTACAAGTAGAGGTTTTAAAGGATATTTGTTTTTAAGCTTTTCTAATTCTACTTTGATAGATTCTAAGGATTCTTTGTTTAAAGAAGCTCCATCTAAAAGATAGATCACAACTTGGGCAGCTTCTATCTTTTCAAAGGTCTTTTGAATTCCTATGCTTTCCACTACATCTTTGGTTTCTCTAATACCTGCTGTATCAATAAAGCGGAATCCAATTCCATCAATTACAAGCTCATCTTCAATGGTATCACGCGTTGTTCCAGCGATATCCGATACAATTGCTCTTTCTTCGTTTAGAAGTGCATTTAATAGCGTACTTTTTCCAACGTTTGGTTCTCCAACAATAGCTACAGGTATACCGTTTTTAATTACGTTACCTACAGCGAAAGAATCAATAAGACGTTTTAATACAAATTCAATGCGATCAATAAGCTCTTTGAACTGTGTACGATCCGCAAATTCAACATCTTCTTCTGAAAAGTCTAATTCTAATTCTATAAGGGAAGCAAAGTTTAATAACTGCTCTCTTAATAGGGCAATCTCATTGGAAAATCCACCTCTCATTTGTTGCATAGCAATTTGGTGAGAAGCCTCGTTATCCGACGCAATTAAGTCTGCTACAGCTTCGGCTTGTGAAAGGTCTAATTTACCATTTAAAAAGGCGCGCATAGTAAACTCCCCAGCTTGAGCCATCTTAGCACCTCTTCTAAGGGCAAGTTGAATGATTTGTTGCTGAATAAAGGTAGAACCGTGGCAGGAAATCTCTACGGTATTCTCCCCTGTATAAGAGTTTGGTCCTTTAAAGATAGACACCAGTACCTGGTCTAATACCTTATCTCCATCGACAATATGTCCAAGGTGTAGGGTATGGGTCTTTTGTTTGGTTAAATCTTTATTCTTAATGGATTTGAATATTCCATTAGCAAGGCTAATGGCATCTTTTCCTGATAGGCGTATAATAGAAATTGCTCCAGCTCCCGATGGAGTAGCTAAGGCAACTATGGTATCTTGTAATATCATATTATCCTTTTATTAGATAAGGCAAAGATACTACTAATTGTTTTATTTGATAATAAAACTCTACATTGGTTACAGAGAGTATTATTCGTTAATTTTATATTAATACAAAAAGAATATTATTATCTTTATACAAACTATAAACAACATAGCTATGAAAAAGATATTGTTCCCAACCGATTTTTCCGATACCGCTAATAATGCTCTAGTATACGCTTTGCGTATGGCAGAGAACCAAGAGGCTACTTTATTTGTGTTACACGCCTATGAAATGCCTGTTATATCTGCTACCGCGAATCCGGTGATGGTACAAGATGTATATAAGACCATTGAGCTTAGTAATTTTGAAAACTTCAAAGACCAAGTTCCACAAATCAGAGAAATCGCACGTAAACACAACCTAGACCATGTACCAATGCATTTTATACTAGAGGAAGGTTTTTTAAATACGATCTTAAAAAAGAGAGTAAAAGAAGAAAACATCGATCTAGTTGTAATGGGTACTAATGGAAACTCAGGATTTGAGAAAAAGATATTAGGATCTAATACCTCTAATGCTATTGGTTCTTTGGATATACCAGTACTAAGTGTACCACATGATGCCATTTTCGATGGTATTAAATCCATTGGATTCTCTACTTTATACAAGCCACAAGATAAAGCAGTATTAGATAAGTTAATCCCAATGGCTAAACGCTTTGGTGCAACCATTAAGGCGGTACATATCTCCGCTTTAAAGGACAATCTAGATGCAGCAGTAGAGCAAAGCTGGAAGGATAATTATAAAGATGAGCCTGTGGAGTTTTTCTTAATGGAAGACAAAGATGTAGAAAGGGGAATCTTTAACTTTATAGATGCTGAGAATATCGATCTATTAGTATCTATTACACGTAATAGAGGCTTCTTTGAGCGTTTATTCACAAGTAGTATGACTAAGAAATTAAGTTACCACACGCATGTACCAGTACTTGCATACCATGAAGAATAAAACATAGTAAGCAAAAAGGTTTTGCTTATACTATAAGTAAGACCTTTTTCTTTAAAATACAATGCCAATTAAACGTATACAAAAACCTAACATTAAAATTGTTGGGCCTACCAAAGAAAACGTAGCGCCTAACAACCAGAAACCTTGCTTACCTTTTAATCACTTCACTTTATGACATTGAAATATTATTTTTCTTTTCTTTTCTTTTTTTTCGCTCTAGGTGCTAATGCCCAGAAGTTAGAGCTATACACCAATGAAGAAAACCCACAATACTTGGGTTGTCTTACTTGCCCAGCAAGTGAACAAAACTCCCTATGGAACCACCATGGTACCTACGGAAACCTTTACAACAAAAAATCGATATGGAATAAATATGGAATTTACGGAGATGAGAAGAGTAACTTCTCTCCTTGGAATCCCTATGGAGAAAAGCCGCCTATTATAAAAAGAGACGGACAAACTTATGGGTACTTAACCCTTAATAAATTTTCTGGAGATAGAGTAGAGATAGGTCTTACAAAGATGTTATATGAGTATTACTTAGATATTAGAGATGATGTGCCTAAATGGAGTGATTCAGCAGCTAAGATGAGTAATAAAGAGAATATTGACTCTTTACCTGCAAAGAAGTATTCCATTGAGGTAAAACAATAGAGACCAAAATAAGAATAACATAAGAAAAGCAATAGCAAGTAACCAAGAATAGAAAATCACAATCCAGTAAAACATACAAAAGGTTCTACTGTAAATAGGTGTACTAAGTAATATAATAAAAGACCATTTAAACTTTAAAAAGCTTTAAGATAGACTCTTAAGGCTTTTTTTATGGACTAAAGTGAAGTGCTCATTCATGGTAATAGTAGTTGTTAGTTCTGAAAACGAGGAGCCTAATATTCTCCACTTTATCCCGAATTGATCAATTCGACAAGTGCCGCCTCTTTCTTCCTAAAAGTCTGCTAGATATTTATCTAGAAAATTGGCAAAGTTCTAAATAAAAACTCCGAATTGTAATGAACATATAAAAATACGTGAAAACACGTATTGATATTTAATTTAAAAAGGTAGATATTTGAAAGTGATAATTATAAAAACCTGATTTTATGGAAATTACAAGTAAAAGTGGTGAGGTAATCACCTTAGAGAAAGCTATAAAATATGTTAGCTTATTTCAAGAAAAGAACCCTGAAGCGATAAAAAGTTACTTCGTAGGAGTTGAAAAACTTCAAGAACTTCTAAAGCAAGATAACTGTATTGGTATGCGTATATATCCAGGTATAAACGAACAGACGGATAAAACTAATTTAGTATTAGTAGGAGTAGATACAAGAGGAAATGATATAAGTGAAGGTGTTATTTTAGAGGAACTAATTATATGTCCTCCCTTTTGCTCAGTTGAAAATAGCCTGTTAAATAGAAAATAATCATGTCTAAATTGTTAGTAGGCTTAACTTTATTATTAGGAGTTGTACCATTAGGTATTTTTTTACTTAGAGTGAAAACTAAGAATAAAGCCTATGTCCCTTTATTAGTTTTATTTTTTTTTGCATCTATATATGAGTTTATTATAAGCTTTATACTGAAAGTAGATGTTACAGGATGGTTTCAGATTTACCCATTGTTGGAGTTTTTGTCCATTTATTACCTTTTCAAGAATATACTTATAAAAAGGCCTAAGGGATACAATATGGTATCTTTAGGTCTTTTTTTTATCGTATATGTCTATTCTTTCTTCTTTATTTTTTCTGAGGGCTCTGACTTTCTCAAAGTTAAAAGCCTAAGTAAAGCTGTGATTACGCTTTTTGTCATGGTGTCAAGCTTTTTGTGGATAAAGCAAATATTTGAGCAGAAAAGTATTCTAAAGCTATATAATGAACCAAGTTTCTATTTTGTTATGGGACTGTTTATGTATTATAGTTCAACAATCTCATTGTTTGTTTTATCTAGTGGTATATTCAGTAGTAATTTGTATTTACAAGATTATTGGACTTTAAATATAATTTCAAGTTTAATATTAAGAGTCGTTATAATAGTAGGGGTATGGAAAATGAATTAAACACGCTTTTTTGGTTAGGCACAATTATCATGATAACCATGGGGCTATTAGTTGTTGCTCTTTTAATAGTTTATCAAACAAATATTAGGGTCTATCACAATGAGTATTTGAAGCAACAATTAAAGGGTATTATTGAAGCCGAGCATAAAGAAAGAGCTCGATTAGCAAAAGACTTACACGATGGACTGTGTAGTGATTTGGCAAGTATTCAAAATTATCTCGTTCTGTACGAGTCAAGAAAAGGGAAGGAAAAAAGAGAAAGGATCTTATCAGAGTTGAAGCTAATCCTGTCAGAGTGTTACAATCAGGCGGTTTTTATGAGTTACAACCTATCTCCTCCACTAATAAAAGATAATCCATTAGAACTGATTATTAAAAACTATGTTTTAAGGATAAACAAGATTAATGATATCCGTATTGAAGTGAAAGCTAATTCTCCAAGTTTTGAGCTTAAAGAACTAGTTAAATTGGAGTTTTACAGGATACTACAAGAACTTATTCAAAACATTTTAAAGCATAGTTCTGCCACAGTGGTTAGTATCGATTTAAACTGGAGTAACTCAACTCTTGTTATTTCGATTTCAGATAATGGTATTGCTTATGATTCTAACCCCAATTATAAATTGCCTAGTAAAGGACTTGGTTTAAGTAATATTCAAACCCGAATTAAGCAAATTAATGCTGTCTTTAATCATCAGATTATTGATGATGGAAATTTAATAACTATAACTTTTAATGATTATGAGTACTAAAATTGCTATTGTAGATGATCATAAGCTCTTTAGAAAGAGTTTTGAACTATTAATTTCTCCAATGCCTGGGATAGAGGTTGTTTTCAATGCTTCTAATGGAGCTGATTTAATACAGGCATTAGAATCAAAATCTATAGAAATAGATTTAGTTTTTCTCGATATTCAGATGCCAGGAATGAACGGCTATGATACTGTAGCTATCCTGAATGAGCATTTTCCAAAAATTAAGATTCTTATCCTAACAAGTTATAATGATATTTATAGCATTTCAAGAATGCTCGAATATAAAATAGATGGGTATTTAACTAAGAATACTAATCCCGAAGATATTATGAAAGCTATAGGCACTGTTAGGGACTCAGGTGTTTATTTTGATGAGGATATACTACTAATTTTGGCTGAGCTAGATTCATGCAAAGAGCCTTTATTTGTCTTTTTATCTGAAAGGGAGGTAGAAGTAATTAAGTTGTTTGCACAACAGTATGGTTATAATGAGGTTGCAGATGAGCTCTCGATAAGCCCTAGAACAGTGGAAAAGCATAAAGAGAGTCTGATGGAAAAAACACAATCTAAAAATTTTATAGGAGTGATTTTATATGCTTATTCAACTCACTATCTAGATAGATCTGACCTTATACCCAGGGATAAGAAATAGGTGAAAACACGTATTGACTCAATAGAAATAGTAAAGTAACTTTGATTATATCAAAAAGCAAAAGACATGAAATGCGAATATGTCTTTATTGTAAGTTTAAAGTGCACCCCACTAGACTAAGTTAAGCTAGCTATATCATGCTATAAATATAGACAGGTTTTAGGTAGTTAAAGCTTACATAATTCTAAAGAAGAGAAATGGAACTAAACGTAGCTACACTCCATTGACTTGTGAAATAATTGTTTAACTTAAAGCTAAGTTATAGACACTTAGATCAAATCAAATGAACAAATTTATTAATGTATTAAGAGCTTTCTTATGTTTTGCGTTTCAATGGTTTTTTCATAGTTACATTTTACATGTATTAGGATCTAGATGTCTATTTAATAGCTTGACATTAACTTAGATTGGCAATTGTAGGAATATAACCTTCTAATCGTTTACTAAAAGGAGCTTTTAATTAAAATTCTTTTAAAGATGAAACAATTTATTAAAAGCCTTTTCCTGCCATTAGCGGTATTTGCGATGCTAGGTTTAGGTGTACTTACCTTAAGTGCAAGTAACGTTACTACTGAGGTAGTGACAAATTCTGAGGTTGCAAGTATGCAGTCGGTGTATATGGGAGATTTGTATATAGTTGATGCTACACAAGCTTCTGGATTTAGAAAAGTAACTATTTTACCTAGGCCAGAGCATTGTACATTTGATGATAGTTCGAATATACCTTGTACAGCTATAATTGACGGAGTAACTGCTGACTTATATGGTGAAGTTGCAGGACCTCCAGTATCATATGAACCACTTTATAAAATTTAGTAAATAGATAAAAGGAAGGCGTAAATTTACGCCTTCTTAATGTTTTATGAAGTTAAAAACTGAAGGAAATTTTCTCTGTATTTACACTATCATCAACCCATTGTATCGTTTTGTTGTTTTTTAGATAATAATTATACCAATCCAAATATCTTCTTGTAAAGTCTTCATTTACTATAGGAGTAAAGTAGAAGCCATGTCCTGCATCTTTATAGAAGAGAGCAGTTACTTGAGCTTTGTTATATCTTCTTATTGCCCAATACATTGAACTAGTATTTTGCCAAAAGACATTTTTATCTTTCAGACCAGTTACTAATAGAATAGGTGTTTTTATATTTTGAGCAAATAAAATGGGTGAATTATCAATATATTTTTTAGGATTTTCTCCAAAACTCTCCTTGAAATTGAATTGATGGTTTTCTATTCTACTATAATCTGGTTTATTTCTATAATGGTAGCTATATCTATAATAAGAACCAATCAAATCATGCATTCCAGATCCACTTATTATTGCTGCAAAAATACTACTATGGGTTGCGATAAAACTAGCTTTATACCCCCCAAAAGAGTAGCCATCAAGGCCTATTTTATTTTTGTTGATAGTTGGTTCTTCGCTTAAAATCTTTGATATAGCCTTTTCTACACAATCCACTGCTGTAATACCTGGACCATCTTTACTAACATAAGTATCAGGGTAAAATACAAAGTAACCTTCTTCATTGAGTAATGTCCTATTATGTCCTGCGGAATTTTTAAAAGTAGATTGAATAAATTCATTAGGCTGAAGTCCTGCCGAAAGCCAAACTTCTTGATATATGTGCGTTACCATAGGGTAGCTTTTTTTAGGGTCAAAATTTTTAGGATAGAATAGAAAACCTTGAAGTTCTTTACCATATTTATCTTTGAATGAAATATCTTTTCGTTTTTGCCAAGAGTAACTCTCTTTTGGAATATTGTTTTCGACCAAAGTAGTTTTCTTATAGTTTTTATATATAGTTAATTTATGTGGCATATTATAGTTTTCTTCCATCCAGATTACCGTTTCAAAAGTGGAGTCAAAAACTATTCTACTATCAACTCTATTTGAGGTAAAAGGTAAAAGAGGGAATAATTTTTTATTATCAATTTTATATACTGCATTTTGATTATTGCTTGTTGCTTGAATTATAATGGGCTTCTGATTGTTTATTAATGACATATTAGTTGGAGGTAAGACTAAATTTTTTATGGTTATCCTGGTTTCTTTTGAAAAATCAGTTAGTTGATTTGATTTATTAGTTTCAATGTTTATTTTTTGCAAGTTATTGCCTTTAATAAAGTAGATAAAATCGGAATCCGTTGACCATAAAGGTGATTGTTTATCATCATCCTTTTCAATTAATAATCTTCTTTGACTACTTGGTGTATATACCTCCCAACTTACACCATCTTCTTTTGGATATAATAAATGTTTATTATTTGGTGAAATTATGAGTTGATTAGGTTGATAAGAAGAAAGTACGAATTTCTCGTTCGTGGTAATGTTTTTTATTATGTAGTCGTTTTTCACATTAATACTTAAATGCTCTTCCTTTTCTAAAGGATTACAGTATAATACATAATTAGGAATTGTTATAGGAGAATATTGAATATTTCTGCCACTTTCCAGTTCAATATATTTCTCTGTTTGGTATTTATAGATTTTAGCATAATAATCATTTTTGAATCTTGGGGTGAATTGACTGGGAATAACATGTTTACTATTACCTTGCCATATATCTAGGTATTCACTTTCGGGATACTTTTGATCTGTAGTTATTTTATAGGTTATGAGTAAGTCATTGTTGGAATAGAAATCTATTTTTTTATCATTAATGGATTCTTTAGGGAATGTAATTTCTTTTACTTGTAAAGTTGGTAAATAAATTAACATGGAGTTATTGTACTCTGTATCAAATAAGATAGCATCTTGGGTTAAATTCCATTTTAAAGCTGTTATATCCTGCTTTATGGAACAAAGCTTAACCTCTTTTATTGTTTTTAAATCTAGGTAATATAAGTTTTTATTTTTGCTATTGTCTTGATATACTAATTTTGTTTTATCATGGTTTAAAAAGAATATTTCAATATTATTTTGCCTAAACTTCTCTAATTGATTCTTGCTTGTAAGTTGATAAATTATTAAGTCACCTCCATTAGATAAAGTAAACAACATGTTATGATTTTTATCTGAATCAAATTGTTTGATATTAGGTATGTCTTCTTGGAATTTTAAATTTTCTAAGTTGATAATTGATAGGATGTTGCCCTCTTTTTTAAGAGTAAGGCCATCGTTTAGTAAATGGTTGTAAAACGCAGAATTTCTTTTTAGTGAGACTTGCTTTTTTGTCTGGGTATTTATAAATTCTGTGTTTTCAGGAGGGGTTCCATCTATATCTAACTTATTATAAATAGCCCATTTTCCATCATTAGATATTTGATCTGGTTTTAAATTAAATTTTAAAACTAGTTGATTTTTAATAGTTTGTGCATGTAAGGGCATTAAATATAAAAAGCATGTTAAATAAAATAATCGCTTAATAATTGTTTTCATATAATGTTTGATTAAAATAGGATATTAGCTATAGTGTCTTTCGTTACATAGATTTTCTGTGTTCTATTTGGAGAGTTTGAAGCAGAAAATCGAAGTAAAGTATTATAAGGAACATTTAATTTAAATTCGCCTTGTTCGTTTGTGAGATGATGTGCTGTTGTTCCAATTGTGTTTTGGTGATAATTAATAAAAATAGGAAGGCCATTTATGGGTTTATTAGTTTCTTTATTTATGATCGTACCTGAGAAATTAAAAGTTTTTTCTGGGTCTGTATCGTTTAAAAACTTGTCTAATAACGGCTTTGCTTGAGGAAATTTTGAGATACCATCTAGATATGGAGTACTGTCCGTTTTGACTGTAAAATTGATTGTTGAATTTTTGGTAAAATCAGCGACTTTGTAATGTATAAGAGACTGTTTATATATAATATTATTAGCTATAAATTGCATAGTATCACCTTTTTCGATGGTAATTTGGTAATAACCATTTTTATCTAGATAGACCCTTTGGTTTTCTCCTTTCACTCCTCTCTCTTTGATTTCGAACTTCCATTTGTTAGAGATATTAATAGTGTTAATCCCTTTTGGAGGTTGATTTGTTTCCTGTACTAAAACCCTTCCTTTAATTGTGATTGTTCCATCTAAATTTGTAGTAAGTATATCTTTATTTTCTTTGTTCTTTGTTGATTGGTTGTTACAAGCTAATATTAAGCCTATGATACATAGGCTTAATAAATAATAAATTTTCTTCATATATTTTTTAGTAAGATGGGTTGTTAGGTAATAAGTTTTTATTTATAAGTGTTTGCTTTTCTGGAATTGGAAATAAATCGTTATGGGGTTTCCAAGTAGGTTTAGAATTTGATAGGTTTTGTATTTTACCATTTCGTTTTAGATCAAAGAATCGATGCCCTCCTTCTGTAAAGAACTCCTTATTAGCTTCTACTAATAGTTCATCTATAAATGTATCTTTTGCTAGAGAAGTAGATAAATCTGGCAGACCTCGTTTATTTCGAATTTGGTTTAG
Source organism: Myroides sp. LJL116 (assembly GCF_054871685.1). Classification (NCBI taxonomy): domain Bacteria; kingdom Pseudomonadati; phylum Bacteroidota; class Flavobacteriia; order Flavobacteriales; family Flavobacteriaceae; genus Myroides; species Myroides sp. LJL116. Next base: position 14,246 of record NZ_JBTXLR010000024.1, read on the forward strand.
CCAATTTGTGGCCTCAGGTACTTTTTCTTGATAAGCTAAAGCTTCTGCTAAAAAAAAATATGCTTCTTCTAATCGATAAAATACTCCGTATTCCTCTGTGTTATTAACGGTGTTTTTATATTTATAAGGCTGATAATAAATAGTACCATTTAATGGGAAACTTTTAATCCATTTAGTTTTTCGTAGATCATTTGCTGACAAAGAGTTATAAAGTATAGGATTTAGTGATGAGGTAGGGTTTTGTGTGAATAAATAGTTAAAAGCATGTTGGGTTGTAAATGGTAAAGTAACTGGACTAATTTGAAGTAGAGTACTTTTCGAATATTTTTTAAATGTATTGTCTATGTCATTTTCTAATTTATATAAAGGATTATTAATTATGTTTTCTGCGTAAGTTTGTGCTAAAACATATTTTTTTTGTAGGAGGTAGTTTTCGCTTAGTAATAAATCAGAAATAGCTTTGTTAACATAAATACGTTCTGTATTCCTATATGTATAATCTAGAAGGGAATTAGCTAATAGTAAATCATTTTCAATTAAAGATAATACCTTGGTATAATTGGTTTTTTCTATGAACGTATTTTTAGTATAGTCTGTTGTCGTTGTATAAGGTATATTTCCATAGATTTTTGTAAGTGTTAAGTAGAATACAGCCCGTAAAGTATATGCTTCCCCTAGTAGTTGATCTTTATCCGATTGTTTGAGATAAGTGGATTTGGTGACACCTTCAATAAAGGCATTTATTGCATATATATCTTTATAAGCTCCATCCCACCATTGTGCTGTGTTGCCTAAGTTTATCGGATCAATATCGTTAGTATATGCTAAAAGGACATTATTACCATGATAAGTTAATTCATCCGTATATAAACTCATTGTACTTGAAGTACCACTAGTATTGAAGTTCAAAATGGGAGTGTCTCGTAGTCGACTATATAAGTAGTTTAAAGCTGATTTTGTTGTTACAATATCAGCATAAACATGTTCACGGTTCATTTTATCATTTGGTAAGTCTATTTCAATGATGTCTTCACAAGATGTTAATACTTGAGAAATTATTAATAATATTATTAATAATTTGTAGTTTAAGTTTGTTTTCATAGGTAGTAAATTAGAAAGTTAGTTGCATCCCAAAGGAATAGGTTCTTAAAGGAGGAATATTTCCAATTCTGATGAATTCAGGATCTATACCATAATATTTTGTAATTGTCCATATATTTTGACCTTGTATATAAAGACGTAAAGAATCAATCTTATATTTAGGAATTTTGAGCGAATATGTAAGAGAAATATTTTTTAACCTAATATAGGATCCATCGCTAACAGTAGCAGTGCTTTCAAGATAAGTTTGTGTTTGATTAAAGGTAGGCGATGAATAGTGGATAGCTTGAGTATATCTTGCATTTGGATTGTCTGAAGACCAGCGATTCATAAATTCAACTGGTAAATTTATCATCGCAGCACCTGGTGCAGTATAAGAGTAACTATCAAGATTAAATGATTTTTTTTTGACAAATTGAAATAGAAAATCTAAGTTAAAATTTTTATAACTTAAGCTGTTTTGTATTCCGCCAAAATATTTTGGACTTAAATCAACTATTTTTTTTTGATCTAAACTTGTAAACTTTCCATCTTCATTATAATCTTCAAATTGGTATTGGCCTGTTGAAGTATCTAAGCCTAAGTAATTGTATAATTTAGTTATGTTGAGTGGCTTGCCAATAATATAAGTGCTGCTTTGAGTACCTTCTTTTAGACCAGGATATGAAACTAATTTGTTCTTATTAGAGGAAATATTGAAGTTTGTAGTCCAATTAAAGCTTTTTGAACGAATATTTGAAGTTCTTATAGTAATTTCCCAACCTTTATTTTCTACTATTGCAGGAAAATTCATTGTGATTTGATCAAATCCTGTTGTACTTGGTAAAGTATAGCCTACTAATTGATTTCCAGATCTATTGGTATAATATGCTATAGAAGTATTTATTTTGTCTTTTAAAAAGCTTAATTCTAATGCACCTTCAATCTTTGTTGTTTTTTCCCAACGATAATTAGGATTGTAAAGTGCAGTAGGTTGAAGATTCACTTCACTTCCATACAAAGCATTATTTACATTATATGCGTCTAAATAAGCGTAATCTCCGATGTTATCACTACCAGTTATTCCATAGCTTCCGCGTAGTTTTGCAAAAGAAAGCCATTTCCAGTTTTTAGTAAAGTTTTCTTTAGAGATTATCCAAGCAGCTCCTAGAGCTCCGAAGTTTCCAAATTTATTATTTGAAGCAAATCGACTTGATCCATCTCTACGAGCTGTTATATTGAAGATATACTTATCATTATAAATATAGTTTAGTCGGGAAAAAAAAGATACATATTTATATTGGTTATTAACATTTCGGCCTATAGCTTTCACTTTCGCAGCTGAGATATTAGTTATAAATGCGTTAGAGGAAAAGTTAGATCCTGTCATACTCAGATAGTTCATATCATTAATTGAGTAGGTAGTTCCTATTAAAATGTCTAATCTACTTTTATTCCATTGTTGATTGTAATTTATTTGTGGTTCTAGAATATAGGATAAATTATTATTTTGATTTTTACTACTAGAAGATACTTCACTAGTATAACCAAATGCAGGGTTAAATACCGTATGGGGTCTTAGCTGTGCGTCTTCAAAGTTTGTACTGCTTATACCACTATTAATATTTAAAGTTGTAAAGGGAAGAAAATTATAAGACAATGTTGTATTTAATAACAACGAACTAATTTCATTTAGATAAGAAGATTCAAGTTGTGCTAGAGGGTTATTGAACGTGCCATTTTCCCAATTTAAATTGCGATTAGCAAGATATAAAGAAGGTGCATTGGGAGCTAATTGTAAAGCCTGTTTAGTAAAATCTGTATTTGGCAAGTTATTTGTTTGTTTAGAATAATTTATAGAAGTACCTACTTGAAGCTTATTATTTCTAGTTCGTTGATTAAAGTTGATAAAAGCAGAATTTCTTGTATAGCCTTTATCAATAGGGAATACAGTAGTACTTTCATTGTGATTTACGTTAATATTAAAATTAGATAATTCATTACCTCCGGAAATTCCAAGGGAAATTGTTTTATCTATGGCAGTGTCTCCAATTAATTCTTTTTGCCAGTTGGTGTATCTAGTTTGATTCCAAGTTCCATTTACATCATAATCAGTAGGCCCATAAGGAACTCCACTATTAGTAAAGGCTTCCTTACGCATTTTTATGTAGTCCTCTGTATTCAGCATGTCCATGAATTTATTTACTTTACTAAACCCTATAGAAGAGGATACCGTGAATTTAGTTTCTCCTTGTTTTCCTTTTTTAGTTGTAATAAGGATTACTCCATTTGCTCCTCTAGATCCATAAATAGCAGTAGCATCTGCGTCTTTTAGTACTTCAATACTTTCAATATCTGAAGGAGAGATACTATTTAAGGGAGATATCCCTAAAGGAAGTAAGATTGTATTTTGATTTATTGAATTTATTCCTAAGTTTTCTGAGTTAATAGGAACTCCATTTATTATATATAAAGGTTTGTTTTTAGTAGTAGAACCTAAGAAATTTCTGCCTCTAATTTCCACCTGCATTCCTCCTCCAGGTACTCCTGAGGCTTGAGTAATATCTACTCCAGCCATTCTTCCTTGTAATGCTTGTAAGGGATTTATTACTGGTTGTAGTTCGATGTCCTTAGCTGTGACTCTAGCGATGCTCCCTGTTCTTTCTTTGTCTTTAACGGTGTAGTACCCAGCATTTACGATTACCTCTTCTAGTTCTTGAGAGTTTTGTTGGAGATCTAAATCTATTATGCGTTTTTGGTTAATGGTTATTTCTTCACTGCTGTATCCTATATAAGAAAACACCAAGGTTTCAGAAGGAGATGCTTGAATGGAATATTTACCATCTACATCAGTGATAGTAGCAGTGTTTTTGTTTTTTACTTGTACAACAACACCAGGTAAAGCTCCATTAAAGTCTTTAATGGTCCCAGTGATGGTTACCTTTTGTTGTTCTTGTTCTATCCTAGTTGGGATAGAGTTAGCATGGAGTAGGCTAGGGGAAAAGCACAGGCTGAGTAAAGCCATAGCTACGCCATATCCATAGTTTGGAGTAAAATTTGATTTCATAATTTTTAGATATTATTAAAAGGTTGGTCTTTAGTTTTATGCGCTTGTAGTTGTATTAGGCCACAGCATTTACAAGGCTTTTAATTACCTAGACAAAAGGGGAGAGAATAGGTAAAATCTTTAAAGACATTGTTTTGGGTTAATTGTAATCTATTCCTAATCTCTTACATCTTTCTCAGCTCTCCCAATATGAGAAAGAACGGAAAAGGAATAGATATAGAAATGCATTTGGCGTTGAGGTTAGTTTTCTCAATGCGCTAGTTTTGGTTTGTTGGCGTTGGCTTGAAAAGAAGAAGTTAGGTTTGTGAGATACTTTATAACCTGTGATCTTTCGTTTAATGTAAAGTACCTCTAACTTTTTTACATAAGAAAGCCCAATAGCAAGTGTCCAATTTGCATCCTAAGCTTATTTACGTCTTACCCTCCAAGCCTTTTGTCATAGGCTTATTGTTTTAAAAGGTTGGTTAATAAATAGTATATGTTGTAGAGCGCATCAATACTCTACAATAGCTTTATGTCTAGGTATAGTATAGTTTATACCTACATAGGATAATCGTCATTTTATGGACAATGCAATGGGCATTGTAGATGGTATATTACACTTAAATAGGATAATACAAGGAGATATATGGGTTAAATAGAAATTTCTAGGTTGATATATTATTCTCACTACTCTAAGGCTGTTCTTAAGCAGAGAGTATATTGTCTTTAGGTTGTTTACAAAAGGAGAAAGGGCAATCATAGTAAATTATTTTAATAAGGGTGGGCATGGATCTCCTGGGAAACCCACTAACCCCAACCCTATATTTAATATATAGCGATCAATAGCATTTTTAATACCTAGCTCTACCTACCAAAGCAGGTAGAGTATAGGT
>NZ_JBTXLR010000025.1:0-16904 GCF_054871685.1 Myroides sp. LJL116
CTTTTTATGGTCTTTGTAGTATAACCATTACGTGCGTTTTGATCCTTTCTAAGATCATGTTTATCATAGTCTAGGTGGGCATTTAACTCACCTTCTAACATACATTCAATTGCACGTTTTTGTAAATACTTAAAAAAGGACGTTAAGTCTTCTTTAGTCTTTAAGCCCTTGAAAACTTCATCGGAGATAATCTTCTTTGTATCCATAACTGTCTAAATATTAAATATATAAAAAAATCTACTTAGTTACCCAAGCAGATTTTTATACTTACACAGTTTATGGTACAGTGTCGTTTTTTCAGGACGAGACACGAAGCACTTTAATTACATCTTCTCCTAAATCACTTTTAATGGTCTTTGTAGTACAACTATTACGTGCGTTTTGATCTTTTCTAAGATCGTGTTTATTATAGTCTAAGTGGGCATTTTACTCACCTTCTAACATACATTCAATTGCACGTTTTTGTAAATACTTAAAAAAAGGAAGATCAAGTCTTGTTTAGTCTTTAAGCCCTTGAAAACTTCATCGGAGATAATTTTCTTTGTATCCATAACTGTCTTAATATTAAATATATAAAAAAACCTGCTTAGTTACCCAAGCAGATTTTTATACTTACACAGTCTATGGTACAGTGTCTATTCTTTCTAAAAAAGGTACCAAATTTTTTTTCGTTTAAAAGCCTCAACTTCTTGTCTTAATTCTGATTCCAATTTTTCTATGTTTTTATACTTCTCTCTTATTTTATAATTGTCTTTTTGGAGCTGAAGAATATCTTCCTGATAAGCTTTTGTAATACTATCTAATTCCTGTTGATATAAATATCTTTGAGGAGTTGGTAATTTTAACTTATCAATTGTCATTAACCAAAATAATCCCCCCATTAAAAGCAGAGATGCACCATAAATTATCATTATATAAGTACGATACTTTTTTATTTGTTCTATACCGCGTGTACTTAAAAAAACTAAAAAAACAAAAATAGATATAGAAACACCGAAAGCTATCATAGTTATTAATGCTTGCAAAAATGACTCTATAAACTTATAAACACTTACTGTACCAACAATAAAAGAAATAATTGCAGTAAAAATGGTTATTGTCTGAATTGACTTATTATTAAGACTTTCTATTTTGGTAACTAAAGTATTATTCTGGTCCCTAATATTCTCACTAAGCTTCCTTCTATCGTATTCGTATTCGCATTTTCTTAAATTACGCTCAACCTCTTGAATCTTCCACTCATTCTCTATAACACTCAAAGGCAGAGAGAAGGACGAGGCGTGATAAACATCTACTCCTTCTATGGTAACAAAACTTTCATCAAACGAAAAATCATAGATTAAATTTAACCCTTGGATGCACCATTGAAAGTTACTTTTACATTTTTCCATACTCTTATAAATTTCAGAAAAATCAATACCCTCAGGCAAATCCTGACTATTATCTTGTAATCTTGAAACTACATAAGTTAAATACTTTAAGTGAATGAAAAAATTATGATTACCTTTTTTATTAAATATTTTCTGCAATCTTTTGTACTCTTTTGTCACATCAACAAAAGTTTTATTTTCGTCAAGAATAAATAAAGAAAAACAATTATTATACAAATAGAACAAACTCTTCTCCTTTAAGTACCCTTTCGTTTCACAAGACTCAATTTGGTCCTTAACTAATAGTAATTTACCTAAGTCCTCATCCTCATCTTTAAGCTTTTTTATACTTAGATAAATTTCATAACTATTTAAATTTTCTTTTTTATCTAAATTTTCTTTTAAAGTATTTATTGCACCTACCTTACCTTCAAAATAATGATACTCTATTTTGTCTATCCATTCCTTATATGATTTATAATAAGGCTCTCCAATTAAGATCTTTTTATCTAAATCAATAATTTCGTCATTCAGTACGATTTTCTCAGAATAGTCATTTCTAATTTTTTCCTTTAGAAAAATCCTATTGTACTTCTGTCTTTTTAACCATTTATATCTAAGTAAATAATACTTATGCTCAAATATCTTACGATGATTAAAAGGAGGATAATCTATTTGAACTTTGTTAAATCTACTATATTGAATTTTTAATTTTTTTAAAAAACCTCTATCATCGGAAATACTGTAATCAAGTATAAATAGATTACAATATTCACAAAGAACCTTTAGCGATTTATTATCCGTTTCTATAAATGTATTATATTTATGAACTACGTGATTGGAAACTTCTGAATAAGATTCAATAATGTTTAAAAATTGAATTAGTATTTTTGAAAACTCTTTAATAAAGGCATTTAATCCTATTACAATTGTAGCTATATTCTGATCCAATTTAAAATTTGAAGTCAAAATTGAATTTGTAAATTCCTCTACTTTTTCTTCAATTTGTTTTTCAACTATATGTATATATTTAACAAAATTTCCTTCTATTATAAAATGCATTAGAAAGGAATCTAGCTTACTGAATACCTCCAAATCTAATTCACTACTAGTTAATTGCCCATTTTCACTATTAGTAATAAAATAATCTTTTAATTCTTTAAAAAAAACGCTAATACAATCTACTTCCAATTCTTTTAATTTACAAGTAATAAAATTTCTCTTCTGTTCGAATATACTTAATATCCATCGGTGCACTATTAACGCCTTCACTTCTTGCCTTGTTAATACTAATTATCCAAGAGGAATATTTATGAGTTAGATTAACTAAATATGAAGCAGAAGCACTTATCAATCTTTTATTTTGTAGCTTTAGTTTTGAAACAAGACTTTCAATTAATTCTTTATCAGTAAAATCTATCTCATGATATTCTAAATTTTGTATAATTAATCCTTCTCTTGTTACTACATCCCTAAGATTCTCTTGAAAATCATTATAAACCTCCATTTCGACCGGCCCTAATGGTAAAGCTGAATATTGGTCGAACCCAAAAGAAATAAGATTATTTTCCTCTTCAGTATCGATTGTACCAAGTAAGAAAAACAATTTCAGAGTTTTTAGAACAGTAAGATCATTATCCTGTGTATTATTTTCTTCAACATACCAATCAAATAACAATTTTAAAATGTATCTAGTCAATATTAATTTTCTGCCCATTTTTTTTTATTTAGAATAAAAAGTCCTGCAATATACTATATTATATAGTACAAATAAGGGAATCTGCATAAAAATAAGAATACATATAATGTTTAACCCCTATAAAGCTAGAGTGTTTTATAATTTTTAAAGTATAATGTTTTAGGCTGTTTTTTTTTGTGTAAAATCAAGTGTTTGTCCATTTTCCATTTCTCCATTGGAGTGATTTTTCCAAGCAAGCCTTGTAGTCTTTTGTTATTATAAAGCACTACTTAATACAGTAACCACAATCCATAAAATCGTCCTCTAAAATATTTTTAATTGGATCTACCACAGTTTATTCATTAACCCATCCTTGGGGTTTATGATAGGTTAATAAAGTAGCTTTATTACCTTTTGGTTTGCCAGAACCCTTTAAATACTAGCTACTTTCGCTTAAGCCAACCCACTGTATTAGTTTAGCTCTACTAACTTGGTATTTACGATAAAAGTTGTCTACCAGATCTTTTTGGGAGCGGATGTCCCAAACTTTTTTTAGAAGTTCACGTTGAACTTCTAACTCTATTTCTTTATTACTTAATAGCTTACAAAGAATCTTATTCTCTTTTTCTGCTTTTTTTAAGTCCTTTTGATTTATCAGATACTACAGGCTTTAATCCTGATTCTCCCTGAGAGTCAAATTTCTTCTTCCATGAGTAATAAGTACCTGTATTAAACTAAGTTTACTACAAATTTCTATTACCCCAATTTCTTCTGATTCCTGTAAAATGGATAGCTTCTCCGATAAGCCCCATTTCTCATATTTCATAATTCCAAAGTTATGTAATTAATTTCACCCCAGCTTATTTAGGGGCTAAAATAGGAAGTCCATAATCTTCACCAAATTTAATAAGAATATTATCTAAAAATGATATAATTTCATTTGGAGTTTTATTTAATTCAGGTAATTTCTTTAGTGGATCTAAAGTACCTATACATCCAAGTAAATAGAATAAAGGGAAAATTTTATATCTGATTGGCTTAAATGTACCTTTTTCAATAACTTTTAGAGCAGCATCTTTATTAGATGTAGTATCTTGAATCCAAATATTATGGATAGAAATGGCTTCTGATGTTAATTGATATTGTTTTACTAATTCTTTTCCCCAATAGAGGTCATTATTTCTGTTTTTACTTCTAGATATTCTAATTTTAATTAATCTGTCATAAAGTAGAACTTCTCCAAGGGTATCCACCCGAGCAAGTACATTCTATAGGATTAAATAATTATTCTATTGTATCTAAGTTAAGTTTTCTGTAGTTATGTAGGTATAGATTCGCAATATCCTTGTGATTGATGGATTGGATATTTTCAAGAACGTATTTTAACCATATATAGGAGGGTACGTCATGTTTTTTCACAGTTTACAAAAAAGGTGTATACCATTGATGCCTTTTGCGCTGTATCATGAGATCCTGCAAAGAGAAAGTTTTTGCGCCCGAGTACTATAGGTCTGATTACATTTTTAACAAGATTGTTGTCTATTCCTAAATTTCCATCGTATAAGTACGTACTTAGATTATCCCATCTACTTTGAGAGTAAACAAAGGCTTTACCTATTTTACTTTTAGGTAAAGTAACTTTAATTTGGGTGAACATATATTTGCCTAGTTCATTGTTTATAGGTAATTTTTATAATCTAAATTCTTTTATTTGCTATGAGGTTAAGTTACTTTCTTTTAGCTTCTCTTTCTATAGCATACAGTTTTTGTATTTGTTCTAGTAAATGCTGGGCTTTATTTTTGTTATTATCTAAGGTTCTTTCAAACTCACGATGAGCATGCACCCAACAGCCAATATGTGTAACACCTGACTTTTGTCCATAAGCTTTGTATTCGCTATAACCAGTGGTTTGCAAATATCCTTGGAAGTTTTCTAATACAGGTAGCTCAGCGCTACTAGCACAAGTTGGGGTGTAATTAAACGCCATCAGCTTAGATGTAAGAGCAAGATAGGTCCAATAATACCCTAGATGAGATTTATCTTTCTTTTTCTCATCCAAAACCTTGATAGTGGTTTCATCTAATTGAAGATAAACTTCGTTTTTAATGTCCATTATAAGTTTCTCATATAGTGGTTTTAAAGCCTCCATACCTTGGGTCGCCCAACCTTCTATAGTAGAAAAAGCTATATCAATGTTCTCTCTTGAGAAGCGTTGTTTCTGTCTATAAAGTGTGTGGGGGGGGGTAGTCCACATATTTATCTACAAGTATGGTGCTTATAAGTCCTTCTGAAGGCATTCATTTACCGATGGTTCTACCTGGAAGCAGTCTAATACTGATTTGTGTGTTTTCTTTGTATTTAGTGGCGTATTTATATCGGATGTATCGCTTGATTTTAAAGTAGTCTAGAACGTAGTCTAATACATCGGTAGTTGCTGTATCTATACATACCTTATCGGATAGAGCACCCTCTGGATAAATTTCTATTTCCTCCAAACGTAAGTGATTATGAAGACTAGCTCTTCCTGGGTGTTTTTCCTTAGATCTAGGATATGTAATCTCTTGTTTAATTACTTCTTCTTGTTCTTCGCAGTGCCCCCCTTCTGTTAAACCACTTTGTCTCCAACTCTCTACATGAGAATACATAATTTCTTGTTTGCTCATCTCTTTATTATTTGAAGCAAACTTACTATCTTAGTTTAGGCTGTCAAGTATCTGGCACGGGTGGATACATTAAAGTAACTATATACCTTTTTGGGTGGTAGTTCATAATTAGGGCAAATGCCTTCTTTAACCCTAAGCCCTAGAAGTAACAAGAAGTGTTATTTTATCTCTTTCGTTAACCCTCGAAATAACCTTGAAAGTTCTAGATCAATTAAAAAACCAACTCGTAGATACAAATAAAGACTTGATTTACTGAGTAAACATCTTGCTTTTTTGGAATTATTTAGTGCTAAAAGTGGACAAGAACCAGTTTGGAGTGGAATATCCACCTTACCAAGGGTTAGAAAACTACTCCAAAGTCGTTAGTTTTTCCTTAAGTACGAGGTAAAATCAAAATATTTTGGAAAAATATTTTATTATAAAAATATTTTTATATGTTTGAAGACAAATTATAAGATTCTTTCTGGATATTTTGAAATATTATAAGTTGTACATATTGAAATCCCTTTTTTAAAAAAATTAGTCGTGGATTAAATTACTTCGTCATATACTAAACTAGTATATTTAAGCATATTATTAACATAAAAAACAATCTATTTAACATATTTATTTTATATAACACCATTATAATCGTTTATTACGACACAAATAGTTATATTATTTCTAAATAAAATATTAGTCGAAATACTTAAACACAACCCAAAAAAGTAACTTTATGAATATAAATAAACAAATGTATTATCACGTATTAATAGAAACAAAAGAAAAGATTGGTAAATCTCAGACAAATAGACAATACTTAGAATTAGACAAAACTAATTTACAAGAGATAGAAGATGATATAATTATTCCTTATTTAGAAAAACAAGTTTTTCAATTTGACGGATATTTTCTTGAACATAAAGATATTATAAGAGTCGTTGTGAAAGAATCTGAGCTGACTTCTAAAGAATGTTCTAGACATGCAAATGATAGCCTAGGTCCTGGAATAATAATGTATATCTCACCTGAAGATACTGTTAAAGGTGATAAATATACAAATGACATAACAAAAGAAGTTTTTAAGAACTCTCAAGAATATATCAAATCAAGTCTTGTTAAGCATGTAACAAAAAAGTCAAGTGGATTGGATAAATCAAAAGTTTTTATAGTTCATGGTCATGATGATTTAGCTAAAAATGAAGTTGCAAGATTTATTGAAAAATTGGGTCTTAAAGCAATTATTTTACATGAACAAGCAAATTCTGGAAAAACCATTATCGAAAAAATTGAAGAATTTTCAAATGTTGGCTTTGGCATTGTACTTTATACCCCATGTGATATTGGAAGCAACAAGAACAATAAGGACGAATTAAAATTCAGAGCTCGTCAAAATGTAGTGTTCGAACATGGATATTTGATTGGAAAAATAGGACGTAACAATGTTTGCGCATTGGTGAAAGATCAGATTGAAACACCAAATGATATTTCGGGAGTTGTCTATATTCCATTAGATTATCACAAAGCTTGGCAAGTAGCTATTGCAAAAGAATTAAGAAATTCTGACTATGAAATTGACATGAATCTTGTCATTCAATAACACATCACCTAACATGTGTTTTAAAAATCGGCTTATTTCTCTTAAGATAGAAACTTAATTTTATAGCCCACAAAAGCCAATATAATCGGCTTTTACCCTAGGTTGTGTTGATTTGAAACTTTTGCTTTCAATTTTCGCCATTCCCCTAGGAATTAATACATCATTAGTGACTTTAAGACGGCACACCAAATGACAGATAGAACAAAAATATTTAACCGACTACTTTTGACAATCATTATAATTTTAGTGATTATGTCCATGATGGCATTGGTAACTATTCATTGGAAATTAAGCAACAAATATTCGTTTTCATTTTCCCCTGACGGTATTAACATATACCTAACTGCATTTGGACAATATAAAGCGCTGTTTACTGCAACCGTTGCGACAATCGCAGCCTACTTTGGACTTCTTCGCTTGAAAGTTGCGACAGATGCTAATATTTACAAATTACAGCAAGACAGATTTTCTGATTGGAAAACGGTGCTTGACATTCGATTTATTGAAATTGAGAAATACGATCCATATATGAAAAGAGAATTTATAAGAGTACGATATAAACTTTTCAAACAACTTTATGACTTTAATTTTTCTATTTCAAATAAAGAACAGCTAACACAAGTTTTTCAGACAAACTTTAAAGACCTTGCAACTTTCTTTGAAACTCAAAATAACAAAAGCGTGAATATGGGGGGAGTTTATCCAAATAATAAATTTTCGTATTCGTTTGACTCATTTTGCTTTCTATTGCTTGGGTGTGTTGACAACATTTATACAGATATTGTAACAGACTTAGAAAATTTGTATCTAGCAACATTACCAACCAACAGAACTATAAACAATGAAATGTATAAGATAGCTTACAAAAGAAATTTAAAGATGAAATAAGCACTTTTTAAATAAAAATCAAATTAAAAATATACGAGATTGTGAATTCATGCCGTTAAATGGAATTCAAGAACTTTTATATAAACCACAAAAACAGAATTCCTAATAACATATATTTTTGCAAAATGGCCTCTGTAGTGAAAAATAGACCCTACTCCAATTTAAGCCCCAAAAGTCATAAATTTGTTTCCGCCCGAGCCCCATCTTGTCTAGCATAACCAAAGGTTTTAAGTATGACTGTAAATAGTATAGTTGTGAGCAAACAAGAGATTATGATCCAACATGTAAAGAATTGGAAGCAAAGTGGTTTAACATAAAGTGCTTATTATGAGGGTCAAAATATAAAACGCCCCACCTTTAATTATTGGCTAAAAAGACTAGATTTAAAGAAACTTTCTGTTACTGCGTTATCCCAGCAATTACCTTTACCACTCATGCTTCTTATTACCCCAAAGGAATCCAAGTAATTAATGAATTTTGTATTTGCATATTGAACACCTTGGTCAGAATAATATATTAGCCCCTAAATAAGCTGGAGTGAAATTAATAAATTAATTACATAACTTTGGACTTATGAAATACAAGAAATGGAGCTTATCGGAAAAGCTATCAATTTTACAGGAAGCAGAAGAATACGGGGCAATAGAAACTTGTCGTAAACACAGTTTAAGTACAGGTACTTTCTACTCATGGAAGAAGAAATTCGATTCTCAGGGAGAATCGGGATTAAAGCCTGCTGTATCTGATAAATCAAAAGAACTTAAAAAAGCAGAAGAAGAGAATAAGATTCTTCGTAAGCTTCTAAGTGATAAAGAAATAGAGCTAGAAGTTCAACGTGAACTACTAAAAAAAAAGTTTGGGACATCCGATCCAAAAAAGATCTGGTAGACAGCTTTTATGCTAAATACCAAGTTAGTAGAGCTAAACTAATACTTTGGGTTGGCTTAAGTGAAAGTACCTACTATTTCAAAGGTTCTGGCAAACCAAAAGGTAATAAAGCTACTTTATTAACCTATCATAAAACCAGAGGATGGGTTAATGAACAAGCTGTTATAGAGTCAATTAAAGAGCTTTTAGAGGACGATTTTATGGATTGTGGTTACCGTATAATGAGCGAGTATCTTAAACGCGATGGATACACTATTAATCATAAAAAAGTATACCGTATCATGAAATCTGCTAAGCTTTTACAAACTCGTATAACTAGAGATCATTCCGATAAGAAATATGTTCAGCATCGTAAGGTAAAGACTACAAGACCTTTAGAATGTATCGAAATGGATATTAAAATGGTATGGATACCACAAAAGGGAAAAAATGCGTACTTACTTTCTGTAATTGACGTACACAGTCGTAGAATATTAAAAGACTACTTCAGCTTTAATATTAAACAAAAACAGGTAATAGAACTACTATCAGATCTTTTTGAGGAGTTAGATTACCCTGAAAATGTAGTGATTAGATCAGATAACGGAAGTCAGTTTATTGCTAAAAATGTAAGAGAATATCTTTCTTTAGTAGGTGTATCACAGGAGTTTACACACGTAGCAACACCAGAGGAAAACGCTCATATAGAAGCCTACCATGGTACTTTAAGGAGAGAAGTTTTTACCAAGTTCGAATACTTTACTTTTGGACAAATAGAACAAATATTAAAGAACTACGTAGTGTTTTATAATAACAAAAGACTACATGGCTTGCTTGGAAAAATCACTCCGATGGAGAAATGGGAAATGGATAAACACTTGATTTTAAGCAAGAAAAAAGCAGCCTAAAACATTATACTTTAAAAACTTAAAAATACTCTAGGTTTATAGGGGTCAAAACAAATAACAGATTAATTCTTTATTAAAAGTACTGTTTTTCTTAGCCATTTTAAAGGCTACAAGGATTGTGTTGTCTGTAGTAATACGAAATTCCTTCGCTAGCTTACTCTTTAATCCTAACTCTTTGATATACTTAGCTACATTTGGTTCCGATATCTTAATTCCTCTAACTTTTAATTCAGCAGTTAATCGAAGACTCCCATAGCGTTGTCTAAACTCAAAGTAAACGTCTGATATAGTTTGTTTAAGATCTTCTTTAGCTTGCTTTTGGTTATCTTTTGGAGAACGCATCCAATGATAATAACTACTAGCACTGACCTCTAATACCTGACACATTTTTCCAATCGAGAATTCACTTTTATAATCGCAGATGAAAGTGTAAATCATTTGTCGGTTTTGGAGAAAATACCTAGAGTTTTTCTAATATTTCGTGTTCTAATTCAACATCGTCTGGCTTCTTTTCAAGCTCTCTAATTCTTTCTTGTTCTGGGGTAAGTTTTAGATTACCATTTCAGGAAAACTACCTTGACCAAATTCCTTTTCTTCCGAACATCATTTGTATAATAATGTTGGGCTGATACCTAACTCCCTAGCTAATTCAGATTAATTTTTTCTTTCGTTAGCTAATTTTACTGCATGACGTTTAAATTCAGCACCATAGTTTTTTCTTGTACAACACAAATTTCAAAGATAAGTTTTTAGCTTAACTTACTCTCCGAACAAAGTTATGAACCCCAATACTCCATCTAAAATATATCCTGCTTGAAATTTCATTCTAATAAAATATCTTTCTAAATAATCGTTAAAATTACAAAATAGGAAAAAAGCCCCACCAACCACTTTATAAAATAAAATTTTCACAAGTACGAAGAAAGCTATTAAAGAAAAACTTTCAGCTTCTATCATATTTATTTTTGCTTTTATTTAAATAAATCAAAAAGTAAACCTCACACGCAAAAGTATTTGCGATGGGCGAATAGTATACTTACTTGAAGTGGTTTGTATTTCATTTATGATTACCTGGCTATACTCTTTTTGGTTTAATATATTTTGCCATTCTAGCTCTAAGTCAATCTTTCTTTTATTCCATTGATAGCGGTATTGTAAATCCATAAAACGATTGGCGAATACCTGTGAATTAAATACGCTTTCTCTGTAGTCTAATCCATAACTAATACTATGACTCTCTAGAGGAATAACATCTACTTTTACTACAGAGGAGTTCTGGTAGGTATATACTTTAGTATTCAAGCTATTTCTGCTATTTTGTCCATAGGAAAACTCATAGTTTACATTCAGCCATGACAGATAGTTATTCGTTAAACTAAGGCTATAAGAAGTATTATTGTTTTTTACTTTAGAGAACTCCTTATTTAAAATTACATAGCTTTTACTATGCCTATTATTAAATCCTAGCTTTACGTTGGTGGATAGATCACTAAAGAATTTACCCAAAGTTACGGAAGTAGTTAAGGACGTAGTAGTGTTATCTTTATCTATTGCCTTTATAATCTGCTGTCCGTTTTCTTGTATTTCTTGACTTAGCAATATATTCTTATCAACGGTAAAATATAACGCTCTAGCATTTGCAAAAATTCCATTAAAAGGGTTTTTAAACTCTACAACTGCATTGTTTGACCAAGTTCTACTGTCGTGTATTTTACTTTGGTAAGCAGAGAAGTTCAATCCTGAAAATACGAAATTAGGATATAGTTGATTAAGGGGTGTAAAACTCTTAGAAAGACTTGACCCTCCTCTTAATGTCCACATAGAGTTAAGCGTATAGTTTAACTGGGCAGAAGGCAAAAAGTTAAACTGGTTTTTACTATTTCTATCCTTTTCTACCTTATCCTTTAAGCTAAAATTATACATAGCTAGAGGAAGAGAAAATCTCAGCTTCCATTTTCTACTCTCAAAAGAAAGAGAATTACTTAATTCATTAATTACCTGGGAATAGGAAAGGTCGTTAGTATAACTAGGAGTAAATAAGTTCTCCATCCCATTATCTATTCCGAATAACTTAGTATTAAAATCAGCCGACTCATATTGAATACTGTACTCACTTGTTAGCGTCCATCTTTTAATCACCCAAGACATAGAAATAGCGTTATGGGTATAGAAGTTCTTGTGATCATAACGCTGCTTAAATTCATTATACCCCTGTATCAAAGGATCGTTGAGAATTAGATTACCATGGGTCTCTACAAAATAGTTTTGTTTGTCCTGCCCGTAGTCTACCAAACTTCTAAAGTTAGCAAACCGTTTACTTCCCACAGGGATTAGACTTGAAAAGGTGTTTTGTATATTAAAATTAGGAAAAGTAAGACTTTGATTAATTGGCTCCTTATTTAAAAGCATTAAGGATCTGTCCTTATTGTGCTTTACATCAAAGGTTAAAATATTCTTGATATAGTTTTCTTTAGTATTTTTTGTAATGGTGAACTTCGCTTGTAGATCTTGTGAGAATAAATGGTTATCGTTTTCTCTTTGGTAAACAATTGGATCAAAGCTACCTGTAACAGGATTATACATCGCAATGCTTGTGGTTTGTGATGCGTCTTGCTTGATATAGTTATTGTAATAATAAATATTGGTATTTAGAGTTGTATTCCCTTTAAATTCATTTAAAAAGTTAGCCGATACTGCATTGGTTTTATTGTTTAAATAACGCTTTTGACTAATCGAAGGATTACCTAATGTAGCAATAGAAAGAAGCTTAGTGCTTGCTTTGACATATCGAAATGCATCAAAGGACTGGGCTATAGAAAAATTAACGAACCTTTGTTGGGGTTGAAATCCTGCATTGTTAGAATCAAAACTGATTAAAAACTGCAGACCTTTACTAAAAAACATAGGAGAGGCAATAAGATTGTATATAAACGGATCACCACCTACCGCTACATTACCACTACCCGACAGACTCACTTTGTTTTTTAATCGGATATTAATAGCAGGATTAGAGGAAGGAATCTTTCCTTCTAACATTTTTATAGGTTGATGGTTTTCATAGACTTCTAGCTTACTTATATGTAAGTTCGGCAATGCTTTTGTAATAGCGGAGTAACTACCTTGCATTAAGTCTTTACCTTCTACATAGAATTTATTAATACGTTCTCCTTGGTATTGAATCTCTCCGCTTTCTAATACTTCCATACCAGGCATCTTTTTAAGTACATCCTGTAATACTCTATCGTTCTTACTGGCGAAAGAATTTAAATCAAATACAATGGTATCGTTTTTTTGTATAATGGGAGAAGCCTTTATAAATATCTCCTCTAACTTTGTTTCCATAGGATCAAGCAAGATTGGAAAAACTTGGCTCTCCGCAACAATAGTAGTCTCAAACCTTTGGTAATTAAACAATAAACTACGCAAAACAATCTCTTTAAGCTCGGTCTGTAAAGAAAGAGTATAATTACCACTCTGATCGGAAGTAGTATAAGTTAGTACAGCATTTGTTGCAGGATCAATAAGGGAAACACTTGCACCTTTTAATACTTTACCGTATGAGTCAATGACATTACCTTGTACTTCTACTTTAACTTGAGCATAAGTAGTTATAGACAATAAAAATAAACAAATAATAAAAAAATACTTTGCCATAGGTAAGTCAAATAGTTAAGCAAGCAAGAACAAAGTGTTTGTTCTTACTTCCTTAATGCTGAGATTAAAACATTTAGAAAACTTCTCAAGATAAGAAAGGATAGGTATTCAAAAGTTCCATGGTTTTGAATATCTATTTTATAGTTGATCCTATAATACTGTCTTTTCTAAGAATTAGAATACGCCAAGAAACGAAACCTAGAAAATGAATACGTTAAGAATTATTTTCCATCTTAGTAAAGACACAAGCTACTATAGTTACTCTAACCTTAACAGATAACTTCAAAGTTTAATTATTGCATATAAATATCATTTCTAGAATCTCCTATTTTAGAACTAAGACCTGCTCTACCAGCTTCTCCTATCTTGATTCCTTTGTCTTCTAACATTTGCAAACCGGTTTTATTATCATTTATTTTTATAGCCTTATCGACAGTTTTTCTGCTATTTTCACTGTATTTATCTAAGGCTAAAACCTGCCAATCTAATTCTGCACTTTTTCCACTTAAAAGCTCAAATACGTAGTGCTCTTGTGAATCCCATGCTTTAACTACCATACCAGGTAAATTAGTAAACACATATGGCCCCGATTGCACTGGTATATCTTGAGTGAATAAAACAGTCCACTCTCTACCTCCATAGCTTGTTGTAGCTTGTTGCACACTATACTCATTCCAAGACTCTACTTGTGGGTTTATTTCCCACTTAATCTGCTCTTTAGGCTCTTTAATTACATAAAACAAATCTTTATTAAGATCATCATAAAAACGATTCTCATCCCCCTGTGAAACCACTATCCAAGTAAAGACAGGTCTAAAACCTAATGTTATTGCTCCTCTTTCCTGAGGTGAAAGTCCTGGTTTGGCATTCATTCTTGCATAATTCCTTTTATAATTTTCAGTGTCATAAAAAACCATAGCGTCCCCTACTATATCCAATGCGCATATTCCGCTTGAAACTCTATCTAAGTCTTTCTTAGATTTCTTTGCAGATACCGCATATTCGAATCTGGTCACATTTTGCTTCTCCTTAGGTTCTTGAGCAAAAACACCAAGAGATAAAAAGCTTAAAGATAAAATTACAATTTGTTGCATACTTAAATATTTTAATAGAGTAGTCCGTTAGGAAAAGGCCTCATCTGACTGGTTGTTTTCTTACATTAGAGACTAAATTAGCTTTCCACGTCAAAGTACGATAGGCTTAATTTGACCTTTTTTTTGGGTGATTTACTTTAACATAGTATTATGCTATTATCGCTGCTAATAGAAACCATAACTATTACTTAGAACCACTTTTCACTTATTAGCTTCCCCCACGGGTTACACAAGATCTAAATAAAATCCACCTAGTATTATTTACTATACTAGAGGGAAACAAACACCTAAATGATAGTTAATTTTATTATAAATTAATTATTTCAAACAAAACCTAAATATATAAAATTAACTTTATAACAATAATCAATCACAATAATAAATACAATTAAACAAAACAAA
The DNA here is from genome assembly GCF_054871685.1 of Myroides sp. LJL116. Taxonomy (NCBI): domain Bacteria; kingdom Pseudomonadati; phylum Bacteroidota; class Flavobacteriia; order Flavobacteriales; family Flavobacteriaceae; genus Myroides; species Myroides sp. LJL116. The sequence goes on from NZ_JBTXLR010000025.1 coordinate 15,105, forward strand.
CACAAATATCTTAATCAAAAAGATATACTTCATTAGAAGAAAATTAATTCAATTACTATTACGTTGATAAATACAATAATATGCTTGGAGTATATTATAACTACGCTTAATGCAAGCCAGGGGTATTAAACTTTAGAGTATCAAAATACAACGATATAAACCTTTGTATTTAATCAATAATGTAATTATAGGATCTACTTCGTTTTTGTTTTGACCGATTACTAAACTCGAATTGTCTAATGAAAAATAAATTAAATATGCAGATTGTTTTAAAAAACACCTTTTTTTTCCTGTGCTTGGCTTTATATGGGAGCAGCTGCTTTTCACAAGCATTAAATGAAGAAGACAATAACTTATTGTATAGTGATATAATACAAAAACCAATTATAGCTTTAGGAGATGCCACTCATTCCGATTACGCGGCGAGTAAACTAAGAGTGGATTTAATGAAGGACTTAATTGAAAACCATAACTACACCATAATTGCTGTTGAATCTAATCTTTATGAGCTATATAAAGCTTATGAGGATTTTAAAACTTCTTCCAATATAAAAGAGCTTAACACCTCCATCTATAGAATGGTACAAAATGAGCACCTAGATGAACTCTTCTTTTATATCAAAGACCAAAATGAAAAAGGAAAAAATATCAAAGTATTTGGTTTTGACTCTAATCTATCTGCAGATGACTCTCATGCCGTTTTAACCCAGGCAATGCAGAAGAACTTAAAAAAAACAGAAATCGAATGTGAACAGGTAGACTTCGAGTCATTTTCAAAGGCATTTAAAAGATTAACCCCTACAAATCTAAAAGCCCTTTTACGCACCACTAAAGATTATACTACTGTCTATGATTATCTAAGTTGCTATTTAAACCAAGAAGAAGCAACAGATGATTCTAATGAAGTATTACATAAAGCCTTAGCCAATCTACATGTAAACATAGAAGATAGAAACAATGGTAAACTTAGTGATGTTACAAGGGATTCTCTAATGTTTAATAATATTGCATACTTAAAAGATAAATATCCACAAGAGAAAATGATTTTATTTGGTTCTACAAGTCACTTTATTAAAAGTCCAAATACGATTTCCTCTAAATATTTATCCATTCCTAGTTGGAAATCTCTAGGACAACGACTGAATGAGGCATATCCACAGGAATATTTTTTTATTGCCTATACCTTAGTTTCTGGAAACACAAGAGGTTATTTTGGAAAGAAAGTGAAACTATCCAAATTAAAAGCTAATTCCATAGAAAACACAGTTGATCAAAGATATGATTCCAACGATCACACTATGTATTTAAGTATCAATAGGGATAAGCCCACTTTAGATAATAGTGATACTTCTCGTATGATGGGTAATACCTTTATGGAAATGGATATAGCTAGCAATGTAGATGGACTCTTTCTAATTCGAAATGCTAATATGGATTAATATATAGTATGTCTTTATAGATATATAATGAAGGCTTACTTATAAATATAAAGTACAAAGATACTAGAGATTTAGTCAACACCAGCTTACAGTACATAGACATTACTTAGGTTTTAATCAGTAACTTTTTAAAAGCTGCTGGTTAAAAAGATTTCAAAGAAAAAAATGCTATTCTAATTTAAAGCCTTGAGCTTTAAAATGGAAACGGCACTGTATCTTTAAGTGTGTAAGTTCAAAAATAAGCTTGGGTTAGGTTTTGTTTAAAGTCTAACCCTATCTTTATATAGGATCATAAATTGGTCTAATATTATTCCCCAGTTTCTTACTGGCATAGTCCATTTTCTAGTAGCTTCTCTTACAG
>NZ_JBTXLR010000026.1:0-16377 GCF_054871685.1 Myroides sp. LJL116
GATTGCCAGATTTCTAAAGCAGACTTTCCTTCGTCTCCCTTAGCTCCGATTAAACTTAATAACCACTCTGCTTCACTTCCGGTGAAACCATTATCAACAGCTACCTCATATGCAGATTTCCCATCTACTCCATCTTTACCTGTGATTTCTGCAATGAAGTCTGCTCCATCTTTACCGTCATTTCCAGGTAGAGATTGCCATACTTCTAAGGCTGATTTTCCTTCTGCTCCCTGATCTCCTTTGTCTCCTTTTGCAGCGATATTAGTATCAACACCATCAATCCACCAGTTTCCATTTGAACCTACCTCTGGAGTTGAACCATCTTTTCCATCTTTTCCATCTTTACCAGTTATTGCTGCTATGAAGTCAGCTCCATCTTTACCATCATTCCCAGGTAGTGATTGCCAGATTTCTAAAGCAGACTTTCCTTCGTCTCCCTTAGCTCCGATTAAACTTAATAACCACTCTGCTTCACTTCCGGTGAAACCATTATCAACAGCTACCTCATATGCAGATTTCCCATCTACTCCATCTTTACCTGTGATTTCTGCAATGAAGTCTGCTCCATCTTTACCGTCATTTCCAGGTAGAGATTGCCATACTTCTAAGGCTGATTTTCCTTCTGCTCCCTGATCTCCTTTGTCTCCTTTTACAGCGATATTAGTATCAACACCATCAATCCACCAGTTTCCATTTGAACCTACCTCTGGAGTTGAACCATCTTTTCCATCTTTACCAGTTATTGCTGCTATGAAGTCAGCTCCATCTTTACCATCATTCCCAGGTAGTGATTGCCAGATTTCTAAAGCGGATTTTCCTTCTGCTCCTCTATCACCAATTAAACTTAATAACCACTCTGCCTCACTTCCAATAAATCCATTATCAACAGCTACCTCGTAAGCAGATTTTCCATCTTCACCATGATTACCATCTTCACCATGATTCCCATCTATACCACGGTTACCATCTTTACCTGTGATAGCTTCAATAAAAGCTACTCCATCTTTACCATCATTTCCAGGTAGTGATTGCCAGATTTCTAAAGCTGATTTTCCTTCTGCTCCTCTAGCTCCATGAGAACCTTGAGCAACAATAAAAGTATCTACTCCATTAATCCACCAATTACCATTTGGACCAATTTCTGGAGTTATACCATCGGCTCCTTTTAATCCAGCTAATAAATTAATTTTGAAAGTTTCACCTAATTCATTAGTATAAGTAATGGTTCCATCTCCGTTATCCACTAAACTGGTAGGTAAGTTTAAATCTCTAAGCGGTATTTTAACTGTATTACCATCAGAGTCTTCTAAAACAAGATCTTTATTTAATACTTTTAGAGAAGTATTTGTAGTATTTTTATTTGAGGATAGAACGTCTAACTCATTAATCATTCTCATCCATCTATCTTGGTACCAATAATAATACCCTGGAGTAATATCATTTTCTGTATTAGTATTAAAAACTAAAAGACTGTTTTCGTACTTGTTATTTAAAGCATTTGCAACAGTGGTCACATCCTTGGTTGACTTTAATGAAACTCTAGGAATCAAAATTCCCTTAGCATCAGATACAACATCTAACTGAGATGATTTATTTGGTGCTAATGTCCCAATACCCACCTGACTGTAGGCGCTCCAAGCCCCAACAAAAAAAGCCGCAGCAAGTAATCTTTTTTTCATATTAATCGTTGTTAAAGTTAATTCTACACTTTCAAGCAAAAGCAAGCAGATGGATGTTTAACAAACAAATAAAACAGAATAAAACCCTTTACTAAAAACAAGTAACTCTTCATTCTGTTTACAAATCTGTTGGTATTGCTTATAGGTACTTTTTACATAATTTTATTAAACAAATAACCTACTTTTAGCAAAATACCTTTGTAGTACTACTTCATATCGGATGTAGAACTTGACCTACAAAAAAATCATACGAAAAATCAAAAAAACCTTAAAAAAAGAGATATACATCAAGTAAATAGCCAAAAACAAGTACTTTATAAATTACATTAAGAATCCTAAGGACTATAAGCAGGAGACTATTCTTTAATAGTTCTACAAAAAATCAACGTTTTTGTCAAAAATGAAGTAAAAGCCTTCCAAATCAGATAAAATATCCTCACTACTATGCAAGCAATAAAAACATGAAAATTAAATTTTACTTAACTTCAAATCAAGAATAATAATAAAGGTTATAGGGAAGATAATTATGGCATTTTATGAAATGACCTAGAAGGGTATAATACTAAAAAAACATTAAATATTTAGTGGTATAAATCAAAGGCAATAATGCTATTTCTAAGAAAATGCTGTAAAACTCAAACAAGATACCTTATAGCAAATTACACAGGTAGTAAAATAAACTGGGTTAGGCTTTAGAGAAAACCTAACCCAACCATGAAAAAAAAAATAAAAACCTTCTTATAACACCCGTACTAGCAAAAAAATGTCATAAGGTTCTACAGTGAACTTCAAATTAACAAACACTTCTTTTTTTCTATATCTTACTTTCTAAAAGACACTACTTTCACAATCTTTATTTAAGGTAATATGCACCAACTCTATTTGAAATAAGCCACAGAACTGTCTTGTTTCTTATAAAAGGTTTTAAAACTAATAAGCCATTTTATATACCTTTAGTAACTGAATTAATCCAGTAATACTACTAATTTCTAACTTCTCAAAAATTCTAGTTTTATAGGTGCTTACAGTAGATTTCTGCAAATCTAAAGCTATACAGATCTCAGTATTACCATAACCTTGAGAAAATAACCTAGCAATTTCAAACTCTCGATTAGACAATTTTTCAATCGGATTACTAGGAGTTTTAAAAATAAAACTGTCGTTGATTTTATCTTGTATATTTTTACTATAATATTTTCCAAAATTCATCATAGAGGCTATAGCGTTTTGAGTCTCTTCAAAAGTACTAAGCTTACTTAAATATCCATTTGCTCCAGCGGCAAGACATCGCAAAGCATAAATATCTTCTTCTTGACCGGAATAAATTAAAATTTTCAAACTTGGCTGAATAGCCTTTAAAACTGGAATGACTTCTAAAATATCTCCCGATTGAAAACATATATCTAATATTAATAAATCTATTTTGCTCGTTTCAAGTGTACTGTGTATCTTAGCGATATCATGGGTTTCGTAAACCACAGAATTTGCATATAAATCTTTTAAAATCAAAGACAAAGACCTAGTAATAATACTATGATCATCTGCTGTCATAAAGCAAAAATTATTGAATGTGTTTTCCATATACAACAAGGCTTTAAATTAAAAAACTACTTAGAACTAGCTTTGTCTATAAATAAGCTAAAAGTTACAATAGTTTGCTTATTTTTCTCACTCTCAATGGAGATTTCACCATCAAATAACTCCACAATTTCTTTACAAAGGTTTAAGCCTAAGCCAATACCGAGATGAGTGAATTTACACTCATTAACTCCTTGGTGAAAATTATCAAAAACATGTTGAAGATCTTCCTCACTTATACCTACACCATTATCTCGTATTTCAACTACTAATTTGAGTTTATTTTCCTCTATAGTATTTTGTTGATGTATAACAATTTCAATGATACCTTGATGTGTAAATTTGTTGGCATTACCCACAATATTGTAAAATAATTGATAGATTTTAACCACGTCAGAATCTACATAAAGATCTTCTTCAATGAAATTCTTTACTTTGAAATTATTTTTATTGGATTCAACAAAAGTACTTAAGGACTTTAAGATACCTTCTAACTCTGTTTTCAAATTAAAAACACTCCTATTTAAAATAGGCTTACTATGCTCATTCTTAGAATAATCTAAAATTTGATTAGATAAGAGTAATAAGGAGTTAGTAGTAAAGCTAACAGTCTCAATATATTCTTGTAACTCAGGAGAACTAACTTTCTTTCCAAATATTTTACTGTAAATAGATATGGTATTTAATGGAGAGCGTATTTCATGGCTAATCATACTAACAATTCTATTTTTAAACTTTAAACTATCTAGAGTTTTCTTCTGCTCTTTGATTAAACGCTTTTCATATTCAAAGGTTACAGTAGTTAAATAGATTAAACTAACAGATATGATAATCATTATGAGTATAACTCCTGCTAGACTAAAAACCCTTAATTTTTTATTTAAATCATACTGCTGGTAAAATTGCTTTCTTGCTTCACTAGTAAAGTTAAGTAGGGCTTGGTTATATTTTTTTAGTAACAAGCTACTGTAACTTAGAAGCTCACTGCTTCTATCTATAAATTTTTGATCTTGTATATTATAAAGATTAACTTTATTCTTAAACCGTGAAAATTCATCTTGATAATAGTCATTGGCCTTATCCAAAATTAAAGTAAGCTGCTCATCGATACTACCTGTGGTAATAGAGCCACCTTGCTTTAAAGTCAATACTGTATTTAGTTGTTCCTTTTGTATGTCTACTTTCCCAGATAAAGCTCTTCCTAACCTAGAAAGTAAACCTTTGCGTTGTACACTATCTACCACTAGATAACTTTCCACTTGAATACTATCTACAATATCAGAATATTTAAACTTATCTAATTTTAAAATATTGATAGCGTTTTTTTGCAAAGGAGCAATACGTATATTTCTTAAAGAATCCAAAGTGAAGGATACTTGCTCTAAGTATAAAGGAGAATCATTTGTCTTGGTTAAGTAAAAACTAAATAATTTACTTTTATCTGCTATTTTAAATAAGTTCTCAATGCTAGCATTCAAAACATCTAAATTATCATTATAATCATTTAGGTATTCTATTTCTTTGGTGTGAATATATTTTTGTAAGTTTTTTTGAGCATTTAAATAATTTTCTTGTGTTAGGTCACTAAAATAACTGGCTTGTTCTGAGATATACATATCCGCTTCTAAATCCTCTAGTTTGGAAGCGTAAAAAATCTCATTATATATAATTACTCCCAATAATAATTGTAGGAAAACAATACTTATTAATAAACCATAATGAAGTCTTTTTCTAGTTTTAAATTTAATTCGCATAGTGTAAGGGAGGATGTGTTTTCACAAAATTAGGAAATAGGGTGTGAAAAATTGGATTAAAAAACACCATATAAAGCCTATTTACGGTAAAAAGATAGGCTAGATAACTACTTTTTTACCGTAAACAATAAGTTAATTTTTATTTACGCATTGATTTTTTTACCTATTAATTGTGTTTTTTAACCATTTTAATTCAAAGAACTTGACTATTTTTGCAATGATTATAAAGCTTACCCAAATATGTTTAGATACATTTATTATATATTATTTTTTTTACTTTTTTCAGCTAATGTATTTCCTCAAAACTATTTGCAACAAATAGATAGATTATATAATGATGTAACTATTGGCAAAACAAAGACACAAGAGCTTGTAAAAACTCTTGAAGAAATGCAGTACATATTGGAAAATGAGACCTTAGCTGACACAGATAAACTAAAGGTATATTTAATCATAACAAATTTGTACCGACTACAGGGCAATAGTCAAGCTACCTTACAAACAGCGCAAAAAGCCTATAATTTTGCCTCTAAAAACAAACAATACCTTTGGGCTGCACGTTTTTTGGGGTATATGTCTACCGTGTATAGAAGCTCCAATATGATCCACCTAGGGCAACAAAAATTACAAGAAGCAATAAATACAGCATCTCTTGCACCTAATTCAGAAGAGTTAAATAAGTTTTATGCTAATGTCTACCATGAGATGGCTTACTATAAAGTATCTAACCACGATATCAAAAGTTCCATCGAAGATATTAAGCTAAGTAATTCCTATATAGAAAAAATGGAATCCGCCAATAAAGACTTTTTATTAGCTTCTAACTATCAATATCTAGGAAATCTTTATAATAAAACCCAGCAAATAGATTCCGCCTTTTTTTATTCTAATAAGGCCTTAACTCTATTAGATGGGTATGATAATATTAATGTAAAAACATTAAAGAACTATATATTAACTCAAATTGGCTATTCCTACTTGCAGGAAAATCAATATGAACTAGCATATAATACATTATACAAAGTTTGGAAAGACCCTACTCAATTCAAAACCAACGATTTAAATAAAGAGCTATATACCTATTTAGGAGATTATTATCTTTATAAAAAAGATATAGATAGCTTGCGCATTTTTAAGCAAAAGTTAGATAGTATTAATACAATAATCTATCATACCAATAAAGACACTATTGAGTCGGTTACTTCAGGATTAGATCAAGAAAACAACCAGCTTAAAAAAGGAATAATAGCTAATAAATGGTATTATATCTCAAGCCTATTTTTAATAAGCTGTCTTTTCGTAGGCCTATTTGTAAGGAAAAAGCACCTTACGAGAAACAATTCTATCTTAAAGGATAACGCCAATGAATTAAAAACTAGTACTTCCCCTGAAATACTCGAGTCACCACAGGTAATAGAAGAGAAGAAAAACCTAAAAACAGAGGAAATAAATATCGCTAAAGAAACGGAGAAAAGGTTAATTTCTCAATTAGAAACTTTTGAAAAGGACAAATTATTCCTAGACAAAAACATGTCTATTAGTGTACTAGCAAATCACCTAAACACCAATGCAAAATACATCACTCATATACTTAACAAAGAATATAACCAAGACTTTTATACTTATATCAATACACTAAGAATAAAATTTATTGTCCAATTATTAAAAGAAGAACCTAAACATAGAGAATATAAAATAAGTTATTTGGCACATATCTGTGGTTTCTCTTCTCATAGTAAGTTCTCAGAGATATTTAAGAAGATACAAGGATCTTCTCCTTCTCAGTTCATTATTGAACTAACTAAAAGAAATGATTTACCTTAAATAGGAAAACCAAAGCACTACCTTTAATACTATGCAGTTTTCTCTTATTATCCAATATTCCAATGACTAAGAGGCCTTATAGCTTAAAATACTTAAGGTAATAGCTAGACTATTTTAACTGCGCTAAAGCCATATTTTGCTCATAACTCTTACTTGCATCTAAGCCAAAGAAAGAGAAAATTTCTTGTTTTATAGCCATATTATTGGGGTTGCGTAAATCGAATTCCCCTTGCCAGTTGTTCATATCATTCCAATAAGGATCGTTGCTATTGGCATCTATCGCCTTTTGTAAATAATCTATATCTAATCCAAAGCCCACCCCAATATTAGTGTAAGGATTATCCATCCCATTATCATCCCCATTACAAAGGTACTTATCCAACTTATCTACAGTAGTTTGCTTAAAAATAAGTCCATATTGCAAATAAACGCAATCACTATCTTTAGAATTTATACTTCTCCCATAAGAAATAAGCATATCTAATTCGCTTGCTTCTAAAGGTAAGTTTCCTATAATGGGATTTTGACCATAGAAAAAAACATTGTCCAAAATACTTTGAGAAGGTAATGCCTGACAAGAAGCTAACTCTTTAAGATCAACCATTGGAGTATCACTTATTTTATGGTACACTTTTACAATTAAAGCAGTACTCATAATATTGGTTAGTCCATAGTTCTTAGCCTTTTTAAACTCGGGATCTTTTTTCAAAGTCACTACATCAAGTAAGATTCTACCAAAGCCCCACTTTCTACGTCCTATTTTAAAGCTAAAAAAGTCTCCTTCTTTATATTTATAACGCTTACGAGTAGCTATTGAAAAAGCAGTAATCTGCTCTAACTCCTCTTTAGTAGTATCTTTTATCCAAGTTTCTAACCACTTTTGCAAAAAAACAATATCCTTATCTTCAAAGGACTCACTATAAAAAGTAGTCTGAGTAGAATAGTTTGCTATACACAAATAAGAAGAGGAGAATTTGAAATAAACTCCTTTATCACTAAAAGAGTTCATAGCTGTGTAATTAAGCTTTTTAGGCTTCCCTTTGGCTGTCTTAGGTAGTAGGATTGACCTATTTTGGCTAGTATGCTCTTGAAGCTCTTTCTCAAAATAGTAATCCTTATCTACTTTAATTTGCTTAACTATAGTATCCTTATCAAAATATAAATAAGAGTCATTTAAAAAAACTAGCTCCCAAGTATCTTGCACTGGTTGTAATCCCAGGTATTTTCGCTGCTCATTATTTAGTAAAAAAGGTATCTCCATGATAAGTAAAAGTATAGTTAAGTCCCTTGAAGTATTCAAGAAAAAACAATGCGCTAATCTAATATAAAAATAACGAGTACATTAAAAAACCTTATAATTATTGTGTCGCCTACAAAATAGATGGAGTCCATTATTTGGTTAAAATGGTGTATTCTATTTCTTTGTCTTTTGTAAAACAATGGTATCTATTTTCTTTTGAATGAGATTTATTCTCTCCAGCCAATAAGCAATACCTTCTAGATTAGTAACCCCTTGCTTTAGATAGTTTCTATTTACTGCTTGGAGTTTACCACCATGGCGCTGACCATCTTTTATTTTCTCTATTTTTGTGGTAGGTTCTATCCTAGAGCGCCAAAACTCTAACTCTTTAAAGTAGCCTTTTTGAATTTTTTTAAAATAAGCTAATAAAGCCTCTTTATCCCTGGGAATATATCCAGGTCCAGTACAGCCACAAGAAGAAAAAACAATTCCAACTTCATATAGATTTCTAAGGTGTTGCCAAGCTTTATCGTCCTTTTGCTTAGGGGATTCAAAATCTTTACCAAGATTGGCCATTTCGCCTTGGCACTGTGGACATACTGCTATAGAATCTTGTTTATTTCCCTTTCTTATATCATAATATAAGCGTCTTTTAAAGGTCTTTTGACAGGTAAAACAAGCAAAGTGATCTTTATAGGGAATCATTGCATACTTACACATATTCTCTTTTTTTAAGTGTTCAATAAATACCTTTTCTCTTTAAGTCCTTTTTACTTATTTCTATCCATGAGAAAGACAAAGGGTATTTCCTTTACAAAAGTAATGATCTGAAAAAGAAGTGTATCTCCCTATTTTCAGGGAAAATTACCTTTGTAGAAAAGATTTTATTTCCATTTTTGTTTTAGTAACGTCTCTAATTGGTTTATCTCGTTGGCATAAATTGTTTTTTTACGCTTTCCAAAATACAGGGTGTTTTCCAGTGGGGTACTTCCTTGCCAAACTACTTTGATGTCTTTACTTAGAACTGCTTCTTTACATAAGAAATCTGGTACTATAGCAAACCCTTCTCCTTGGCTAATACAGCGAATAATAGATCTAATATTAGGTACAATATAATTAGGTCTAAAATCAGGATGGGTTTTAAAGTGAGCAAGCCAAAAGTTTTTCAAATGTTCCATATCTGCAGCTGTACTATACCATAGCTTTTGTTTTAAAGCTTGTTCTAACTCTTCCCACTTAGATTCTTTTATTAGCTTTTGAATTTCAGTGGTATCCGTATTACTTCCTGCCACTAGTATAAGGCGTTCTTTAGAAAAGGCTTCATAACTAATATTGGGTTGATTGCCTTTTTGTGGGGTGATAATCAAATCCAGTAGTCCGTTATCTAAATCTTGTTGCATTTGAGGGTACTCCCCAAATTTAATAATCAAATTAAATGGCAAACTTGCTACATGTTCCTCTAAGGTATACTCAAAGGTTTCAAAACACATACCCACGCTAATAGTGATACGCTCTTGCTTGGAACGTTGGTGAAAATGCTGTTCTGCGTTTTCCAGCCTTTGCAAAGGATCCAAAACAGTATTGTACAGAATTTTTCCTTTTTCTGTAGGTATCATCTTTCTAGCAGAGCGGTCAAATAATTTAAATCCAGTATATCCCTCTAAAGAGTTTAAATGCAAACTAACTCCTGGTTGTGAAATAAACAACTCCTTAGCAGCACTTGAGAGGCTACCTGTCTCATAAATAGCCTTAAAGGTTCTGATCCATTCTAAATTCCAGCGCATAATTGTTGATTTTATTAAAATCAAAAGTAAAACTAATTATCTACCTTAACTACTATTATCTATCATTAAAATAATACAACACTATAATTTAAGTTATTTTTAGAATAGATAAATATTATAGACCTTTGCCCTATCATTCATTAAAATAATCAACATGAAAAATATATTTATAGTAAACGCAGGTCAAACCTTTGCTCACTCAGGTGGTTATTTCAATAAAACACTTACTACCTGGACACAGCAAACTTTAGAAGAGTTAGGTTATACCGTTCGCATTACTAATACCGATGACTCCTTTGATCCAGCTCTAGAGGTAGAGAACTATAAATGGGCAGATACCATTATCTACCATACCCCTATTTGGTGGTTCCAAGTTCCAAATAAATTAAAAAAATACATCGATGAAGTATTTACCTTAGGACACAACAACGGTATGTATGCTAGTGATGGAAGAAGCAGAAATAACCCAGAGATCAATTATGGAACAGGCGGATTAATGCAAGGAAAACACTATATGGTTACTACTTCATGGAATGCCCCAGAGACAGCTTTTACCCTACCTGGTGAATTCTTTGATCAGCATAGTGTAGACAAAGGAGTTCTATTTGGTTTCCATAAAATGAACCAGTTCTTATCTCTAGAGAAAATCGATGGTTTCCACTTCCATGATTTAGAGAAAAACGGTAGTCTAGAAAGATTACAAGCCTATGAAATAGAGTATAAACAGCACCTTAAAGAAAACTTTAAAAGCATCGTCTAAAACTCTGTTTTATTGTGGTGTTTTTAGCCCACTTAGATATATAATCTACTAAAAGTAAACTAAGAATTTCTATTGAAATTAGTAGATAAAAAGCAAAAGGCAGTAGTTTAAAAACTACTGCCTTTTTTGTATAACAAAATAATTCGTATCTATTTCTCTAGAAAACACAAGAATCCTGTTTTGTTTTTAAAGAAAAAGAAAGCCTATCTACTAAGAAAACTTTTTTAAAAATCCTCTGCAAAGGACTCCTCTTCTAAATCGTCCTCCTCTTGCTCATCCATAAAATCTTCTTCCTCTACAAGACCGCGGATAAAGGTTTCAAAATCTTTAGCTAAAAATGTCTTTCTATAATCATCTTCTTGATCTACATGTACTACTTCTGGTTCTCCATCTTTACCACATTTCTCATAGTCTAACATAACCATATCATGTCCTGCAGAAGGACAATCACAGATGTAAATTCCAGTGTCTGGATATCCCCACTCCTCTATCATAAACTGACTTCCTAACTCACCGCATAAAGAATAGGATTTGTCTTTTCCGATACCCATAATCCCAGTAATCGCGCAGTGATCATCCGACCAGGATGTTGCTTGTGTTGTGGCAAAACAACATTTCTTCACTAAGCCACCATTATGCATTTGCATTAATTCAATATAAGAGGCTGGTAGTTTATAACCAAGTTCTTTTTCTATGGATTCAATAATCTGCTCAGTTGGAAAGGGTTCTGTATACTCTTTTCTCGAGTAATCACAATCGTCCCAGAAATCTGTAAAATCAAAGTCGTGAAATATTTTGTGTTTCATATGGATTGGTATATTCTAAATTTTTCAAAGGTAAAAGTAGCATTTAATTCAATAAAAACAGGGTAAATATTTAGCTCAACAGCTGATTTTTTTAATACTTCTTTACGCCTAGCAAAATAAAATGTTAGCCACTATCTTGTCTAAATACAGCAAAAAACAAAGCTAATCTAATACATAGATTATGCTGTATCGAGCTAGCCATGACAACAGACCTTGCAAAGAAAAAAGGCATTTTAAGGATATAAAGGAGGTTATTTTACCCAGTTTTTTATATTTTCTATCAATAAACTTTGCTGATCCAAAAACACATTGTGAGAGCAGTCTTCCAAATATTTCACATTATTATCTGTCAGTAGCCTTCTAATGGTATTTATTTCACTTGGAGGAATGATCCCATCCTCTTGTCCATAAATTCCATATAATTTAATATTATTGGCTAAAATTGTCTTAACTGCATTTTCTAGATCTATCGATGTATAGCCTTGGTTTTTCCAAAAGCCCAAAGGAGACTTATAATCCGGGCTTTGAGAAAATAGCACATAATCACTATTCTTAGAAAGATCAGAATATAGGTTTTTAGCTTCAGGGGATAAGGAAGATGGACTATAAAAATTATTACCCATAGCATGCATTAAAATGTAAGAACTATACTCTAAGGAACTTGGATTCATATTTTCAATCATGGCTACATAATTCAAATTAACAACATCCTGTTTTTTTGTATAAATTTCTTTTAACGAGCCTAAAGTTTCCTTTAGCATATTTGGATAAGAAAAAGGAGCACTCAAGAAGATTATTGACTCTACTTTATCTGGGTATTCTTGGGCAAACTCACAAGCGATAACCCCTCCAAAACTATGGGCTAAAAGATTTATTTTTTCTATATTATACTTACTTAAGATAGATTCAATATCGGAGGAGCTTTCCTTAAAGGTATAGTTTGAGTTTAAATCCTTGGACCTTCCCTCCCCTTTTCTATCATAAACAATTACGAAAAATCCACTATCGGCCAATTTCTGGGCAGTAGAAGCTTCAAAACTTATACTATTAAATCCAGGGCCGCCATGCAAAAACAATATTGGAGGATTCTTCTCATTACCATATTGCTTAATATGCAATTGTTGGGCGTGTAAAACAGCAAAAGAAAAAGTGAAAATTATCAAAAATAAGCTTCGTATCATTATATTGATTTTATATAAGTTAAACTATATCCAATATAGCATAGAGTAAAATATGTAATTTATACAATTTTTAATAAATATAACACTTTAAATATTTCACTTCTAATAAAATTATGTGAGATAAAGAAAAGGTTTTCAGGTAGTTTACAAGACCAAAACTGTAAAAACAACAACGAGTTTAGTTCTACCTCAAAACAAGACTCGTTTAGCAATTACCTCATTAGATGCTGTCCTTATCGCTTTTACTTAATCATTGTGGATAAAGTCCCAAAAAAGTTACTAAAATTATGAGACAAAATAGCTAACAAAATACTGCGACTTTTTATAGTTATCCATCCCCAGATATATCCTGCAAAACCTGTTTGCAAAAAATATAATAGCTCAAAATCAATAGAATAATCCTCACTAAGAGTTAAGCCATGGGTAAATCCAAAAAGAATTGCTGTTAATAATACACTTGGATTGCCTAAGAACTTTATTCTATCTTTTAATGAAGTGGCCAGAAGTCCAAGTAAAACTCCACGGAACATAATTTCTTCATCAATCCCGGGAAGCGAAATTTGAAAAGCTAATGTTTCTATATTAAAGTCTGATTTGCCTAATATAAACCAAGCTATTGTGGAGAGTAAAACTATTGCTACTGCACCAAATAAAGCAGGTCTGAAGTTCTTCTTATTTTGCTTAAGGGTAAAGAAATCGTTTTCACGAAAATATTTTCTGAACAATAAATAAGCCAAAACTCCACAAATAATACCGTAAATTTTTCCATCCCAATTCCAGCTACTCTCTATAAAGTCAAAACTTGCATTGATCCTTGGAAGTACAAGGGCTACTTGGTAAACAACGAAAGTTATTGTAAAAATAAAAAGACGTTGAATATTAATCTTAGATCTTTCTCTTAACAATATAAAAGCGAAAGGGAGCAAGATTATCACTTGTAAAATGGCTTCAAATAAGATTTTAGTCATAATAAATTTCGGTTCTAATTTACTGGTATAACAAATATTATGTTTTTTAAAAGAAACAAAATACGATGAATTTTTCGTAAAATAATACCTATATCCATATTTGATAAAATTAAGGTATAAGAATTCTATTTTTTTGTTCGCTAAGCAATTAAAATGAGAATATTTGAGCGATAACAAAATTCACCATTTACAGATAAAGCTCTATAAATATGAATTACCAAACAATTCCCCAAAAACAGTACACTAGGACTTGTAGATTAAAATAACTCCATGGATCTAGAAATCTTTTTTAATACCATCTTTTATCCAAGACATAATTATTATGATACTTACCTATAATATAACTTATTTTTATAATAAAAGTTAATGATAGAACTTTGCCCTAACAATCACCAAAGTAGTTTACCATCACAACAAAAGAACAATTTCTTATAATATAAACTCAATTAAACACAGATTAATTATGAAACTATATCTAACAGCAGTCATTAAAGCAAAAACGCCATTCCGCCAAGAAGTGCAAAGTGTACTTGCAAATATGGTACAAGAAACTAGAAAAGAAAAAGGGTGTATACAATATGACTTACATCAAGAGATAAATGATCCAAACACTTTTATATTTTATGAAATATGGGCAGATCAAAAAGCACTAGATAGCCATAATGAGCAATCCTATATAAAAGAATTTGTCGCACTTATAGACACTAAATTACAAGAACAACCAAGTATATATTTAACACACAAAATATAATTGCAATGGAATACAGAAAATTAGCAAATACCGACTTAGAACTATCCGCTATCACCTATGGGGCTTTTGCCATTGGTGGAACTATGTGGGGAGGTAATGAGCAAAAAGACTCCATCGACTCAGTAAAAGCATCTATAGACCATGGTGTAACCACATTAGATACAGCTCCTTTCTATGGTTTTGGATTAAGTGAACAAATGATTGGGCAAGCTATCAAAGGATATGACAGAAGTAAGATTCAATTACTAAGTAAATTCGGATTAGTTTGGGATGGTAGTAACCAGGGAAAAGGAGAATACTTCTTTGATGCTCAAGAAGCGGGGAAAACCTATCCAATATACAAATATGCCTCTAAAGCAAATGTAATCAAAGAGGTAGAAGAAAGTTTAAAAAGATTACAAACGGATTACATTGACTTATTACAAATCCACTGGCCAGATAATACAACGCCAATTTCTGAGACAATGGAGGCTTTAGATATTCTAATTCAACAAGGAAAAATACGCGCTGCTGGAGTTAGCAACTACAGCTTAGATCAAGTCAAAGAAGCACGTGAGATTTTGAATATTGCAAGTAATCAAGTAGCTTATAGTATGCTGAATAGGGAAATAGAACAAGATTTAGTACCTTATGCTTTAGAAAATGATTTGGGTATTATTGTCTATAGTCCTATGGAAAGAGGCTTACTAACTGGAAAATATTTTAATGAGAGTAAACTAAAAGATAATGATCACAGAAATGGATACTTCCAACAATTTGATCTAGCCAAGGTAGAAGCATTTTTAAAGGCAATCCAACCTATTGCACATGAAAAAGACGCTACTCTTGCTCAATTAGTATTAAGATGGACAAGCCTACAACCTGCCATTTCTGTTGTCTTAGCAGGTGCTCGTAATGCAAAGCAAGCCGTTTCTAATGCCAAGGCCATGGACCTTGTATTATCTGAGGATGAAATCCAATTTATCCATACAGAATTAAACAGGATTAAGTAAAATAAAACAGACTACCTCATCGATTATATCAGTGAGGTAGTCTGTTTTTATTTACTATCCTATAGGGTATTTTCGCTTGATGTCATATATAATGACTTATGGCTTATATCTTTTTACTGCATCAACAATATCCTCCTTTATGAACTCCCAATATTTCCCCTTAAACCAATCGGATCAAAATCATCATCTGTAAATTCAAAATTGATAAAGTTGTTCAGTATTATAATACACCATAATTAATCTGTATTTTGATTCAATCTGTATATGGTATAAGGAAGAGTAATTTTAGCATCTTGCAAAACTTGTTTTACTTTTTCAATACCATAAAAACGAATGATCTCATTTTTATCCTCTTCATTTCCACGCTCAAAAACACGTTGAATAACAGCTTTGTACTGTCGTTCCCAATCTATATGCTGTACATCCGTATCCCAAAACAAAGCTTTACTAAGAATATGTAGATCAGGGGTTATTTTAATTTCTTTTTCTTTGATTTTTTGGATCTCATAATATGCTTGCAATATCACCAAAGTACCTTCTTCTAAACCAAGTACTCTTTCAATCTTCAATGCCAATGCAGTGCTAATTCCCCTTTTTCCTTTGGTTATTGCATTAAAGGTTTGAGGATGCTCCTGTAAAGACAAAGCAAAAGGACGTTGTTTGATAGAACGTTTTTTTAATTCTCTATCAAGCACTATACCTGGATGTATTCCTTTATATTTCTGAAATGGACTAATCATAGTACAAATATAAACATTTTTGCTTACATATTTATTCTATTACTTGAAAATTTATCGAGAAATAAAAACTTAATGAACTAACAAGATAAACACCAAGTTGAGCATTTTGTAAATGGTAGAGATGGAAAGAACTTTCAATCTTAAAAGAAGTACGTGACACTTTGAATATTGCAAGTAATCAAGTAGCTTATAGTTGTAATCGGTAAATAAGAATACACAATTTTTGGCAATTAGAAATGCAGCATTTTTGGCAACAAGACTGCACAACTTTTGCAAGAATAATTACATAGTTCATCTTTTGGGGCTTACGCCCCAAAAGA
>NZ_JBTXLR010000027.1:0-14051 GCF_054871685.1 Myroides sp. LJL116
GCCCTTGAAAACTTCATCGGAGATAATCTTCTTTGTATCCATAACTGTCTAAATATTAAATATATAAAAAAATCTGCTTAGTTACCCAAGCAGATTTTTATACTTACACAGTTTATGGTACAGTGTCTTATTTACAACCACTCGAAAGATTCGTGTGGCAGTCTAGCGTTTTATAAATAGGGAATATTTTATCACTTATTTTTAAAACAAATTGACTCTATTAACCATTCTAGTTCTTCAAATACAAATTCATTTAATGCACCATGCTCAATCAATGAATCTTTAAATTTGAAGAAACAGACCGCAATCACATCTTCTTGATCATTGATGTGTTTATAGCCAAAATAAAAACTCAGTCTATCTTATAAAGCAACAATGCCCCGCTAGATTAGCAGGGCTTCTGCTCTTTCATTACTTTATACACGCGGACTGGAAATCCACACGATCTAGTTAAAGTCCGAAATTTAATAAACAATACAGGGATTATTTAGTTTTTCAAGTTTTGTATACAAAGTATCCCTTCTTATTATATTTTCTTTATTAATATTCCAATCTCCTTTAACCCGATATAATTTATATATTCTATCAATTCCAGGATCTTCGAGTTTTTTTAAAAAAATTGAGTCATTTGAATATAAAAGTATTTTATACTTATCATAACATAGCATAGCTATAACACTATCATTAAGCATTCCCCATTCTGGTCTATCAGAATATTGAGCATACCTTTCTCCCTTACTTATACCAATTGTATATATTTCACAACGTCCATCTTTATAAAACAAATAAGAAATATCGTTTCGTTGTCCTACCAAACTGTCTGTATAAAAACAATCCCATAATTCTTTTTCTGAATTATTAGTCAAAAAGCTAACAAACTCATCCTTTTTACTTTTAACTGAACAGGAATAACTTATAAATATTAGTTTAATAAATATCCCAAACTTATTTACTTGGATTATCAAGCTTTTCATATTTATATCCATTGCTTCTGTTATTTCCGTTTATAGATGTCTTAAACTTTGCTCCTTTAACAGTTCCCATAAAATTAAGTCTCTGTCTATTAGCCCCTAAATAAGCTGGAGTGAAATTTATAAATTACTACATTACTTTGGACATATGGACTACCTATGTAAAACATTTTAACCTTCAAGGTCAGTAGAAAACCAACTAGTCCATAGGTAATAAGAGGTGAAATAACTGCCTATGGAATTTCAGTTTACAATAGGTCGTCGATTTGCTTTATATCCTCTTGAGATAAATTAGTTTACCGCTTATCACGAATTAACTCTCCCCTTCCTGATTGCTTAATATTTTCTTCTGTTTTTATAATGTTATTTTTAGGGTTTGGAATTTAATTTTTCTAATATCCCATCAGGACAAATACGCTCTTTTTCATTAATGCACTTCATAGCTTTATTTTAGAGTACCTATACTCTTGTTAAAAATAATCACTCAACCACAAATAACTACTTGACATTGAACAACCAAACAATATCCTAGTCTGAGGTAAATTCCAAGATAAAACCCTTTTATTATTCAGTATAACCTCCTACTTTTTAGCAAAATCCCTTTTTCTCAATAAGTAATGATACATGACCTTGGTTTCACTAGCAGTGGAGAAAGCTTGAACAAATTCAAATCCATGAGAAGATAAAAAGTTTAAAGCATCTATCATAGAATTGAACACAATCTTGTTTCCCTTTTCATCAGTTAGAAGGGTTTGCTTCTTGGATCCGAAAAATTTTGTATCCTGTCCAAAATCTAACTCCACGGTAACTTTGTTACTTAGATTTTTACTGGATCCTACTATCTGAATATATTCCATATCTAAGTCTTTTAGTGGAATACCATTTACCGTTTGTGCTTGTCCTTGTGTATATGCCCCTACTATTAGTAGTAGAAATAATAATCCTTTTCTCATAGAACTAGATGTAAAATTAAACGTAAACATAAATATAATTAAAACATTACAGACCACCCTACCTGATTTATCCTCACATGCTATACCAATAATAAATCAATAGGTACCAGCTACTTCATTTTAATAAGTAATAATAGCCATCCGTAGTATAAAAGAAGTAAAAAGCATCCAAAACCTCCTGTATAAACTTTATGTACAAATCTATCTTTAAAACCTGTAATTACATCTTTTAGTATTGTATTAAGTTACTTAATATAACTTATACTTTAGCCTTAGCTGATCAGCTAAAGCTTGTATACCTTCTTTTCTTCTTAATGGTTGCAGCCACTCATTTGGAATACTCTGGTAACCATACAAAATACCAGCAAGCGCTCCAGTAATAGCACCATTTGTATCAGTATCTTTTCCTATGCTCATTACTTGGAGAATGGCCTCTTTATAGCCTTGTGTTGTTAGAATTGTATGTAAGGCAATCTCTAAGCTTCCCACTACAAATCCTCTATTGCTAAACACACTTGGATCCGTTTGTTTAAAGTCCTTAGAGAAGATGCGTTTGAAATACTCATTCTCCCTATAGGTTGCACTTAAATCTGTAATAAGATTTTCATAAGCAAGATGGGCGTCCTTAGTTTCTACAAGATGCTTAGCATACATAAGGTATATATAGTAAGATTAATTGCGTTCTAATTGTATGGACACAAAAAAGCCCTCATATTGGTATCAAACATGAAGCAATTCCTTTAAAGAAGCTACTAGACAGTACTTTATAGTATACAGAAGCTTAAAATTCAACATTAGTAACAATGCCAAAAACTATGCGTTTAAACTTATTTTTAATAATTATTTTACTTTCAAACTTTGCCAGAGCTCAACAAATCCAAAGTTATGACGGTGAGATCTTAATTGACTCTTCAAAAACTTTAAATGCTGTCTTTAAAATGTTTTATGTAAATTCTAATAAAAGCGAATTTTACTTTAATCTAAATAAAAATGCTACGATTGAAAAAATAGAAATAGCTGGGAAATCAATACCTTTTAAAACAGAAAGTGATTCCGACTTTCTTCCCGATTTTAAAAAAATTATTATCAAAAATACTTTTGAAGATGATTTCATTCTTGAGATTAAGTATTCCTACCCCCTTGATCAAATAGAAAACCCAACATTTAAATATAATCCTCATTGGATTGAATTAAGCCTTTATACAGGCTGGTTTCCTATCAATTTAAATGATCAAAACTACTCTTATAAGCTAAGTTTTAAAATTCCAGAAAATTATCAGGTAATTAGTCCTGGAAATATTTCAAAACAAAAGGATAGGACTTTAATTAGCAACCAGGATAACTACATAGATATCCCAGTAATACTCTCTGATAAATTTCAAGTTTTCACCGGTAAAAATAAGACAATAAAATTTTATGGAACTGGCCTTTCACAAGAGCAAATAAACACTATTCAACATACATCTGACAATGTATATAATTTTTATGAAAGTATTTTTGGTCAAAATGATTCTCAAAATCTAATTGTAGCTATAAATTCATTTGAGCATCCAATGTCTTATGCTAGAAAAGGATTTATTTCTTTATCATTAAATAGTGAACTTACACCTAGTGATAAAAAAACACTAGCCCATGAAATCGGACACCTTTGGTGGAACAATGCCTCATTTGGAACTTATGAAGATTGGTTAAATGAATCTTTTGCGGAATTTTCAACAATAAAATGGATGCAAGAAAAATTATCGAAAAATGACTTTGATGACTTTTTAATAGAATATGAATTAGCTTCTCAAGAGTCTTTTAAAGTTTCTCAATTAACTCCAAGTGACCCTAACTGGTATTCTACTGTTTATCTAAAATATCCATATATATTGTATAAACTGGAACAAAAAATAGGAAAAGATAACATGGTAAACTTCTTGAAGTCTACCTATACTCAAAGAATCTCCACAACGCAAGATCTTCTTAAAACACTTTGTATTTATGCAGATCAAAATACTTTGAAACAATTTAAGAAAGAGATTTAATAAAAGTTGCAATAGGGTAAGGAAAAGCCCTTAAGTAGATTTTCTGTAGATCAAGTAGCATAAGATTATCAATACATTATAGATATTCTCCCCATAACTGAGTTTTGTGCGCTTTAACTTCATTCTATACAAATTCTATGTGTTAGCTCCTAAAACCCCCATCTTTTAAAAGTATTTTTTATTTAAATAATCTCTCCGTTCCCAACTGCTTTTAGGACTTCTTCTTAAAGTTGGCAGGACTTCTTAGTTAGTTTAGGTTGGGGGAGTTTAAACACATCCAACCACCGCGTAGAATCCGCACAATTTTTTGTTTGATAAAAATACTATAGCTTTATAAAAACATGAAACCCCAACTTATTACAGCTAGGGTTTGATTTCTTATCTATTTACAACAGGAGTCTTTCTTGTGGTAATTAGGGATTATTATTCCCAAATGGGCTTATATTTTTCAGGATATTTCTGCCTTTTCTCGAAGTAGTATTGAGAAGAGTTTAAGTCCTTTACAAATCTGTCTTTTAATAAAAAAACATGTTTTTGATCTTTTCCAAATAATAAAAGAATAAAATCATCCGTACATAATAATACATCAAATTTATGTCCCTCCCATGTCAAAATACGATCTTCACTAATACTCCAATCTCTAATATCCAATATCAAGTCCCCCTCTCCTTTGTAAACTACCTTTTCACCTTGATCATCAGTTCTAAATCTATCGTATTTATTATTATTATAAAATTGATAATAACTTCCTATAGGACCATAATCACTATCGGAATACTTTACCTAATATTCATCTTTGTCATTAATAAAACAATCCTTAAGTTCTTTTTTATTACAAGCAAAAAAAAAGAAACAGCAAAATAAAACAACTACTCTATTCATCCATTTTATTGTATTTTATACCTAACTTTTGATTATTATAACTTGCTTTGATATTTTAAAGTCCCCTATGAATAGTTTTTAGAATATTTAAACACTCCGCCTGTATTTGATTCATTAAAAAAGTCGATAACATTAATAGTATTGTACTCTCCTGACTTTGACCTATCCGTATTTAAAAGATAATTACCAAAAGAACCTATAGTTCCTGCCTTAAATTCAACAGGGCTATTACTAAAAGTATCATCATTCATTTGATACAAATAGTCAGTAACATGTCTTTTAAGATGACACCTCACTTAATCTTGAAAAAGATAAGCTACAGCCTCTCTAAAAATGCTTTAATATCATGCGAAAAGCTTTCGAATAAAGTATCTATAGTCTCATCCATATTTGCTAATAAAGTACAAGTATCTTCATTTATATTTTTAAAATTTAATAAGGGATTAGCCCACTTCCATCCTAACCAATAATCGTTCTGCGCGTACTCCGAGTTAATTGTTTCTATAATATTAATATAAGGACTGTATTCTGGTTTGTGATTAACAGCATTATTATCAACTTCCCAGATAGTAAAACCGTTATAAATCAAATCATCTATACGTATACCATATCTAATTTGATAGTTTTCTTTTTCCTTTAATAAGATTTCAATACCATAGTACTTATTATCTCTAGAGGTAGAATAGTATCTAGCAACAGCTGCTTGTAAATCACCTACTAAAACCTCATAACCTTCTTGTGTAAACTTAGTAATTAGTTTATTCCAAAAGTCTAATTGTATAGACAGTTCTGCATCTTGAATAGATTGTTTTAGCATGGCTAAATTTAAAACACTTTCTCTTTTGACTAATTCTTTTGTAACTTCTGTTTTCATTAAAGAACTCATATTTTGGTTTGTTAAGTAATTGATAAGATGTAAGTAATGAGAGATACCTTCTCGTAGTAACGGACTTGTAACAGCTTTTTCTCGGCATTTTTCCAACCACGTTTTAATATCAAAGGAATAAGACAATAGACTATAATCTTGTCCAACAGCTAGCTCTTTACCAGTTATAGGATCTGTACAGCTATAACTAACATTTGGCTCTGATCCATTTAGAGTAAGATAAAACAAGCAAAAATGTTTCCTTCTATTTCCATAATTAAAATACCTTATCATTTGATTTTCCTGATCACTGGCATATATTTTATTTTCAATAATGATATGGAAATCATTATTATCCCAAATACAAATATCTAAAAAGCCTCCTTCATTAGCGGTTTTTTTTCCAATATTTCGCTCTACTTTTAGTACTGCCCCTTGTACATTAAAACCTGTAATTCCTAATTGTTCTATAAACAACTTTAAGAAAACAGTACCATAACCATGACTTCCCTTAGGGTCTAATAAATTGGCTAAAAAGGCAGAATGAACTCTTTGCTCGTTGGTAGTTAAGCCAATAATTTTGAATACATTATAATTCTCCCCATTTACATTAGAGATCTCTTTGTATTTAGAAATCAAACTATTTATAGTTTGAATAGATTGTAGGATATTCATATAATTAAATGAACCAGTTAATAAGTACGAATTTAACTTAAAACAATAATGAAAACAATTCTTTTTAGCTCCTCATTATAAGCTACTAGCAGTAATATTTCATGTATAAGTAAGATAATCTAAAATAACTTTATCAAAGGACATATTTTGTCCGCTGCTAAAGTTACATTTGTACAAAGATTTAAAAAACACACCACTATGGCTAGAAAGGAATCTATCAAGAGACACTTTATTATTATTGACTTACTCAGTAAAAGATCGATGAGTTTTGAGCAAATCAAAGAACAATTATTTAGATATGAAGAGTCTTTAGATTATCACTACGATATTAGTCAGAGAACCTTTAGAAGAGATTGTTTAGAAATCGAAGAATTATGGGGTGTACAAATAAAATATAATAATAGAAGCCTGCAATATGAAATAATTGACAATCATCAAGATAGTCATCTAGAAAGATTATTAGAGTCTTATACTATTATGTCTGCCTTACGAAATAAAGATAGGATTGGAAAACATCTCTTTTTAGAAAACAGAAAATCAAGTGGACAAAACTTTTTCAAAGGAATCTTTGATGCAATAGAAAATAACTCAATTATCACCTTTGATCATACAAGCTATTGGAAACAGCCTAGCTTTAGAACATGTGTACCAAAGGCAATAAAAGAGTCTCAAAACAGATTCTATCTACTAGCATATGATCTAGACAAAAAAGACTTTCGAAACTTTGGTTTAGATAGAATTGCCAACCTTACTATTAAGGAAGAAAAAAAACAGACTCCTGCAATAGATGTGGAAAATTATTACCAACATTCCTTTGGTATAGAAACCTATGGTGAACCCACCAAAGTAATTCTAGAATTTGCCAATGAACAAAAAAACTACGTAAAATCTCTACCCTTACATAAATCCCAAAAAATCATCTGTGAAAGCCAGCATACCTTCACAGTGGAGTTATTCATTCATCCAACCAATGACTTTCTATTAGAAATAATGAAAAATGGCCCTAACTGCCAGATTATAGAACCTATTTCTCTTAGAGAAGAAGCCAAACAAAAAGCCTTAGCACTTTATAGGATGTATTATCCAAATGAAAAACATCTTTAAATAAGGAGCCTTTAAAAAAATATAAACAACACCTTTAAAGGAATAAGCATGTTTACAATAATAAGGGTACTAAGTTTATTTAAGCTTTTAATTCTTTCAAAACTATTATTTTAATGATATCACTAGCTCTTACAAATAAAATTAAAGGAGTCTTTTATGGTCAAGCAATTGGAGACGCCCTTGGATTAGGAAGCGAATTTCTAAGTAAAGAAATGGTTGTTACTACTTACCCGCAAGGATTAAGCAGATACAGTCAAATTATTCAAGACAATCATAGAAAGCGCTGGGTAGCGGGTGATTGGACAGACGATACAGATCAGTTTCTTGCTTTATGTGATTCCATTATTCAGTGTAAAGGTGTAGATCCATTAAACTTTGCTCAGCATCTATATGCCTGGTATAAAGGAGTCCCTATGGGAATAGGTTCTAGTACACAAAAAGTACTCTCAATGCCTGGCTTTACTAAAAACCCAATTAAAGCAGCCGAATTAGTTTGGAAAATGAGTAGTATGAAAAATGCCTCTAATGGAGCAATAATGAGAACTTCTATCCTGGGAACTCTATCCTATTCCAATACAGAAACTATTATAAACAATGCTGAAATAATTGCAAGAGTAACTCATGCTGATCCTCGATGTGTTGGGTCTTGCGTAATAGTATGTTATCTCATTGGGAAACTTTTACAAGAAAATGACATCATACACATAGATAAGCTAAAAGAATTAGGAAATAGGTACTCCTTAAGCATTGGAGAATATATTGATAAGGCATACTATGGTAATTTAGAAGATTTAAACCTAGATGACCCGCATTCCATGGGATATACACTAAAAACCATGGCATGTGCACTCTGGGCCTATTACCATGGAAAGGATTTCGAAACCCCTTTACTTCAAATAATTAACCAAGGAGGTGATGCAGATACTAATGCCTGCGTAAGTGGAGCTATCTTAGGAGCAAAATTTGGTTTTGATACCATCCCTAATGGATTAGTAGAAGGATTAGTAAACAAAGAGGTATTAGAGAAAAAGCTTAATGACTACTTAAAAGCCATATATTAGTTTCAACTTTATAAAAACAAAACTATGATTTACAGTAAATTAAAAAATTTAATTAATAATAATCCACAAAACCTATATATTGGAAAAGGTAATCCAGATAGTTCTATTCTATTTATAGGAAAAGAAGCTGCAATTAATCAAATTACCAATAAGGAGGCGTATTTAAGAGAAGTAAAAAATAACAATGACCAATGGATTAAAAATATAAGTGATCAAATTACTCAAGAAGATGTTGCAAACTGGTCTCCAAATTATTTAGAAGAAGATTATAATCCTTTGTATCCATATAAAGGGCAACTCAATAAGATAGAATCCAGAAATAAACAAAGAGATATTATAAGAGGCGAAGGAGGAAGTAGCTCTACTTGGTGTAAGTATCAAAAAATAATTGATAGTATATTTAATTGCAACAAAAAAAGTGATTATATCAACTTTCACGAAAAGGCCTTTATTACAGAGTTTAGTGATGAGTCAGCTCAATATAGTAAGGATACTAATAAAAAGAATAGACAACAAAGTCTCACTCAAAGACAAGAATTTTTGAGAGATGATTTTTATCAAAGCTTTCCAGTTGTTATTATTGCTGCAGGCCATTATGTAAGAGATCATAAGATAAATATTGAGAAAATATTTAATGTAAAATATCAAAAGATGATTTCCATTGGAAAAACTAACTATATTAATATCCATTTCGACGACCTTGAAAACCCTAAAAAATTAGTAATCCATACAAATCAGTTAAGTATGGGAGTATCACGAGATCTGATTGAGGAATTAGCAAAACAAATTACGCAATTTATGTCTCATTAATCTGACTAGATTCTTTCTCAAAAAGATACTTAAAAATATGGCACATAGCAGTATTTTCTACTACTTTTATATCAAAACAAAGCCTTGATTCAAATCTTTTAAAAAGGATTATAATCAAGGCTTTTAGTCTTTTATTACATCCCCTTTTATAACCTATACTTTAGCCTTAGCTGATCAGCTAAAGCTAGTATACCTTCTTTTCTTTTTAATGGTTTTAGCCACTCATTTGGAATACTCTGGTAACCATACAAAATACCAGCAAGTGCCCCAGTAATAGCACCATTAGTATCGGTATCTTTTCCTATACTCATTACTTGAAGAATGGCATCTTTATAGCTTTGTGTTGTTAGAATCGTATGTAAGGAAATCTCTAAGCTTCCCACTACAAAACCTCTATTGCTAAACACACTTGGATCCGTTTGTTTAAAGTCCTTAGAGAAGATGCGTTTGAAATACTCATTCTCTCTATAGGTTGCACTTAAATCTGTAATAAGATTTTCATAAGCAAGATGGGCGTCCTTAGACACTACGAGATGCTTAGCATACATAAGGTATATATAGCAGCAGTCCACCGCTATCTTATGAGCATGAGTTAAACTACTAAACTGGCTTATATACTTATATGGATCTATTATGCTAGAATCATATAAGAGTGGTAGAACAAGAGGCGAAATGCGCATTAGAGAGCCATTTCCATTGTCGTTCTCATTGCTCATTCCACAGTTTTGCCAATTGCTTCCATAGGCGAAGTTTTCAATTGCAAATAAAGTGGTTCTACCAATATCAAAAGTATCTCCATCCGCAGTCCAATACCCTTCTTTCATCCAATCTTTAAAACGATCTAAAAGATCATCTAAGTTAGATTCACCATTAGCTAAATATTCTGCTGTACATAAAGTAAGAGAGGAATCATCACTAAAGGTTCCAACAGGTTTATACCAAGAGCCAAAACCTATTAACCGATTGGGCTCGTTTTGATAATTACTCGCAACAGAGTCTATATCTATTTCATTTGGGAACTTAAATTCAATTGGAAGACCTAATGCGTCAGCTACAGCTACGCCAAAAAGGATATCTTGGGCTAGATTGGACATTTACACAGATATTTTAAAAATTAGTGCATAAAACTAAAACAAGAATATCGCAACCCAAAGTTGAAAGAAAGACTTTCTTTCTTTTTTTACATTTTTCTGTAATTCACAATAAAATCAAAACTTTTGATTACTCTTTGAAATAGAATAAAAAAATATTCAACGGCTAGAAAGTATTTACATCCGCAGAGCCTGATAAGTATATACAAGAATTGTCCCCTGTAACAAGAGGTCTAAATTTAGAGCTTAATATTGAACATATTTACGCTACTAACCTTTCCTTTTAAAACACATTTATAAAAGAGGACGTAGATAATCAACCTAAATACTTCAAAATCAAGTTTAATATGATCTTTATAAGTATATAAGTCGACCTAAATCGAAAGATTAAAATGGATTTTAATTAGCTTTCGTTTATATATAAATGTAGAATGTGATTTATTCTAGTTATCAGTAAAAGCTCCTACTCATAACTACGCAATAAAGGTTGTGTACTACAGCGAAACGAACCGCCAAAACTTCGGGTGATTTCAAAATCTACATACTCTACCTTTACACCATAGGATTCTATTCGATCTCCTATGTGTTTAAATACAGGGTCAGTGACATAGACCTCTGGGGAGATAGGTAATCCATTAGTTGCTAAATTTCCTGCCTCTTCTAAAGTAACCTCAATTGCATCCCAATCTTGTAGTATACTAGGTATACCATCTAAAAATGCTTCTTTACAAATTACCATTAAGCTTGGTCTTACTAAACCCAAAGCGCAATCTAAATGCAAAATATCTTTATGAAGTCGTACCTTTTCTAAGGTGTATCCAAAAGGACTCATTAATTTAGAAAGCCATTTAAAACCTCTATCATTTGAGGCTAATCCAGAGCTTCCCACAAGTATATGTTTCCCTAATACCAGTACATCTCCACCTTCTATAAATGGACCATTACCTAAAGTGAGATCTTCTTGATCTGCTACTTGAGGAAAAGGGGCAGCTACATACATACAATCTGCTTTTTCTACGTTTTCCCATAATAAATCACGTAGCGGCCATATCTCATGTCTTCGATGTAAAAAACGCATACTACCCTCAATTACACAATTCCCAATTACAAAGAAAGGGTCTCTAGTAAAGAAATTAGCATATCCATCTTTTGGGTCGAACTTCTTTTCTGCCTCGGTTAACCTACGAGCTTCTATCACTTCTACTCCATGGCCTTGAAGAACCTTTTTAAAATTACTACGTTCTAATTCCCACTTACGCTGAGCAATAGGATGTGCCTCTTTGAAGTCTTTTCCTCTGTGGATAAATGAATCCTCTATACTTGATTCATCTAAAAAGCGAAGATCCTCCTGTCTTACCTCTAAAGAATATCCAAATTCACTAGCTGCGAGAACTACCTTTTTCAAAGGTGCAAACTCATTTTCTACAAATATTCTATCTGTTGACATCATAACATTAAAGATTGCTTTTTGAAAATTACTACCGACTATCTTATTAGTACAATTCTACACTTATTAATAGAAAAAATAAGACTCACTGACTTAAAAACTGTCTTTAGCCATTAATTCTTTAACAACGATACTATCGGCCGCAGCCCAGTCTAAACAAAGTAAATCCTCTCTATTTAACCATCTATAGCTTAGATGTTCATTTAAAGTAAACTCTAGCGTATCTACCTTACATATATAGCAATGCATCAATAGATTAAAGTCACTATAGGGATACTCTACTGTAGTAAAAAGAGAACAAGGCGTAATTTCCCAAGATAACTCTTCTTTAATCTCACGAATGAGAGCCTGCGTGTTGGTTTCACCTTCTTCTACCTTTCCACCTGGAAATTCAAATTTGAAACTAGCATACTCTTTATCACTGTATTTCCTCTGGGCGCAAAAGATCTGATTATTATATAGGATAATAGCTGCTACTACTTCAATAGTTTTCATTTGTTTGTTTCTTTAAAAGCAAATTTACGTTAGACGCCCTATAAAGCACCTAACCTTTCCATTAGTTTATTTAAAATATAAATTGATATTACCTTTCTTCTTAGCTTTAATAGTACCGTCACCAACCAAATTTCTCAATAGGCTAGATACACGACTACTAGTCATTTCTTTATCAATTAAATTCTCTCTTAATAAAGCAGTACGGACCTCGCCCGATCTTCGTGGTTCGTTAAAGTATCCCTTCTTAACTAATTTACGAATATGCCCAGTAATTTGCATACTCTTCAACATTTCCTCGGTTAAAGGATTTTTAGGAACTAAAGGAATATTAAAGTCTGTTAAAGTAGCTAGTGGATAGCCTACTGCTTTAGCATATTCTACATAAAAGTCAACATTTGAGGCTTCTCCATTTTCAACTTTTATAACTGTTGACTCAGCAAAACCACACATATAAGAAATATTTGATTTAGAATAACCTTTTTCTTCTCTTTTTACCCTTAAAATTTCTCCAATTCTCTTTTTATATGACATATTCTCATACCTACTATTGGATACAAATATTTTACATATAAAATATTTGTATCTTAAATTAATATTCGTATCTTTGTTATAACAAAAGCGATATTTCAACCCTATAAAGGTTGTTAACGATGTTTTTTCTTGTTTCGAAAGTCCTACACGCCGACAAGGAGACCATTGGTATCGCTCCGTGCATTAAAGTTTCGTACTTTTGTATTGCATGCGAGCGGTATTCATATAGTTCTCTGTTGGCAAATCATTTATTTTAAATGAAGGTCGTAGGACACCTCGAAATAGAGTTATGAGCCGCTCCATGTTTTATACTAGGGTTTATTCATATAAAAAACATCGTTCATAATCTATGTGAGCGATTTTTTATTTTATAGACATTTCATCAAAAGTGCTTTTTTGTAAAAAGGACCTTTTCTGAAAACTTCTAGCAATAAAAAAGCTCCTTAGTAAGTATTACAAGGATTAATAGTCTACGATGTATTTCGTTTTATTGTAATACAGCTTTGCTCAAAACACAAGTGTTTTAAGTAAGAAGATTATAATTTTTGATTCGCACTCTAAAAGTATAGCCTTTCTTGCATTTTTCCAAAAGGAAAATGCCAATACATAAGTAATTGAGAAAGTATGAAAATTGGGGTAGCTAAGTAAATTACTTAGCTACCTAGAGAAAAAACAAGAGTGTAAGCCAGACAGTATTTCGTTATAAGCCTGCACTTTAAAATATTTGCCTAGTAGGTTTTATTGCTTCTCTCCCCGATGAGCAATTACTAGGAAAAGACGTAGTATCTTTTTAGAACACTACTGTCCTATTATATTCACTATGAAGAAAGTCTTTTTTGACGTCTACTTCTTTATAGTCTGTGATCATTAACCGTCCAAAATGAGGCTATTTGCAGTTTTACTGCTGTAGTAAATGAGCTATTGCATCCTTGCTTGAATGGAGTTTCCACCTCAGCATGGAATATATAGCTATACCTCAACTTTGGTCTTAATCACAACAAACGTCCACCGGATTTACTTCGGAAATTTCAATTATTATTTTACAACAAACTTATTTAATCAATTTAACCAACCATTACATCTATGATGAAAACATCTGTTGGTAGGTAAGAGTTATCCCTATTGATTCATTCAATATA
>NZ_JBTXLR010000028.1:0-14014 GCF_054871685.1 Myroides sp. LJL116
GCCCTTGAAAACTTCATCGGAGATAATCTTCTTTGTATCCATAACTGTCTAAATATTAAATATATAAAAAAATCTGCTTAGTTACCCAAGCAGATTTTTATACTTACACAGTTTATGGTACAGTGTCCGGTTCATCTTTATTTGCCTTTTTTTTCTTTTTACCACTTTAATTTATTTAAACAAATGATCTTATAACCTAGATTCAACAAATTGAATTATTACTATTATCCAACTTAATGGCATTATTCAGAATATACTTTCTTACCTTTTCTAACTTTTTCAATTAGATCATGTCTTTTTCCTAAATACTCATCTTTAGAACATTCTTCTATAAAATTAATAATTTTAGGGTCTTTTCTATCCCACTTAGACATTGCAGATAACAAATACTCCCTTGGATCAAAACTTCCAGGTTCATGTTGCTGTTTTATAAGTGTTTTTTTCAAATCAACTTCATCCATAAGTGTATACATATCTTCTTTTTCAACAATAACATCATCAAATGCCAATACTGCTAAAGCTCCTGAAAGAACAGATAAATTACCTTCTTTTATTAATTCTAATATTGGAGAGATATCATTAATAGATTTTCTGTTAATTCTCACATACGCTAAGGCTACCTCATGCGTAATCATATCATCTACCTGGTTTTCTTGTAGAATACTCTCAAAATGAGGTAAAACATTTTTATACTTAATTTTACCGAGTGCTTTAATCATCATACACTGCGTTTCCCAAGCTTTTAAATTCTTACTTTCCTTCAGATATGCTTGATACAATGAATCACCAAGGTCAACTACATTAAACTCTCCTATCCATTTAGCAGCTTTTCTCCTTTCAGGTGCCTTAGGAGAGGCTAATAATAATTTTAAATCTTCAATACTTTCTTTTAAAACTTTTGCCATAAATCTCCTTTATTTTTCCTAAATAAACTTCACCAGTGCCTGTTTCACTTTCATTACACCTAATGGATAGTCTTTTTTCAATAAAATCAGTATATATACTAGCATGCTCATCACGGGCATAGCTAATAATGTCGTCTATTCTATCTTCTGTACTATTTAATAAATATAAAATAATTCCAAAATAAAAAAGGATTACTTAAACCTGCATAAATACCGAGTATAGGTATCATCATCAACTATTAGACATGCCTCCAAAAAGTTATATATTTATCCTTAGAAAGACACTTCACCCTATCAGCTTTACAACTATTCATTACTAATAGAAAGAGAAACACAAATACTAATAGTATAAATATCTTTTCATAACTCTTAATTTTTCGCTCCTATATCTTATAACATCTCAATTCCCCAATTATCAATTCCTCACCCCCTCTATTTCCTTCTATAAATATGTTGAAAGTCATCAGTTGATTTTCATTTAAATTATTTTGAAAAAAAGTGTTAGTCAAACAACACACAAACAAGTTTAAACCTTTATAGTTGCTAAGATCTAAAATATTGTATCCCATATATAAAAAAGACTGAATTATAGTGACTTAAGTCTTTTGATCTGTAATTGATCTACTCTGCAACTATTCAGAATATACTTTCTTACCTTTTCTAACTCTTTCAATTAAATCATGCTTTTTTCCTAGATACTCATCTTTTGAACATTCTTCTATAAAATTAATAATTTTGGGGTCTTTTTTATCCCACTTAGACATTGCTGACAGTAAATACTCTCTTGGATCAAAAACTCCAACTTTATGTTGTTCTTTTATAAGAGATTTTTTTAAATTAACAGCATCTATAACTTTATAAATATCTTCTTTTTCAGGGACCACATCATCAAATGTCAACGATTTCAATGCTCCATTAAGAACTGATAAGTTACCAACTTTTAGTAATTCCAAAATAGGAATTACATCTTTTGTACTTTTTCTTTCTATTCTTATAAATGCTAATGTCGCCTCATTAGTTATCATGTCATGCATTTTATTATTTTCTATAATAATAGATAACTCATGCATAACATTTTTATACTTAATTTTACCGAGTGCTTTAATCATCATACACTGCGTTTCCCAAGCTTTTAAATTCTTACTTTCCTTCAGATATGCTTGATATAATGAATCACCAAGGTCAATTACATTAAACTCTCCTATCCATTTAGCAGCTTTTCTCCTTTCAGGTGCCTTAGTAGAGGCTAATAATAATTTTAAATCTTCAATACTTTCTTTTAAAATTTTTGCCATAAATCTCCTTAATTTTTCCTAAATAAACTTCACCAGTGCCTGTTTCACTTTCATTACACCTAATGGATAGTCTTTCTCAATGAAATCTGTATATCTACTAGCATGCTCATCGCGGGCATAGCTAATAATGTCGTCTATTCTATCTTCTGTACTATTTAATAAACCTATCAATTGCCGTTCTAACGCTACCATATCTAGCTTTCGCATCTGCTTTTTGTATTACCTGTATACTCCTCATTGTTTATTAAATATACTATCAAGAGTCCAAAAACATCCATCCACGTATATGGATATCCTACATACCTATACAACGTAAGGTAACTACCTACAAGACCTACCGGGCTTTAGAGAACAAACTCTGTGCAATTTTCACCCTCCAGCGAGAGTCAACATTTCAGTAATAACAACGAAAGACCAACTTTCATTTAAACCAAATTTTGCTCCTATTTTTAATCACAAAAAGAAAAAACAGTTGTCAAAACTACGTTTCAAAAAAAATGAAAGATTTATTAGGCAGTAAAGACAATCTTTAACACAATTAAAACTGCTCTTTAGAGTGGCTTTAATGTATTATCTATTTTGCTGTTCTATATATTTATTTGCGTATTTTTTCAACTCAGTTTCTTTTGGATAATTCTTTACTAAATTTTCCACCTCATTTTCAAAACCTTTTATTTTTCGTTTATATAAAGCATATAGCAACTGAAATTGTATTCTTGAGGTGTCCCAGAACTCTTTTCTACACTTTGCTATTTGGTCTAATTCGTTATCCATTTTTAATACTGAAAGTAAGTATATAAAGCCGCATCTTCCTCTTCCATACTTTTCAGTATGGATAACATCAAGTACAAAATCTTGAATCTCTTTTGACTTTTTACCTTTAGGATTCTTTTGCAAATACGAATCTATGCCTAAGGCAACATTTTCAATTTTACTTTCATATTGATAAGTAAATCCCTCCCATAGTTCTTCCTTTTCTTTGAAATTATCACAAGCAAAATTTATCGCATTTTTTGCAATATCCACTACTTGAACATCAGAATAATTTACACTATTAAAGCGCAATTCATTATCCCAATCGAACATTTTTTGTTCTATTTCTGTCAATTTTCTCATTCTCTAATAACAACCTGATTTTGGTGTATTTTTTAAATCTTCAAAACTAGTGCCATAAATCTCCTTTATTTTTCCTAAATAAACTTCACCAGTGCCTGTTTTCACTTTCATTGTTACTTGCTCACCTAATATTGTATATCCTTCGGCAGTTAACCGATTTTATGCAGCATTTTGTGCTACCTTTCCACTATTAAGACAAGCAGCTAATTCAACTATATCTAATCAATTACTCGGATTCCCACATACCCATACAGCGTATAGTTATCATCAGCCAGTCCAATGGGATCTTGACGAATGTAGGTCCCTTGTTTCTGTTTTTAAATTAAAGTGTCATAAAATGCTGAAGCATTTCACTATTATAACTCTTTCCTTAATACGGATAATCAAAAACAAAAAAACAGTACTAAACTTTCTACTACTGTTTTTTAAAATTCTTCCTCCTCAATCGGAACATAATACAATCTATCAAAAAAATCTTCAAGACTAGTTCCTATTAACCATAAGTTTTGATATTTAGCCTCTTCAGGCATCACTTGGCCTGTTTCTTCTAAATAATCATCTACATCAAATTCACACTCATGATCCCAAAAATAAACCTTTCCATAATCATGCTTTTGCAAACTAACAAGAATGTCATTTCCCATTCCATCTGTTCCTATTGGGAGCATCTTATCTGGTCTACCTTCTCTTAAATCCTCACTTAAACTCCACATTACATCATATCCATCCTTCGGGTCAACACCATAAAAAACACTAACAGAATCTTGTATAAAAATAAAATTAGGTTGCCCTGTCTCTTCTTTATGGATATATTCTGCATCCTCTTTATATGGTCTAAAACAAATACTTTCTTTTTCAAAACTGACTATTCCATAGGTGGTAAGAAATGAAGCAACATCCTCTGGTACTTTTGCTTGTAATATTTCTTCAATTTTTTTTATATCCTTTTCAGTCAATTTGGTTTCTTTATCCGTATAAATGGACTCTAGCCCTCCTAATCGCTTAATATTTTCTTCTATTTTCATAATATTATTTACTATCCTTTATAACCTCTTTCTGACAAATAATTAACAATCGAATAGATTTCTTTATTTGATACATTATATTGATATAGATAAAGCCCTATGTCGCCTTTTCTAATATCAGTCTTAAAATTCAAAGAATTTCCTAAACGTTTAAGCTTATTAGGAAAATGGCCAACTAATGAAGGAGCAAATTTAGTTTTATACTCTACTAAACTAGCATTCATTTTCTTCATTGATTCTTCGTTGAAAGAAACTTCTTTCTTACATCCAATGAAAACAAATAAAAGAAAAATTAAAACAACATATTTCATACAATTACTTTTTAAATATAGCCCAAATTATTTTAACAGCACTTTCTAAAACTGTAGCCTTTTGACCTGAATTATTACTTTTATTTGAATAATATTCAGCTGTTACTCTATTATTCTGCTCTGCTTCTCGATTTTTAAGCCGTACCGTTGCCATGGCTAGTTTTTCCTTTATCTCGCTTATTTCCATAACTGAAAAATACTTATGATACTTTTTTGTTACGCAATAACACATAATTGTATCAATTAATAAGCCTTACATGTATTATTTTTTAAACAATTTTCTTAAATAGTCAAATAAAAACGTAAATTTGTACTTATATAAGTATCAATCTAATACATATATCAACTATAACATCTGTAAATGAACGGATAAAACAACTTCACATCGATAATAATTTGACACAGTCTGAAATTGCAGAAAAAGTAGGTTTAACTTATTTATAAATTGGGCGATATGAAAAAGGCAAGAGTATTCCATCTGCCGATGTGCTTCAAAAATTAGCAAATACTTTAAATACAAGTACAGATTATTTGATGAATGATGAAAGTGAACAGGTAGAAACTCAGTTGATCGATAAAGAATTGATAAGGCAGTTTCAAAGAATTCAAAAATTAAATGCAGAGGAAAAACATCTAGTTAAAACATTTCTTGATGCTTTTATAACAAAAAAGAAAGTATAACAATTAGCTTTATAGATTATGAACACAACAACCATAAAGCAGGTAAACTCTAAACTAAAACAACTACCAGAAACACTTTTGGGAGAAGTAGAACGCTATATTGATTTTTTAACCTTTAAATACAAACAGGATACCGAAGATGTACCACAATGGCAAAAAGACCTTGTTTTAAAACGTGTAAAAGAGGCTAATAAACCTGTAGATGCTTTTGATATGTTGGACGAGTTAGAGAAAGAATAATGCAGAAATACACCATTATTGCCGACCCTAATGTTAAAAACGATTTAAAGGAAGCTAAAGAGTATTTAAACAACAAAAGAAAAGATTACGGCAAAAAATTTTTAGAGCATTACAGAGAAACTTTGAAAAACTTACAGCAAAATCCATATTTTCAAATTCGTTACAAAGATGTGCATTGCCTGCCGTTGAAAGACTTTAAATACATGATTCATTTCAAAGTAAATGAGACTAAAAAAGAAATACATATTTATGCAGTGCTTTCTACACATTTAGATCCAAAAAAGAATTGGTTATAAAATATAAACTCCCACAATGGGAGTTTTTTTATGCCGTAAAATAGCCTTTACAACCATTACTACAACCTACTTAATACTAATAATCAGCAGTTTACTATTCAAGGACAATCCAAAAGTTGGCTTTTAAAAAAAACAAGGTGAATTAAACAACTGTTTTAAACAGTTTATAAATACGAGGATTTTCTCCCCCGTATCCTCTCGTTATAATTTACCTTTATTCTTCACCGATTTTTGCCAACTTTTAAGCACAAAAAAGCTTTATACTTTACAGTAAAAGGGCTTTTTAAAAGATTGATTTGACTACTTAATATTTAGTAATTTTTTTTACTATAAAAAAGAACAAAAACAATAATTCCTATAATTAAATTGTAAAGCCCTATTATTTTATCTGAGGGGGAAAATAAATAAGTATATATAAAATATTCGATAACGAAAAAAGCTATTAAAGAAAGTAGTATGTAACCTCTATTTTTAATTTTCAAAATAAGATATAAAGGAATGGACTTCCTAACTTAGTCCGCACAGTAAGTTAAGCATAAAAACTTATCTTTGAAAGATGAGTCGTACAAGAAAAAACTATGATGCTTAATTTAAGCGTCATTCATTAAAAATTAGCTAACGAAAGAAAAAACAAATCTGTTGGAGGAAAAGTTGTTCTACATGTTGAAAAAGTAGGAGAATTAAGCAAAGATGTATTAAATCATGCCACTAAAAAAGGTGTAGAAATAGTAGACGACATTTCAAAATTTATAAAATAAAAATATGTATAGATCAGAATTTACGAAATACAATGGTATTATGAATAAAATAATGGATGAACAGGATACACTACAAGTTCATCTTTCATCAGAATTTGATGATAATATTCCTAAAGAATTTATATCATATACCCCTAAGCAATGGGCGGAGTATGCTTTTAAGAATGATAAAGAGTATACTGTTAATTATTACAAAGAGGGAAAACCATACTGTGAGGTTACTTTTTGTAAGATGTATATTTCTTTCAGTTACTATGATAGTCTTTCTTATAAGACCATTTTAATGACTGTATTTTCTAAGTACAATCATTTTGAAGAAAAAGCTTATGACAAGGATAAGGTGTTTTTATCTCAAGTATCATGGTATGGTAATCTAGGAAAAGTATTGATGTTTTATTCACATAAGCAAAAGGATAATGTATACTTAGATCAATGGGTTATTGAGGATGGTAAAACTGTGAATATTGAACAGTATGGTACAGCAGATTTAAGTCAACATTGGTTTAGATCGCCTCAGCATTATTTAGATTTTGATCATCTATTGGAGTATCAAAGATTATTTGAGAATCTTCCAAATGTAAAAAAACAAGAATAGTTAATTTATTTGACTAAAACCAATTATGTTGTAAGTGAAAGATAAACAGGAGTAAGTTATTGGATTTAATTTTTGGTTAACAAGAATACCTTTAAGATGAGAATAGAGAACCCTGTGGTGTCATTAGAGACAGTGTCTATATTCTTCCCACTTTCATAACTTTTATTTTGACTCAATCCAAACACATCCAACCACCCAGTAGAATCATCTACATATCCATAAAGCGTAGGGTTACCACCTGCAGACCTATCAGGTCTTGACTAATGTAGTTCCCTTGCTCAGGGTCGTAATAACGCAAGCGGTTATAGGCTAAGCCCGTTTAACTTCTGGTTTATACTTTTAAATTAAGGAGTCAAAGAACATTTTAGCATTTCACTATCATAGCTCTGTCCCTTATAAAGATAGTAAAAAGCAAAAAAAAAGCAGTAGTAGATTATCTCTACTACTGTTTTCTCTTTAGCTATTTATATCCTTTTCTATTTTCTTTTCATTAGTCCATACAGTACCACATTCTCCACAACCCCAAAATGCTTTTTCTTTATTATTATCAATATAACTTACAATCCCAACTAAACATATTGGACAATCAATTCCATCATATTTTTCTTTAATATCATTATCTTTTTGTGAAACTTTAGCCAAAAGGTTATCTGGATTAATTGGCACTTCTTTAAAACATTCTGGACATTCTAACATAACTAACTTTTGCCCTTTTTGTATAGCATAGTTTAATAACTCTGTTTTTTCTGGGCTTGTTTTAAAAACAACTTGACAATTTGGACAACGTACATTCATATATTAATCAATTTATTTTAATCATTTAAACCATATGGATTTTCTCCCTCTTCATACCAATGAAGCACCTTATTATTATCTCTATGATACTTTTTATCTATCAAAGTTAAATTATTACTTTCATTTGTTCCTCCTCTAAATAATGGTTTTTTATGGTGTACCACATAATCATTAGGAACTTTACCATCTTTCAACTGATTAACTATATCTGTACCATACTTTTTCACAGCATTAGGATCTTTTGCTATTTCTTTTAAAAAATTCTCTCTAACTCCTCCAGATTTATCAAATTCATTTCTTAATATTGCTAGTTCTTCTTTACTAATTTCATGATACTTAGTAGGATATGTACCACTTTCAGCCAACCCAAACACATCTAACCATCCTGTAGGATCTCCTACATACCCATACAGCGTAGGGTTACCACCTGCAAGACCGATAGGGTCTTGACTGATGTAATTCCCTTGTTCAGGGTCGTAATAACGAAAACTGTTGTAGGCTAAGACAGTTTAACTCCTTGTTTATATCTTTAAATTAAGCAGTCATAGAATGTTGAAGCATTTCCCTATCCAATGCGTGACCTTGATAAAGATAGTAAAAAGCAAAAAAAAGCAGTAGTAGATTATCTCTACTACTGCTTTTTATATTTTATACTACATCTGTGTATTGAGTATAACTATGATATTCTACTTCCTCAATACATAAAATATTTGTATCTAATTCATTTAATAAAAATTTACAAACAAACTCAATAAAATCAAATTCATAAACTTCATATTCGCTAAATCTACTTTCAATAACTATAATTATAAAAGTTTTTCCATTTTCAACAGAAAGTATATAGTCCCCATTTTCAGACATTCCCAATACGTTCATAGTAGGGTTATTTAACATTTCTAACAAATAAACATCATTTGAAATATATGTATCATAATTTAAACTTTCTAATAGATCGGATTTTCTCTTATATATATTATCACTTTCATCACTAATTATTGGAGATAATATCCATATAAAATCATCAATTTTGCCAACTCCAAAATAATTAACAAAATCAACATAATCTCTTGAAAGATAACTATCTATATTTTTTACTTCTTCTAAATATTTTTTACTTTCATATTTAGAAAATAATTCTTTAATTTGATTCCAATAGTTCATATTACATAATTATTTCTATCGATTTTTTCACTTTGATTATCTGTATAGGAAAGGCAATCGTACATTAAATCACTAAAAACTTCCTTCCCTAATTCACTTAGATCACTTTCATGAAAATCTCTATC
Source organism: Myroides sp. LJL116 (assembly GCF_054871685.1). Classification (NCBI taxonomy): domain Bacteria; kingdom Pseudomonadati; phylum Bacteroidota; class Flavobacteriia; order Flavobacteriales; family Flavobacteriaceae; genus Myroides; species Myroides sp. LJL116. The sequence continues at coordinate 9,304 of NZ_JBTXLR010000028.1, forward strand.
TTTTAATTAAGCAGTCATAGAATGTTAAAGCATTTCACTATCATAGCTCTGTCGTTAATAAAGATAGTCAAAAACAAAAAAAATAGTAAATCACCTCTACTACTTTTTATATTAAAAAACTATTCAACGATTATATTGAACCCTGAAAAGCTTTCATTATAAAAATCAAAACTATAGGTCTTATTCTCTACATTTGTTTTTAAATAATACATCATCTTATATGTTGAATTATCAATCTTAACTCCTTTACCAATATTTTCATCATGATTTAAACGATATTTAATTGAATTAAATACCTTCTTAATACTTTTGTCAGGTGTTTTTGATAAAATCCTGATATTAATTATCTCTATTTCATCATTTTTTTCTCTTCCCCCTGTAATATCACAAGAAAAAAGATTAATAGGTGTTTTATAAAAACTATCTTTATCTACGTTAAATTCGGTAGTAGTAATATACAAGTTGGTATATTGTTCTCTATTTGCCTCGAAAGGTAATATTTCTTCAAGTAGATTGATATTAATATATTGCAATTGAGTTTTGTTTTCTCTTTTTTCTACATACAAATTTGCATCATTTTTCAGTAATATATCCTTTACATAAGGAATAAAATCCTTAATAGACATTAATATTCTTATATAACTCATCTTTATTCTTCTTTATATCCTTTCTATGATTAACTTCACTTCCATACCCTTTGCCAAATAGGAAACTCATTGTTTAGTTTATGTAGAATAACTAACATTTCTTATTTTTCTCCATATATCCGCAAATTACTAACTTCTTGTAGTAATCGCTGTACTTCTTTTTGGTGCATAATTTTTGAATAAGTTAATTTTAAAAACACTTTATTATACCTCTACTTATAGTTGGCTTCAACCTTTAACGGTGTTATATCCAGAACTTGATACAGTACTATTTTTACTTGTAATTTTTTCACGATATATTAAATCTTAGAAGAGATACAGAACGATTATTTAACTTTGAAATTACCTTTCATTGCTTCTTCTTGTGTCATATTTGTGCCATTGTGTTTTTGGTGTTCTAAGTAGCATATCAAAACCTCCAAGAGCTTTTTTTTGTCTTATGAGTTCATACAATTGACTATTAACGACTTTAGGCTCCTATTCTAAATCTAGAAAGATTCTTTTCACATCTTTTATACTAGCGGCTAGATTATTTCCTAATCCAGCAATTAATCCTCTTTTTAAAATTTATGCGAATTAATATAAACATTCGGAAGAGCTTCTAATACAAGTGCTAAATCTTTCTTTTTCAATGTCATATTGACTTGTTTTAGATTTTTTAATTTTTTTAAAACTTTTATGCTACTCGAAATATCTAATTTAGGGCAAAACGAAATATCCAGAAACATCACACTATGCTCTTCTGTCAAAAAATCAATATTTTCTAACATTTTACAACTATCTAAATTCAAAAACAAGACCTTTTTTAATGCTTGTATATCCTCAAAACCATTAAACTTTGGTGTTCTAGATATAGTTAAGTCTTTTAGGTCTATTAGTTTAGACAACCCTTCTATCTCAGTCAATTTTGGCATAGTATCTATAAAAAGCATCTCTAAATCCGGCTTAGTAATTACTTTTTCACATTTTCTACAAGCTACAAGACTTATTTTTTTTACGTCTCCTTCAAGCTTAGTACAATCTATAACTTCTGATTTATCTCCAAATAAATTAACAAATAAATCATTAACAACTGTCTGTAAACTTGCAGTTAAATGAGGGTATTGATTATTGCGTTGTTCCCTATATTTATAGTTTAAAACAACTCTACTATTCATAATTTCATTATACCCTATTTCTCTATTAAAAAGAGGAAGTATACTATCCAGCGAATAAATAATAGGCAAGTCTAGAAATTCTTTCACCTTGTCTTGGTCAAAGAAATCATAGTTAGTGTGGTTCTTAATAAAGTCACTATAAATTGTTATCATTAATCACGAAATTTATCATTAAAACTTATTTTTCCATTTGGAGCATACTTTTTTCACTTCTCTGGACTTATTTCTCTAGTCCCTGTAGATGGATTAGGTAATGGAATACCGTCTGCATTAAATCGAATTCTTTGTTGTTCCAGAGTTGGTTTTAAGTATCCATTAACTAGAAAACAAGCTTCCCAAATTATACGCTCACTTTACACTACTTATGTAATAGTACATATATAATTCCTACCTCTGTAGAAGATAGCTCTGATTAGTTTTTCTGTTCGTAGCAAGTTTAACTTATTGATTCTTAAAAGCAGCATCCCTATCTACCACTGTTTTAATGTCTTTGGTCTTAAATTGCAAATTTCCACCTTTTAATTTGAAACCTACTATAAGATTTTGATAATGATAGGTTTTACTTTAGAGCATCTAAAACTCCATCTATAAATCTATCTGAATGATCAATTAGGTACATTAATATATAGCCCAAGAAAAGGAAAGCTAAGTAGTTCTTCTTTTTTTTCATAATTTTCATTGTAAGTCATCCTTAACGCCTTCTATATATAGATCTCTATTATCCTGTAAATTTACATCAAGACCCAATATAGCAACAGCTACCCTAAGTTAGTTCTATTAATATTCTTGTTTTTTTTACGATAGATAATTCTTGAATATTTAATTTAAAAATTATCTTCAAGTCTACTAATGCTAAAGATAAATAACATTATTTCCACAGCAAATCTTTTTCACACATAAAGATCATATCAAGTAGTTTTTATGTTTTCTAAAATAATAACCAGACTTAATCGTTTAATAAACAATTCCATCCATATGAGGCTCAATTTAAAAACAATGCATAAGTTAACTACATATCTATTAATCGGTGTTTTATTTTTGTCATGTCAACAAAGAAATGTTCACAAGATTAAGGACAATCCTATTGTTGAGCATAAACAATCGACAATTACAAAAAGATACTGCTTAACCACAATTACAGGTAATAAAATTTGCAATCTTGATCAAAAGTTAATAGGGCAAGTTATATATATTGGAAAAACAAATATCGCCTTTAAAGCGACACAAGAACTATTTAGAAACAAGGTTGGTATCGTTAAACCCAATCCTATTAGTCATGATATTAACGACTATATAAATTTAAAATATTTATTTTCACCCATCGACTATTTAAAAATAATGGGAATTAAAACTTCCTATCCACTATATCAAACAGTAGATAGAATTGCGGTGAGATCGTATACTCCATTGGATTTAGACCCACAAGGAAAATACATATTTGAAGCGGATTGCTTTACTTTAAAAACCCTTAGTGAATCTAAAAGTATAATTATTATTAAAAATGTAACAGAGGCTCAATAATGAAGTATTCTACTTCTTATTCTATTTCAATAAACCCCATTCCTTTTAATTTATTTCTTGTGCATAAGTCTTTAAAAACCTGATTAACAATTACAATAGATTTTTTTTCCTCTAGCCTACCTATTAGATGATCCTTCATAAAATTAGGTTTCAAGGATAAACTCTCTATCTTTAAAATACCATATTTATTAATTTCAAAGATAGATTTTTCCTTATCCATCCCTGGATAACAATTTAGTATATTCAAAGATAAAAAATCGGTATTTACCCCTCCATCTTTAGAAATTATCATTGCTTTAAAATACTCTAATTGACTTGCTTCCAATCCACTAAAAGCCTCTCTAAAGCGTTTACTAACTAAAGGTAATCCAGATGCTACTGGTAAATAATCATAATCCGATAAGTAACTATCTAGTACTTCCACATCATAAACTAAAAACTCTGAATCCTCTATTTTCTTTGAAGTACAATAATCAAACCCAGAAATCTTATTATTTTCATTATAGAAAAAATATAAACTTCTTTTGTACTTTTCATACAATTCATAATATTTCATAAGTTATGTACTTTTTACTTTTCTATCACCTCTTTATACCCCTATAAACTAGAGTGTTTTTGATTTTAAAATATCATAGCCAGTCTACTTTTTTCCTCGCTTAAAATTAAGTGTTTGTTCTTCTTTCTATTTCTAGCTTCCAATGCTTTTTAAACCTATCTATCAAGTCTTTAATGATTATAGGACACTACGCACTTATTTAGTAATTGCGCTTTTTATCTAAAAAGTAAAGTATTCAAATTTAGCAAAATATATTTTCTTACACATGGGGAGAAGCTGTTTTGCCCCCGATAAACCTAGAGTATTTTTAAGTTTTTAAAGTATAATGTTTTAGGCTGCTTTTTTCTTGCTTAAAATCAAGTGTTTGTCCATTTCCCATTTCTCCATTGGAGTGATTTTTCCAAGCAAGCCATGTAGTCTTTTGTTATTATAAAACACTACGTAGTTCTTTAATATTTGTTCTATTTGCCCAAAAGTAAAGTATTCGAACTTGGTGAAAACTTCTCTCCTTAAAGTACCATGGTATGCTTCTATATGAGCGTTTTCCTCTGGTGTTGCTACGTGTGTAAACTCTTGTGACACACCGACTAAAGAAAGATATTCCCTTACATTTTTAGCAATAAATTGACTTCCGTTATCTGATCTAATCACTACATTTTCAGGGTAATCTAACTCCTCGAAAAGCTCTGATAGTAGTTCTATTACCTGTTTTTGTTTAATATTAAAGCTGAAGTAGTCTTTTAATATTCTACGACTGTGTACGTCAATTACAGAAAGTAAGTACGCATTTTTCCCTTTTTGTGGTATCCATACCATTTTAATATCCATTT
>NZ_JBTXLR010000029.1:0-12474 GCF_054871685.1 Myroides sp. LJL116
CTGTAAGAGAAGCTACTAGAAAATGGACTATGCCAGTAAGAAACTGGGGAATAATATTAGACCAATTTATGATCCTATATAAAGATAGGGTTAGACTTTAAACAAAACCTAACCCAAGCTTATTTTTTGAACTTACACACTTAAAGATACAGTGCCCCAAAAAATTAGATACTTTTTGGGGTCAGTCTAGAATAGTGGTGCAGTTTGGAGTGGAATATCCACAATCTTCAAATTTGCTTTTTTGAGTGCTTTTTGAAGTTCTACAACTTGCTTATTAAGCTTTTTTACAACGGTTCCTTGCCCAACTGGTTTTGCCATAACCTCTTCACTTAAATTACTGAGTTTAAAAGTTAGTAAAGAATCTTCAATTACCCAAGAGTTAATTGTATTACGACTTATTAAATACCTTTTTGCTGCTGACCTATTGCTAAAAGCACCGGGCTTTATCTCTGAAACAACCTTTTGCTTTACTGATAATGGATACGAATTCCAGTAGGTTTTTGATTGATCTGTTTTTTGTTCTGTCAATTTTTCCATAACTGTAACTTTTAGAAGTTTAAAGCTATTTCAGGACGAGACATAAACTAAATACACTAACTCATCAATTTCAAATTAATCCTTTTTTGACTTAATCCATAACTTTTAAATTTATATCTCATAAAAGCTGATGCCATATCTTCGTGAGTTGAAACAATTATTTGATTTGAATAAAATTCATTTCGTAACAACTCGATGAACCCTACGATATTTATTTCATCCATGGTTTGAACTGGATCATCAATTAAAATAATTTTATTTTGACTATATTTTTTATGTAATGCCAAAGTGAACGAGATAATTAAAGCGGAAAGCTGACCAGAACTCATTGAAAAAATTGCGTCAAAAGTTTTTATTGGACTGGTTTGAAATCTTATACCCTCTTTATCAGAAAAAATAAAAAGTCCTAAACCTCCTTGAAAATCCTGCATAATTCTACCTGAATAGATATGAAATATAATTTCTATATCTTTAATTACTTTCTTTTGATAGGTGCTTAATGATTCAGCGTAAATGTCTTTTAATTTCAGTAACGTAACTTCAAACTCTCTAGCTTTACTCAGTTTAATCTCTTTCTTACTGAGTTCCATTTTCTTACCTTTAATAATCTCATTTTGTAAAATAGAATACTTGTATTTTAAAAAATCCTCTTTCTTAAGAATACTTTCCATTGATAATGCATCTAATAATTCGAAGCTATTATCAAAATAATTAGCAACTATATCCTTGAAATAAGGCTCAATTGCATGAGGATTAATGTCAGATTTAATAGCTTCTAATTGAGGCCTTATAACATTATCAAAATCAATTACTACACTACTATTAATATCTCTATTTAAATATTGAGAATAATTAAAGCTAATCTTTTCAAATTCACTTTTTATTTTATTAATACTTACTTCGTCAAGTAAATCTAATCTTTCTATAAATTTTATATCAAATTTATTTTGTTTTAATTTTTGACTAAATATTGGTACTAGAGTCTGTAAAATCCATTGTGTAAACTCTTTAAATTTCTCACTTAGTACTTGATTTTTTGAAGAAGTTAATTCTTCTAAAGAAAGTGTTTGTTTATTGATATTGATTAATAAAGTATCAATATTAATCCAATCAAAACCACAAAGAAAACAAGTCCCACTATCCTCTGAATTTTGATCATCTTTAAGTTTACTAATACTTTCAATTAATTTCTCTCTAGATTCCCTAATCTTTAAATAGATACCTTGTAAGTCATTTAATTCTTTTAGATCACTTTGAATACTATTAAAGTCTATCTTAAACTTCACTTTCAAACTATCTTCAATAAAATTAAAACCATCCAATTCTATTATAAACAACTCATTTTTAATATTATCTATAGAAAGATTAGTTAAAGTCTTAACCATATTTTCATAGTCTTCAATTTCTTTCTTATTTACCAAGAGCTCTTTTTTTCTATCTAGAAAATGAAAATATACTAAGAAATTATTAATACTTTTTTGATTACTGATTAACTTTGTTATTCTTAAATTCTTTATATAATTTTTAAAATCTATCTTTTTTTCAACTAATTTTTTAAGTTTAGTTATAATACCATCCTCACCAAAAAGGTTTTCAAATTCATATTGTTGAAAATCAAAATCTTCAGTATCCCAAGTATATAATTTTTCAGGAAATAATCTCGAATATTCAGTATTCTTAAATTCCTTTTTCAAGAAAGCTTCTGAATTATCAATAGACTCTTTCAGTGAAGCAATTTCAGCACGTTGCGTAGCGTTAGATAACTCTTTGACTTTTTTTATTAATACTTCTAATTTCTCGAGTTTTTTATCAAATTCAACTACATTAAACAAATGAGATATATTATCTTTCCTATTTTTATCCTTCTCCTTGAGTAAAAAAAGGCTATCTTCTTGCTCTATATAATTTAAAAAATGAAAATTTCGTTTATAATTTGTGCCCAATAATTGATTTAAATAATTTTCTTCATCTACAATTAATACCTTTTGTTCTCCATCAAAATATTCCTTTGTATATAATTTATAAATCTCAAAACTAATTTTATTGGTTAAATTTTCTCTCTTTGCTTCTCTACATAAAATGTAATCCTTTCCATTTTTAGAAAATTCAATTGTTATTGATAAATTACCATCTGCATAATCACATAAAAATGGATGCTCCATATAGTTTTCTCTCCTATCTACAACAAGAGGTTCCAAAGTAACATATCTTCTTATGGCACCAGTGAACAATAATTCAATAGCATCATATATTGAAGTTTTTCCGAATCCATTTGGCCCATCAAATACAATTAGATTGGAATCATCAAAATCTATATTTAGATGTTGAAAAACTTTAAAATTCTTAATTTGTATCTTTCTTATTTTCATCTGTACTTAGTGTATTTAATAACAATTCATAGATAGAATCCGAATCCTTTTGTTTAATATCGTCAATTCCTAGATTAAAAATATTATGCTCGATAACATCATTAATATCACCTAATGAACTAGCAAATACTTTTTCTTTATTCGTTTCATTCAGTGCTTCTAAATTATCTTCTTGAACAATTATTAATTTTATAACCGGTATTTTAAATGCTAAACGATAGAGCAGTGATTCATAGGAATTGTTATTAAGACTTTCTTTGTGAATTTTAAAGATTGACTCGTCTAAAATCTTACTTTCAATAAAATTAGCAATGTTTGTACCTTCTGTTTTTAAAGCATTATTCAAATGCTCATATTCACTCTCCTTATACAATATTACCTGCTTCTTAAATAAGTAAGGGTTTTCTTCTATCTCCATGACCTTTTTTTGGACTCCTTCAAAACTTTTTACTTTATAGATAATTAAAAGATTCGCATTTTTATCAAACCAATCATTATTTAATATTTTTTTTGCTTCTTCAAAATAGATAGCTTGATTAGCAATAATGTCTTCAAGTTTATAAGTTTCTAAAATTAACCAATAAGATTTTTTATCATTTTCTTTAAAAGAAAAGGCAGTACATAGTTCAAGATCTTTCTCGACAGTCTTGTCATCGTTACTTTTGTATTTAATATACTCACTTTCAAAAGCTACAACTTCAACAAGTCCTAATTGTACAAATAAGTCTTTAATTAATGTTATCATTTAATTTCTGTTTTGCTTGTTCTCTGTCTATTAACGAAACTTTTTTCCAATTTGTAATTTTCTTATTGTGATCAATATCTTCCCCAATAACAAATATTTTTCCAGCTTCGTGTTCAATAGATTCAATGTCACAATTGTCTGTAATAATAAAATCACTGTTAAAGGGAATATCAATTAATGTATTTTGTACAGTATCCATAATACCTTGACATAATAATCGCCTATTAGGTCTACTATTAGATGAGTTAATTGTCGATGGAAAATAAAACTTACCTTCAATATCTTTCCAACCTAATTTAGATCCACCTATTCCATCACTGTCGCGTATTTCTAAAAGTGTATACAAAAAAGCTGCTTTGAAATTCTCATTATCAAGAGTATTATTCTTATATTCTTCTAGGTTCGTATATTTAATTTCTTTTTGGGGAGATATTTTCTGTAGGAATTCTTTAAATTCATTATCACTTAGGTTATTTAAGTATAAAAGATAATTCGCGAGTTTACTTTGCCCATCAACATCTATTAGGTCGTCAAAGGCAATACAAAACTGTTGATAATAGTTATTTAAATCTAGTAAAACTCTTTTATAATAAAATTTTTCACCAAATAACGCATCATTATAATCTAATAATATATTACTAACGAAATTTTCTAATGGCACTGTAAAATAATATGCTCCTTCCCTAATAGTTAGGCCATTCCTTTTATGGTTAGATGCATGAACTGCTAATATTTGACTTGTAATAATATCTTCTAAAATTCCAGATAAAATCATTACATAACTTTCGTTTTGAATAAATTCAATTTTGTTATATTTATCTAGGCAATGTTTTATTTTGTCGATTATTAATGCCTGCAATTCTTCAACTCTGCAAAAATCCTGATTATTATACTGATAAATTTTTAAATCAGGATGAACAGTTTCAATGTCAATTTTTGATCTTTCATTTTGAGTAGCTAAATGAAAATAAGCATTATCCGTACAAGAGAAAGCCCTTTTTCTTTTCTCTATCTTTATAAAATCATCTCTATAATCACTATACAAATTACTTTTCATAGCTTTTACTTGATGAAGTGAAATAGGGACTATATTACCAAAATTGTCATATTCGACTATTGCAAAATCCTCAATAGATTCTAGTTGTAAATGAAAACCATCAACATCATTTCTTTCATATATTAAATTAAGTACATGATAAAGAGCAACTTTACCTTGATACACGAAACCACTCCAAGTAGCAGCTGCAGAATGTATATCATTTGGATCTATTAATTGAATCATAATTATATTGTAATAACATTATCTATTTCTTTCATCAATCTGTCGGTTTCCACTAAAACAACAATCATTTGATTATAGTGTCTAATATCATCAAAGGACAATTCAATACCCTTACGATCTTTCAACCATTTCTGTGCTGGTTGATATCCTCCTAAATAAAAGCTCCAAGCTACTTCAGGGACATTTGTAAAGTATTGGGTATCGTTAATAAAAACCTTTCCTCCTTTAAAAACTGGTTTAACCACAATATTATCTCCACTTTCAGGGTAAGAAGATATAAAATTATTTATTTTGTCTGATTCTAGTAAATGTAATACACGAATTTGTTTACCTAAATCTACTAATTTCCAAAAAGATACCGAATCATATGGGTAGGGCACACGAGGAAAGTCAATTTTTAAGAATTCCTTATACGTATCTCTATATTTAGGTGAATTCAATACAGCATAGACATAATCTAGTACATCCACAGGAGCAAAAGTACCGGCTGTATTTTCTTTTTCGTTTGTAAAGTGCAGACCTAACTTAATCTCTATTTCAGTAACTATTTCAGTATTCAAGTTTGGACTTCGTATTGATGTTTCTTCGAAAGTGATCTGATTTGTGTCATTATAGAGATATAATGGAAATAAGTATGTCCCCCCTCTATTACTATACATAGTTCTCTCATCTATTAATGAGTTTGTAACATATACATGACTATAAGGAGCTGCTTGAAAAAACTGTCGCATTAAACACAATCCTAAGTTTTCCTTTAACAAATGTTTCATTACTGTTAACCTAGGTCTTCCTAAAAATCCCGACGAAGATTCAGTATAAATAATATATTTGAAATCTAATGGTCTGTAATTATACCTAATTATTTCACTTTTATTATTAACAATATCATTTTTTGCATTTACAAAGTTCCATCCTGTACTTTCAGTTTTATTGAAAATTTGTTTAAGTTCATCAATAGAACTATTTGTAAACAACTCTTTTGTTTTTACTAGCTCGGATTTATTACTATTAACTGAAATTACATCACATTTAGTTTGAATACCAGAGTTGTATACTTGAAATAACAAATCTAATTTTATTCCTAAATTATACTCATTACTAAGTGAAAAATCTTTTTTAGTAAAAAAGAAATTAGTTTTATCTAGAGTTAATTCATTCCACTTTAAAGACCTAATAGTTGCCTCATTTAATAAATTATATTTAAAATCTCGTTTACCATATACATCTAGATGAAAAACTTTAGCTAACTCCCCCTCGTCTTTATTTCCGTTCTTTATCAATATATTAATTGAAACACCTTGCTGGATATCAAAGACATTTTGATCTACAGAACCATCTTCCGCTACTTCTTTTTTCATGGTATTACCATGTAAATCCATAATATAAATCTTATCAAATGATTCCAATAAAGATTTACGCATTTGTCTATGCGTAATACCATCAATGAAACTATTGTTTGTGATATAAGCAAGTACTCCACTACCCCTTTTGTCTACGAAATATTGACCATATCTAATAAATTTAATATAATCATCATCTAAATTAAGTTTTCGTTCATTAAGATTTTTTTTATAATCCTTTAACAAATCTTGAATCCAGGTACTCTTATTAGTAGAACTCACGGCATAAGGCGGATTCCCCATTACTACCATTACAGGAGTGTTTTTTTTAATAAAATTTGCTTGATTACTTTCTTCAGAAAGCCAAGAGCTAAAAAGAGTCCCTGTATCCTTATGCTCTTTCTCTAATGAATTAGTTAAGAAAATACGAAACCTCTCCCCACTATTGCTTTTATACCCTGTTTCCTGTAACAACATATCCATTTTTAAATGTGCCATAGCATAAGAAGCCATTAATAACTCAAAACCATTTAAACGAGGAATTAAATCTTTCTCCACATACTTCGTCCACACCCCCTCCATTCCTTTAAAAGTTGAGAAAATCTGCTTGACAGTTTCAGCTAAAAAAGTTCCTGTACCGGTAGCTGGATCAAGTATCTGCACACGATGAACCTCTAGTTGGCCTTGCTTATATTTTTGTTTCTTTTTATCAAAAACTTGTGTATCAACATCTATTTTTATTTTGGAAGTGTCAGTTAAACCTAGAGGTAAGTCAAATTCATCTTTTAAAATATCATCTACAGCACGCACAATGAAATTCACTACAGGTTGTGGCGTGTACCAAACACCTCTTGCTTTACGCAACTTAGCATCATACTTAGAAAGAAATGTTTCATAAAAATGAATTATAGGATCCTCCATATTTGTACTCTTACCAAATCCTTTCATAATTTGATGAACATCTGTCGCTAAAAACACATTCACTAACTCATCTACAACCCAATCAATACGACTATCTAGATCAAATCCAGCAATATCTTGAAATAGCTTTCTTAGAAAAGGGTTTGATTTTGGAATCAGATTGGCAGCCTCCATTCGAGAAAATGTACCTAATGTAGTATCATTATAGCGAGCAGCAAACATACCGTAGGCAATGGTTTGTGAATAAATATCTGAAAATGCTTTATTGTCAATATCATGAATAAGCATATTTTTAAACGATAACATCTGCTGTTTTAAAGGAGATAATAGCTGTAATTCATCATCTGCATTTAAAGCCTTTTCGATAATATCAGCCATCAGACGAGCTTTTCCTGCTAATAACTCTGCAAGTCTCTCTGCCGAACGGATAGTTTGGGATACGACTGTACTAAAATTCCTTATAAGATTATCAAATATAGGGATGTTGTCATGGATCGGTTTAATAGTTCCATTAACAATCTCCCCAATAGTAATAGATGTTGTTAACTCTCCATCTCTATAAAAATCAAACTTTAAGTAATCTGTAATTATTAGATTGGTTAAACCCTCTTTATATCTACCAAACTGCCCTTGAAGTTGTTTTGACTTTAAATCAACTCCTATATCCTTTGCCTCGATATATCCAATAGGAATACTACTACCTATCTTAGTTAGCACATAATCAGGAGCACCACAAGCTTGCCTTTTAGGTTCATTGGTAGCTTGAATACTAGGCAGTAAACTCTCAATTAAATATTGTAAATCACCTCTAAAAGTATGTTCTGTCGAATTTCCAAGCTTAAAACGATTATTTAAATTGGTAATATATTGTAAAGTGTTCATTTTAAAAGTATAAAATCATTAGTAACCAAAAATAGGCATATTTTAAAACAAGTTAAAAAGAATTAAAGCTACTCCAAACAAACTCTATCAAATTAGCTGTTTTTATTAGCTAATGTGGAGTTCAACCTTAAAATCAATAAAAGATAAGTTTAAATTAAGCTACCGTAATAAACTCTAAGCTAAAAATAGCTCATCCTTTTTTTTGTATACTTATTCCCAAAATGACTACATTTGTACTTGAAAACATTACGAACACGCGTAAGCTATCGTTTGGGTTAACTGAAATTGCGACCTTCATTAAACAACCTATAAACGATAGGCTTACGTCTGTGCCTTATATTGGAGTAGGCGAAGTCTATTGGATTGTTGGGTTGTCGCAAACCTCAGTTAACAATAGTTATGGGTCTTGCGCCTTTTTTTATAAGGCCTATGAACTACACTAGTATATTTACAATATTAAATCGCCTTTTATTTAATCAAGATTCCTTTAACTTCCGAAACAGTTTAAAAAAAAACTGGATATCCTAATTAAAACCGCACAATTAGTTAAGCAGCATTTTTAAATTGTGTTTTTTGATTAAATTCTTCTATTGTAAGGTAATTTAAATAAGAATGTCTCCGTTTTCTATTGTACCAGGTTTCAATATATTGGAAAATCTTTATTTCCACTCGTGAACTAGTAAAAAGTAAATTACCATAAATCAGCTCTGTTTTAAAGGATTTAAAGAAGCTTTCCGCTACACTATTATCCTAGCAATTGGCTTTTCTACTCATACTTCTAACCACTCCAAATGACTCTAAATAGTTAGCAAATTTATAATTTGCGTATTGTACTCCTTGATCAGAATGAAAGATTAATCCCTTTTTAAAAAATCTGTTTTTCTTAGCCATTTTAAAGGCTGCTAGGGTTGTTTTTTCTGTTGACATATCTTTACTCAAGCTCCGCCCAATTACTTTTCTATCGTATAAATCTATCACGGTAGTTAGGTAAACAAAACCTCCTTTTACAGCTATGTAAGTTATATCCGATACCCATGTTTTTCCAGGTTCAGTCTGATTAAATCTTCTGTTTAGGATGTTCTCTACTATCAAAAATCTATGATCAGAATCTGTAGTTATTCTAAACTTCATAGATACTTTTCTTTTTAAACCTAACTCCCTCATACACTTAGCTACTGTCGGTTCCGATATTTTATGGCTGTTTTTATTGAGATCTACAGTTATCCGAGGACTTCCGTAGCGTTGTTCACAATTAAAATAAGTCTCCTTAATAAGCTGTTTCAGAACTGTTTTGGTTTGTTGTTTTTTACTAATTGGAGACCGTTTCCAATGGTAATAACTACTTCTACTAACCTCTAAAACTTTGCACATTGTCTCAACTGGGAACTCATCTTCATGATCGAAGATGAACTTATAAATCATTGATCGGTCTTTGAGAAAATGGCAATTGCTTTTTTTAATATTTCATGCTCTAGTCTAGATGCTGCTAACTGTTTCTCAAGTTCTCTAATTCTCTCCTGTTCTGGAGTAAGTTTTGGATTTCCATTACCTGGAAAACTTGCGTCTCCAAATTCTGCAGACTCTTTACACCACTTATATAATAGTGTAGATGTAATTCCTAACTCTCTAGCTAGATCCGATTTGTTTTTTCTATCCTTAGCAAGTTTAACTGCTTGCTGCTTAAAAGCAGCATCATACGTCTTTCTAATTCTCTTCTTAATTCAAAGATAAGTTTTTATGCTTAACTTAATGTGCGGGCTAAGTTATGAAGTCCACTACCTTAGAAACAACACAATCTTCTGTGTTCTCTATCTCTGTTAAAATTCTTTCTATCTCACTCATAACTAATTTCCCTTTTTAACCTATATAGATTTTTTGATTAATTTTCCATAATTCATCTTGTGGGACTTAGACTAATGTAGTTTCCAGCTTATAGAATGGTAATAACACACCTCCTTATAAGCTGACCTAATTTGACTTCTTTATTTGTATTTTAAAGTAAGGAGCCTTAGCATTCAAAGACTTGTCATAATCCAAAGCTCGGCCTGGATAAAGGTAATTACAATACCTCAAATAGAATATATAATTATCGTAGAGCAAATGGTTCATCATTTAGTAAGTCACTTTGTAATTGAGCTAAAATAATATTTACAACAAAAATCTAACCTTGATAAAGGCATTCACAAGAAATCCCTTTTCCAATACTACTTCTAGATTTACTCCTACCTCAAGTCTATTTACTAAGAATGTTGCCTTGCATCCAAAATTTAGCAGTTATTCTAAAAGGAAGACCTATCCTACTTCTAAGGCAAGATTATCAATATCTCAAATAAGAAAACTAATTAGTATAAATTCAATATTTTACAGTTAAACCAAATTACAAACAAAGTCTATTTATGAATATATTTAAATATAATAATATTATACCTTTTAATAGTAAGAATAATGGAGGTGAAATTTTTACTCTGTCAAAATATTTGATATTCCACCATGGTGGACTTTTCGCTTAGCGCCACAATTATTTTCATCGCATTGTAATACATAACTTCGCAAATTCTAATATGTTCAAACACCATATTTTTTTACACCATAGAATTATATTATCTTGTACATAAACAATTTACAACCAAATTGTAATTATATATTGTGATTAGACAATCTCACACAATTTCAACAAGTGTATCAATATTTCAAACAATATAGTTATTATCTAAATTATTACTTTAAAATATAAATTATGAGCAATCGCAGTAGTGTCATGGCATTAAAAACAGGAGGAAAAACATGGGGACCTAATTGCTATTTAAAAGATATAAAAAAAGATTTAAAACGAAAAAAACAAAAGGAAAAAGTTCTTAGGAGAAAAGCGTTGAAAAAAGAAAGAAAAGAAAAAAACTGGATTTTTCTTCTAAAAAAATTTCATTTACATGATCAAGAAGAAAACTTAGAGTTGAATTCTCTAAAGACAACTTACTTAAAATATACACCAAAATATCAAATAGCAACAAATAACGCTGTGAAGTACTATAAAAATCATTGTAAAAAAGCTGATAAACAACCTGATATAAAAATTTTCCTTTTTAATATCTTTAACTTTATCTACATACAAAAAGACCTAGTTTCAAAAAAGAAGAAATTAAGGACAAGACAAGCACTATAAATATTTAGACAGTTATGGATACAAAGAAGATTATCTCCGATGAAGTTTTCAACGCCTTAAAGACTAATGAAGACGCGAGCTTCCTTGTTTAAGGATTTACAAAAACGTGCAATTGAATGTATGTTAGAAGGTGAGTTAAATGCCCACCTAGACTATGATAAACATGATCTTAGAAAGGATCAAAACGCACGTAATGGTTATACTACAAAGACCATAAAAAGTGATTTAGGAGAAGATGTAATTAAAGTACCTCGAGATAGAGATGCTACTTTTAACCCAATGATTGTTCCTAAAAGGAAAAACATGATTGACGGATTAGAAAACGTTATCGTTTCCTTATACGCCAAAGGGATGAGTGTGGCAGATATTGAGCAACAACTCTTAGATATCTACGGTTTTGAGGTGTCTCAAGCTACTATTTCTAGAATAACTGATGCCGTATTAGCGGATATAGTAACTTGGCAAAATCGCCCCTTAGAACCTGTTTATCTCATAGTTTGGATGGATGGTATCGTATTTAAAGTACGAGAAGGAACTAAAGTCCTTAATAAAACAGTTTATATAGCTATTGGTTTACGCACAGATGGACGTAAAGAAGTACTTGGTCTATGGCTTGGAAAAAATGAATCTTCATCGTTTTGGATGACTGTTTTAACGGATATAAAACTACGAGGAACAGAAGATATATTAATAACAGCTACTGATAATTTAAACGGTTTTACCGATACAATTCGTACCGTATTTCCTGAATCTAAAACACAAATATGCGTTGTACATCAAATTCGCAATGCCTGTAAATACGTGGTATACAAAGACAAGAAGCAGTTCACAGCAGATATGAAGCATATTTATAATGCACCTAACAAAGCTGCTGCAGAGGCTGCTTTAAATGACTTTGCAACTCTGTGGGAGGACAAGTATTCTTATGCTATTCAAAGCTGGAGAAATAACTGGGATGAACTAACGGTATTCTTTGAATTTCCTGTAGAGATCAGAAAAATCATCTATACGACTAATCTAATCGAAAATCTCAATGGCAAAATAAGGAAATACACCAAAAATAAATTATCCTTTCCTACAGATGAAGCTGTCCTAAAATCCGTATATTTGGCTGTAAGAGAAGCTACTAGAAAATGGACTATGCCAGTAAGAAACTGGGGAATAATATTAGACCAATTTATGATCCTATATAAAGATAGGGTTAGACTTTAAACAAAACCTAACCCAAGCTTATTTTT
>NZ_JBTXLR010000030.1:0-11150 GCF_054871685.1 Myroides sp. LJL116
ACAAAAAAACTGAAAATATATTTTTCCAATGTCTGAGCTTCGCATATTTAGAAAAATACCGAAAATCACACAGAAGTAAAATGCAAAAAAATAGGGCTGTCTCTTTTTCTTTAGAGACAGCCCCTTTATTTTTTATCCTTCTACATAATACAGTAGGTAAAGATGCCAAATTGGCTTGTATTTAGATTTACTTTATTTTTTTGGATTTAAAATAAGGCACTACCTTTGGCTTTAATTTAAATTATAAAGTAAATGTACCAAGATTCTAACTCAAAAAACGTAGAGTTATCTTCCTTTAAAAAGGTTTTCATGTTTTTAGGAGTTATTTTTATTGCCTCAAATCTTCGTGCTCCTCTGACTTGTGTTGGACCAGTGATT
This sequence comes from Myroides sp. LJL116, assembly GCF_054871685.1. Classification (NCBI taxonomy): domain Bacteria; kingdom Pseudomonadati; phylum Bacteroidota; class Flavobacteriia; order Flavobacteriales; family Flavobacteriaceae; genus Myroides; species Myroides sp. LJL116. The sequence goes on from NZ_JBTXLR010000030.1 coordinate 379, forward strand.
GGAGAAATAAGTGATGAATTCTCCTTGTCTAATTCTCTAGCAGGTCTTTTAACGACTATTCCTTTGATTTGCTTCGCCTTTTTATCGGCTTTAGTTCCTAAAGTATCTAAGACATTTGGGATGTCCTATGTTTTATTATGCTCCTTAGTTTTACTTAGTGTTGGATTGGCTATTAGGCCTATAGATGGGGTAGTTACCTTGTTTTTAGGTGCGGCATTAATTGGTATTGCCATAACGGTTGGAAATGTACTTATGCCAGCTTATATCAAGGTTAATTTTCCAAAGAAAGTAGGGTTAATGACTGGTATTTATTCCGCATCGATGAATTTAGTAGCAGCTTTAGCAGCTGGTTTTAGTATATATTTAGGTCAAGCCACCGAATTGGGATGGAGAGGATCTATAGGGGTATGGGTTCTATTGGCTATTGTAAGTATTCTTGTTTGGTTACCTACTTTGAAAAAGCGAAGTCTTGTTGGGTCAAGTAAAATTCAACAAGTTCAGGATACTACAAATATATACAAGAGTAAATTGGCTTGGTGTGTAACTCTTTTTATGGGGTTACAATCTTTACTTTTTTACTGTATAGCAGCATGGCTACCTAAAGTTACCCAAAGTTGGGGGATGAGTATTGTTGATTCTGGATGGGTTTTATCCTATGTACAGTTTGCGCAATTACCCATGACTTTTTTAGGAGCAATCATTGCAAGCAAGTTGCCTAATCAAAAAGCTTTAGCAATTTGTGTGGCTCTTTTAATTATAAGTGGTCTAAGTGGGATACTAATATGGCAAACCAAGTACATTGTTATTTGTTGTATCTTAATTGGATTAGGAAGTGGTTTAGCTTTTAGCTTATGTATGATTTTGTTTGTTTTGAGAACAAAAAGTGCACAGCAGGCTGCTAAACTATCTGCCATGGCACAAGCTTTGGGGTATACTATTGCTGCTTTTGGTCCCCCTGTTTTTGGAGGATTATACGACTGGAGTGGTTCTTGGAATTATTCTTTCGTATTCCTTTTATTGGCAATGGTTGTTTTACTTATAGTAGGATATATTGCCTCGGCAGATAAATACATCGATTAATAAAGTTAGTACAAAGGATATTTTAGCAAGATGATAGAGGCATAACCAAATGCTTTTACATATAGACTAATTTTATCCTGTAACAATACAAAATAAAATAGCAAATGGCTTTAAAAATATTACATACTGCAGATTGGCATTTGGGTAAAAGGTTAGATAATTTTAGCCGCATTGAAGAGCAAATAGAAGTATTACAAGAAATAGTAGAGTTAACAAATGAACACAAGGCAGATGTTGTTGTAATTGCTGGAGATCTATTTGACGCATTTAATCCAGGAGTAGATGCTATTGATTTATTCTATAAAACATTAAAAGCATTAACCAATAATGGTAAAAGACCTGTGATTGCTATAGCTGGAAATCATGATTCCCCGGAGAGAATAGATGCCCCGGATCCATTAGCTAGAGAATGTGGTATTATTTTTATAGGCTTGCCCAATGCAAAGGTTCCTGTTTTTAAAACTCCAGAGGGATTTGAGATTACCAAAAGTGATCATGGTTTTATGGAAATTAAATTACATAACAACCCTACTGCTTTACGTATTATTCATACGCCTTATGCCAATGAAATCAGACTTAAAAAAGCCTTAGATTCTAATGATAAGGCGGCTGCTTTAAATGAAGTTTTAAAAGAGAATTGGCAGAACTTAGCTTCTTTATACTGCGATAATAAGGGGGTTAATTTATTAGTTACTCACCTTTATATGCTGCAGAAGAATGCTCAGGTACTTGAAGAACCAGATGGGGAAAAAGCCCTTAAAGTTGGGAATGCAGACTTAATTTATACGGACATTATACCTAATGAAATACAGTACACCGCTTTAGGACATTTACATAAATGCTGGCAATTAGGCTCTTTAGAAAAGCCAGTTGTATATAGTGGAAGTCCATTGCCTTATAGTTTTAGTGAGGCAGGACAAGAAAAATTTGTTCTTCTTTTAGAGGCTAATGCTAATCAACCTATTTGCTATCAAAAATTAAAGCTAGAAAGTGGGAGAAAGTTATCTAGGGTTAAATTTAACCAAGTAGACCAAGCCATTGAATGGTTACAACTTAATCCTTACCATTTAGTAGAGTTAACCTTAGTAAGTGATGAGTTTTTAAAGGCGGATGATATCAAGAGACTTTATCAAGCACATGATGGAATAATTACCATTATTCCTCAGATAACTACTAATGTAGCCCAAAGTGATGTACAGCATTCTACCGTTAACTTAGACCAAGATATCCAAGGGCTCTTTGAAGATTACTTCAAGCAAAAATACAATGGACAAACTCCAAATCAAGAAATACTAGAACTTTTTAATGAAACTTTAAATTAGTGTATGATACCAATTAAATTAACTCTACAGGGAATATACTCTTACCAAGATGCTCAAGTTATCGATTTTACTGAATTGACTCAAAGTGGGCTTTTTGGAATCTTTGGAAAAGTAGGTTCTGGTAAATCTTCTATTATTGAGGCAATTACATTTGGATTGTATGGAGAGAGTGAACGTTTGAATGCTAGGGATAATCGTGCTTATAATATGATGAACCTTCGTTCCAATCACAGTGTGATTGAATTTGATTTTTATAATTTTAATGACCAAAAATATCGAATTTATAGAAGTTTCAAACGAAATGCTAAACGATTTGAAGATGTAAAAAGGGTAGAGGCAATCCTATATAAATGGGAAGAGGATTCTTGGGTTCCACAACCTAGTTTAGATATTGCCCAGGTAATAGGTCTTAGTTATGAAAACTTCAAGCGTACTATCATTATTCCTCAAGGAAAGTTCAAAGAGTTTATAGAACTAGGTGGCAAGGATAGAACCAAAATGATGCAGGAAATCTTTGGCTTAGACCGTTTTGATCTAAGTGCAAAGGTGAAAAAAATGTATGTGGAGTCAAAAAGCCAGTACGATACTTTAAGTGGGGAGCTATCGGGATATACTTCCATTACCCCTCAACTTATTAAAGAAAAGGAAGTTTTAGTAAAGCAAGAGGACTTACTAGTAGAAAAGTTAACCAAAGAATATACCACTCAGCATAATATATATCAGCATTTAAAAGCAATACAATCTGATATTGTCGAGTTGGAGAAGAATTTAGAATCTATGGTAGAGCTAGAAAAGCAACAGCCATCTATTTCTAAACAAAAAAAAGACCTTGTTCTTTTTGAAGATTTATCCAGTGATTTTGGGCTTTTATTATCCCAAGTAGAATTAGAGTCTAGCTCTTTTGAGCAAAAAAATGCTGCTTTAAAACAAGCCACGGATACATCGGTTCAAATCAAGGAGAAGTCCTCTAAGATTGAACAACAATTAAGTATTGCATCTAAAGAGTTTGAGAAGGTAGATTTACTCAAACAGGAGTTATTTGAACTAGACTTAATTCAAAAGATATCTAGTTCTTTAGAGCAGAAAAACTCTTTGCTAACTCGCATGGAGAATGGTAAAGGACAAATAAATCAAGCAAAAGTAGAGCTTCAAGGATTAAGAGAGTTATATAGTAAGCAATTATCTACTTTAGAATTGCGTAAAAAATCTCTTATAGATGCTAGTGTTTTATTGGAGATGGAGAACTGGTTTACTTCCTTTAAACACACAAGGGATAGAAAACCAGAATTATTAAATAAAATCTCTAATCTTGACACGCAAGTAAAAGGCATTGATATAGAATTAGCAGAGTTGCAAATCAACCCTGCCTTAATGGATTGGAAACAAGTTTTAGAGGCTCAAAAGAATCAAATTGAGATCCAATTGAAAAGCAAGCAAGATCAACTAGCACATGTAAAAGTTGCTCAGAAGTTGCAAATGTATGCCAACGAATTGTCTGATGGATCGCCATGCCCTTTATGTGGATCTTTAGAGCATCCTAGTATTTTAGACTCTTCAAACAAAGATATATTCGCTCAAGGACAACATATTGAACTTGAAATCTCTCAACTCCAAGAGCAAAGTGCTCTTTTAATGGAGAAGCAGAGTAAAATACAGGCTTTACTAAGTAAGAGAGAACTTGTCTTACAGACAGTGAAACAGGAGAAATCTTCTTTACTTGAAATTGATAAAGAGTTAGAGAGATTACAAAAGGGGTATCTATGGAATACTATTTGTCCTTCTGATGTGGATAGTTTTGTTGCTTTAAAACATAAATCAAGTAAAGAACAACAGGAAATACTTGCCTTAGAGGCAAAACTTAAAGAACTTTTAAGCCAAGGCGAAAAAGCTAAAGAAACGGTGGATCGTTTTGTGGAGCTCTTAACTAAAATAGAAGTGAGCTACACACAAGTGAGTAGTGAAATTAATTCTAAAAAAGAACAGTTAAGTACATTAAAAGTAGAAGATTTCGCAGAATATTCTAGCCTAAGGTTAGAGGAATTACTCAAGAGTAAAAGCGATAAGATTGAGCAGGTTAATAAGACATTCAATGAGCTTACCTTAGAGTCTAAGAATATTTCGATGGAGTTAACTGCAATTAATACACAAGTAGAATCCCTACAAAAGGATGTTCAAGCTCTAGAAAGCAGATTAAATCAATATAACCAAGAGTTAACCCAAAAGTTAGAAAAGAACCATTTAGAAAACATTTCTCAAGTTAAAGAAGTTCTAAGTTGGAAATTAGATGTGAAAGCTCTTAGAGAGGGTATTCAACAATTTGAATTAACGATACAGGTCCTGAAAGATCGCATTGAGGCTTTAAAGAAAAAAATGCCTAAAGATCAATTTGATTTACAAGCTTTTCTGCAGATGGAAAAGCAAGTCTTGGAACTGGATAGTAATTTGAAAGATAAGGTAGCTTATGTAACTATTCTAAAGGCTGAGAAAACTAGATTGGAACAACAATATGCTGTGAAAATCCAATTGGTAGATAAATTTGAAGCATTGGGTAGTCGTATTAAAAACATACAAGTATTGGATAATATGTTTAAAGGAGCTGGTTTTGTCAATTATGTTTCTAGTATATATTTAAAGAACTTATGTAATATGGCCAATGTTCGTTTTCATCGTTTAACTAATAATCAATTAAGCTTGCAGCTAAATGAAGCCAATGATTTTGAAATTATTGATTACTTAAATGATGGTAAACCAAGAAGTGTAAAAACACTTTCAGGAGGACAGGTTTTCCAAGTATCTCTTTCTTTAGCTTTGGCTTTAGCCGAGAGTGTACAAAGTTTATCAAAAAGTAATAAGAATTTCTTTTTTATTGATGAAGGGTTTGGGACCCAGGATAGCGAATCAGTACAAACCGTTTTCGAAACTTTACAAAACTTACAGAAAGAAAATAGAATTGTAGGAATTATTTCTCACGTAGATGAATTACAAGATCTTATTCCAGTTTCTTTAACTGTAAGAAAAGACGAACAAGGGGTAAGTACCATAATAAAAGAGAATTAAAAGTAAAAAAGAGAAATCTATTGTTATAAAATACGCGGAATTATTTATATATTGGTATAAAAATATGTTATGGATCAAAGTAAATTTAACTCTATTGAAGAATTAAGAGAGAAGCCAAACAATCATATGGCTCTTTCTATTATCGCAACTATTTTTAGTTTGTGCTCTGTTTGGTGTACTGGTTTTATTATCGGTATTATCGCCATAGTAATGTCTAGTCAATCCACTTCTAAGTATAATAAAGGAGATTACGCAGGAAGTTTGTCTGCTGCTAAGACGGCAAAAATATTGGCATTAATTGCCTTTGTAATTGGTCTTGCTACTTATGCTTATGCTTTTTACACGATCCAACAAGCAGGAGGGATTGAAATTTTTATAGAGGAATTTAAAACTGCGATTGAACAAGGACAATACCAGTAGTTTGTGAGAAATACACTATTGCGTTTAGGTTACCTATTGATAGTACTTCTGCTTGGTGCAATTTATATCTTTTATTTTTTGGATAAAGGTTTTGCAGTGGAATGCAGTTTTTATAAAAAGACAAATTTACAATGTCCTGGTTGTGGAGCTCAAAGAGCTTTGTCTAGTTTGATTAAAGGTAATATTAGGCAAGCATGGCAATTCAATCCACTTATTTTTATGTACATCACTGTACTGGGTTTTTTGTATGTCGCACTTATGGAGGTTTATGTAGTTAAGAACAAAGTGTTTTTAGCAAAATATTCTATTCCTTCTTGGTCTGCTTATCTATTTATAGGTATAATGATAGTGTTTTTTTTCTACAGAAATTATACTCTACTTTGGTAAGATAGTCTTAGCACAGGTGTTGATTCACAATAAACAAAGTAATATTTTACTAAAACATAAAATAATAAAGGCACCTTTTTTAAAAAAGGTGCCTTTATTATTTATAAGTAAGCCTTGTTATTCTAGGGTTATTTCTTTTGAGTCTACTTGGATGTATCTACTAATTAGTGTGATGGCAATACCAAAGATGGCAATGATTCCAAAGGCAAGCCTTAAAGAAGAAACTTGTGCAATAAATCCAATAACTGGTGGACCTAAGAAAAAACCTACAAAACCTATACTTGTTACTAAAGTTAATGCTTGTTGAGGTGAAGTTTTTGTGCTATTTCCTGCAAGGTTATAAGCCATTGGTACAATTGCTGAAACACCTAATCCCACTAACATAAAAGAGGCAATAGTAGTATAGACACCTGGGAAAAGAACACTAGAGGATAATCCTATGAAAACTAAGAGTCCACAGAAGAACAGTGTTTTTTGTTCTCCAAATTTTCTAACCGTATAATCAGAAAGGAATCTTCCACTTGCCATGGTAAACATATAAGCAGTTAAACCATATCCTACCAGCTCTATTGGAGCTAAGACAATATGCTTCATATATTCACTTGACCAATCTGTCATTGTACCTTCTGCAACCATTGCAAAGAAGCATAGTAATCCTAAAAGGGCTAAATTTTTATCTGGAAGCTGAAGTTTTCTATTTTTAGTTGTTTTATCTTTTTCTACAGCTTTTTGGCTTGTACTTATAGGATTATCTTTAATTAAGAAATGGGTAAATAAAAGGGTTATAACTATTCCTAGGGTAGAAAAGTAGCTAAAGTGTTCTATAGGTGGGATGTAATTACTAATCATCTCTGCGCCAAACCATGAAGCAGCAAAACCTCCAATACTCCATGCACCATGGAAAGAACCAATTATTTGTCCTTTATAACTTTTAGAAACATTGATTGCTTGTGTATTGATTGCGATGTTGGTTAGATTACTACAGATACCAAAGAAAACTAGATTTACTTTGAGTTGCCATAATTCACCCCAATAGCCAATTCCTATTAAGAGAATGAAGTAAGTAATTAAAAAAGTACAGGTAGCTTTTTTACTGCCAATAAATTGTATGATCCTCCCAGCAAAAGGCAATGAAATTAGAGTACCAATGGAAATATATAGCAATACAAATCCCCAAGCAGAGTCATTTACTAAAAAGTAGTCTTTTATAGTTGGGATTCTAGAGGCCCAAGAGGCTGAAATCCCACCAAAAAAGAAAAACAGGATGCTTACTGCTATACGCGGTAGGTGTGTTTTCATAAGGTAGAGTATGTTTTAAGCTTTTTAGTTAATGTCTACTTATAAGTTCTATCTATTTTATAAGCAGACTTATTGGAGTAAACTTTAAGTAAATATACTTCTAATATAGTAGTTTTATAAAAGGAAATATTGCTTTTTATATTAGGCGCTCTTTTATTTTATTGTATAGGAAGTAATCCCTACCAAAGCAATCAAAGATAAGTGGCTATCTCTGTATTTTCAATAAAAAGAATAGAAATGTATTAAAACCTTAGGTAGTAAAGGAGTTAATGAACTATAATTTGTAAAACTATGAGTTAAGTAGTGTTATTTATTTAAATGTATTTGCTATATCTTTGATTGATGTTAAAAACTTAATTATAATCAAATAATGCTTTATTTTATTACTTTATATTTTGTTAATTTAAAAATATTATATTAATTTGTAACAATCTGTTAAAGCTTAATGCAATTAAAAAAGGTATGGAACCCAGTGTTTCATACTTTTTTTTTATTTTTATACTTTCGTTAAGACCCTTTAAGCTTATTGCTATATCTAATTCTAAGGTTAATGTATTTTAGTCAGGCTAAAGCCTTTTAAGAATGATAATTTAGGGTTATATTTACAAAATTATTATCTATTTAATTGAAAATATGAAGACGGAAGCAGAATTAAGAGCAAGAAGTGGTAACAAATGTGAATTGTGTGACTCAGTAGAACAGTTAAAAGTATATGAAGTACCACCAGCTGCTTCAAATGAAGCAGATAGGGAAATTTTAGCATGTGAGACATGTTTAGCACAAATTGAGAAAAAGCAAGAATTAGATAGCGCTCATTGGCAATGTTTAACTACATCAATGTGGAGTGAATTCCCTGCAGTGCAAGTAGTAGCTTGGAGAATGTTGAATCGTTTTAGAAACGAGAGTTGGGCAGCTGATAGCTTAGATATGCTTTATTTAGATGAAGAACTTTTGGAATTTGCTAAATTAAGTGGAGACCATACAGGAGATGGATCTATTGAATTGCATAAAGACTGTAATGGTAACATACTTGTAACTGGAGATACAGTAACTTTAATCAAAGATTTAGATGTAAAAGGATCTTCATTAAATGCAAAAATAGGTACTGCAGTTCGTAATATTCGTTTAGTACACGATAATGTAGAGCAAATCGAAGGAAAAGTAGACGGACAAACTATTGTCATTCTAACTAAATTTGTTAAAAAACAAGCCTAAATATAAAAGCCTCTTATGTAAGAGGCTTTTTTTATTTCATCTTTAACCAAAGTGGAATGCTGAATTCAGATATAAGGTTAGCGTATTGGTAATTTTGATAGTTGTGGTGATTCACCCATATTGCTTGCTCAATTTCATTGGCTACTTGTAATGTTGTCTTGGAGATTTTTATATGATAAACGCATGCTGTAACTAGGGTGTTTTTTTCATTGGCTGCAATGGCAGTATGCTTAGATAAAAAATGCATCTTAGAAACATCAATTTGCAAGTTAAGTTCTTCTGCTATTTCTCTTTTTAATGCCTGTGTTGGAGTTTCTTGCTGCTCTATTTTACCTCCTGGCATGATAAATACGTTGGTTTTTAGCTTTTTGACAATAAGCATTTCATTAAATTCATTGGTTATTAGAGCACAAGCTAAATAGAGATGATTTTTTTGCAGCATTTTGTAGTGTTTTTAAAAAGTTAGATATTTGTTTTACAGTTGGTTATGACTGTAAGAGGTAAGCTTGTAAATAAACAACAAAGAATAAGAAAAACAAATAGTAGATTTTTCTAATCTTTGTTTTTTTTATTATTATTGTATCGTACTTTAGTAGTCGATAAAATAAAAAATCCCTTTGTGGATAAAGCTATGTTTTTTAAACATTTTATTATATCTTTATAATAAAGAATATGCATTAGCACTTTGCTAATGAGTAAAATACTTTGTTAAATTTAAAATTATAAAGCCTTTATTTGGCCAAAATGAACAACACAATGGTAAAAGAAGAATTTACTGCATTATTTAAAGGGTATTCTATACCAAAGGATTTAAAAAGTTTGTTAGAGTTTCAATTATCTGAAACTATTCCTTCTTATTATTCAAATGCAATTTATTTAATTGATGAGGACCCTGAATTAATCGAGTCTTTTTCTAATGAGACGGAATTTGTTAATTCATTTATCCCATTTGCAGAAGCAGATAGTAATGGAAGTGTATACGCTTTCTGGATCAAAGATTCAAATGAGAAAAACTTGGATCAAATGCCAATAGTTGTGTTTGGCGATGAAGGTGGAGTTTTTCCTGTTGCTAGTAATCTAAAAGAATTATTGCAAATTGCTGCTTACGATGTAGAGCCGTCTATCTTTGAAGATGAATTTAGTTTTTCAGATAGAGAAATTCTAGAGGAAGAAGGAGAGTATGTAGCAACGGAGTTCAATAAGGAGTATTTAGATTGGCTGCGTAATGATGCTAAATTAAAGCCTATTTTAATTATTGATGATGTTGATGTAATTGTAAATAGAGCTAATGATACTTTTTCTAAGGAATTAAATAGTTTTTTAGATAAATTCAAGTCTTAAGTTTTTTTGATAAAGGCAAGCTACTTTGTAGTTTGTGATTTATATTCTTAAGAGCTGAGGTTTGTAATAACATATATATGTATATAGGGAGTATCTTGTTAAAGGTACTCCCTTTATATATAATAGAAGGTTTGTGATTAGAATACGTTTCTATCCCTGTATTTGACAAGGAAAAAAACAATTGCTTTATTGTGCTTAGTTTAAAGTAGTTAGTTTTTTTATTGAAAAAAGAATGAAAAAAAGCATGCATAAAGTTTGGAAGTAAACAATAAGTTTCTACTTTTGCACCCGCATTAAGCAAGACGATCTTACACAAAAAGAAGTAAAGTTACCTTTTAAAAACATTAAAGAAATTTTAAGAAAAATAAATTTGGATAATGAAGAAATAAGGTGGTATCTTTGTAGTCCGCTTTAGGAAATACGAGGGCTGGCAAGAAATTAAAAAAAATAAAATTTTTGAAATTTCTTTGGTAGTTTAAAATAAAGTATTACTTTTGCAACCGCTTTGAGAAACAAGCGCAACATTGAAGACACGTTCATAGACATATTGGATTGACAGCAAAATTTAACAAAGAGTAAGGCAAATCGCAAGATTTGATTTATATATCTAATTTAAGATATAAAAAATATACGATGAAGAGTTTGATCCTG
>NZ_JBTXLR010000031.1:0-9002 GCF_054871685.1 Myroides sp. LJL116
CCTTGAAAACTTCATCGGAGATAATCTTCTTTGTATCCATAACTGTCTAAATATTAAATATATAAAAAAATCTGCTTAGTTACCCAAGCAGATTTTTATACTTACACAGTTTATGGTACAGTGTCAAATTCTAGTACTATAATTCTTTTACAAGATAAAATATTTTTAATATTCTTGTATTATGATTTAATGACACTGTACCATAAACTTTGTCTTCTAGGTTTTTCGTAGTATTCAGTTATCTTAATATTGTCTTTTGGTTTAATATTACCTCTAACAGAATAAGTAGGTAAACTATCTAAGATATCCTTTATATCTGTTTCTCTTTTAAATTGGAGTCTTATTACATTAGTATTAGTATCCACCTACATCTTTGGTTTCTTGCCGTTTTAAATCTCTTGAATCGCATTATAAAACATAGCTCGGCCAGAATAGTTCCAATAGGTTACATCTTGTTCTACAAAGAGCCATTTAATAGTTTCACATAAAATATCTAAGCTTAACCCTGTTGCGAAAATTAAACCTTGTAGTGAATATTCTTGACAGTTATAAAGTTTTGTAATTTCTTTTATCAATATTAAGTATAATTTAGGGTTTTCTCTCTTTTTTTCAGCAAGGTCTTCTAAAATATTACCATGTGTTGGTCTATTAGTTCTTTTGCCATTGGGATTAAAATTGATGTCAGTAACATGGATAGTAAAGTCAAATCCATTATTGAATTGTGCAGGTCTTTTTAAGTAGACTTTGTGTATATTATTATCATACATAGTGTACTTATATCTGCTACAATTTTCACCTTTTCCAGTACCAGGAGTTTCATCTAAGAAAATATTTATTAGTTGTTTTCTAAGATTAGCCCTGTTTTTCTCAAAGTTAAATCCTATTAAGTTTATTGTAGTCATTTTCTATATTCCTAAAGGTTTCATAATAGCGTCTAACTCTCTCCATTTTCTACCATAGCTAAAACGTGCCGCGTCAGCGGGAGGCATTCCTTGAATCAAGGTTTGGTAAACTCCTAAATGTTTTATACGCTTTTTTAAGATTGCAAACTTTTTGTTTTCTTCTGCTACCATTCCAGCATATATTACAGCAAACCATTGTTCTATAATAATCCTATCTATCTGATTATACGTATTCATAATGGAGTCTATAAGGTTTAGTACAATAGGGTTTATAGTGCTATCAGTGAGGTTATATATAGCTATGAAGTCTTGATATACTTTATTATTAGGGTATCTAGAATTTAAGTTTTTTAAATCTGTAAAATACTCAACATCAAAAGGGGCTTTTTTAGATCCGTTAATCTCAACTACATATACACACCATGAGTCGAATTTACCTTGATCAAAAATTACTTTTCTATTATTTTGAAGGTTCTTTACTAGTCTCATAATTAAATAATTCTGTGGGAGTTATATTGAATGCCTTGGCAAGAGCTAAAATTTTATTTAGTCCTGCTTCTCTTTCAGCTCGTTCGATTAAACCAATGTAGGTCCTATGAGAATTAGCTTTATTAGCTAGTTCTTCTTGGGACCAATTTTGAGATTTTCTTAGTGACTGAATGCGTTTGCCAAAAGCAATTAAATTTTGTTTTTTTTCGTCGTTCATAATAATTGTAAATATCTACATAGTTTACACGTAACTCTACAGACAAAGCGTAGCATTTTAGATGCTTTATCAAAAGAGGTATTAATCCTATAAAACAATCATAATACTTGGTATTGCGATGGTACGTGCAAATATGAAAAGTCTATCTTTGTAGTGGGTTGTTTTATTAAGCTAGTTGATTTAAGACATATAAATGAAAAATAAAATTTACAAAACAGAACATGAGGACTTTATATTGTATAATGCCGATTGTTTTACAAGAATAAAGGCATTAGATGTAAAAGCTGACATGGTGTTTGCGGATCCTCCCTATTTTTTGTCTAATGGAGGTTTAACCATTAATAGTGGAAAAGTAGTTAGTGTAAATAAAGGTGCATGGGATAAAGGAAGTGATATTAAACAAATTCGCTCTTTTAATAAGAAATGGTTAACTCTTGTTAGAGACGTATTAAAAGATAATGGAACAATATGGATAAGTGGAACCTATCATAATATTTTTATAATTGGACAACTACTAACGGAATTAGATTTTAAAATATTAAATGTAGTTACTTGGGAAAAAAATAATCCTCCTCCTAATTTCTCATGTAGGTTCTTTACACATTCAACAGAACTTATTATATGGGCAAGAAAGAGTGAGAAAGTACCTCACTATTACAATTACGATTTAATGAAGCAGATTAATGAAGATAAACAGATGAAAGATGTTTGGAAACTACCTGCTGTAGCTCCATTTGAGAGAACAGCTGGAAAACACCCCACTCAAAAGGCTTTATCTGTGTTAACAAGAATTATATTAGCTTCAACAAAGAAAGGAGATATAGTTTTAGATCCATTCTCAGGAAGTAGTACAACAGGAATAGCTGCTAACTTACTTCAAAGAAATTTTGTTGGTATTGAAAAAGAAAAGGAGTTTTTTGATTTAAGTGTAAATCGAAGGAAGGAACTAGATAGTGAAGAGTTTAGAGAGGTTTTAATTGGAAAAATTCAGGGCTTTAATGAAAAAGGTTTTTTGAAAAACTACCTAAGTGACATAGGAAAAGTACTTTAATTTTCAGGGAAGATAAGTACTAGTTATATTATTATCACTAATAAAAATGTAAATTTCACTAAAAATTAAGATAAATACTTGTTTCTATGTTTAACTTTATATTCACATGCTTAATTAGATTGTTAAGTAATTCAGTGCGAATTAGATTTATCGAAATGAAAAAAAAGCATAGTAAAATAAGTATAGTTTTTAGAGAATATGGGAAAGGTATTATAACAGATACCTTTTTTATTAATTAATTTTAGCAAATTGTCTATGCATAAAAAAAGTTTTAAAGATTTTGTAAATAGGGGAGTTCAAGAGAGTTTCTATGTTGGTACTGGTAACCCTAACTCATCTATCTTATTGGTAGGTAGAGAAGCAGCTATTGATATAAATGATGTTAATAGAATAAATGAATATAACCAAAATGCAAAAACATGGCAGGTACATTGTCAAAGAAACACTTGTGAGATACTTGAATATTTGGTTGAAGAAAACAGTCCGTTAAATAGGGGGTGGGGTAGAAATACATGGAGTAAATATCAAAAGCTCTTTGATTTGCTAAGAGATAAACAAACTACTAAATATGTTGATTTTCTAAAGCATGCTTTTACTACTGAAATCAATGATTCGCCAAGTTTAGTGACTGCTCATGCAAAAGTCGATAAGTTAAATAGTAGAAAGCAGTTATTTAAAAACTCCGCATTCATACAGCAATTTCCCATTGTTATTTTAGCTTGTTCTGATTATTTTGTTAATAGTGACGATAAATTTGAAATAAATGAAGTTTTCGATGTAAACTATGCTGGTGAATGTGAGATTTATAGTAAATATAATTGGTTTTATGTGCACTATAATAGTGATAAAACAAAGATGGTTATTCACACTAGGAATCTAAATAGCAATGTTAAAAACCAGCTTTTGGGAGATTTAGCAGAAAAAATAAAAGAACATTTGAATAGGTTAGAACTAAAATTATAGTATGGCATTAGATTTATCTGAAGTACTGGTTATAGGAGTGTCTTCAAGAGCTTTGTTCAATTTAGAAGAAGAAAATAAAATCTTTCAAGAAGGTGGTATTTCTGCATATCGAAAGTATCAACTTGAAAAAGAGAACGAAACTTTAGAAAAAGGGACTGCTTTTTATTTAGTAAAAAGGCTATTAGCTCTGAATGAAATTGCAGAAAAGCGGGTAATAGAAGTTATAGTTATGTCTAGAAATAGCCCAGAGACTGGAGTTAGAGTTTTGAATTCAATAAAGGAGTTCAGCTTAGATATAACAAGAGTAGCTATGTCAGGAGGTGAGCCGTTATTCCCTTATATAGATGCTTTTGATATAGACTTGTTCTTATCCAAAGATGAGGTAGATGTTCAAACGGTAATAGACTCTAAAGCTTGTGCTGCAGCACTTATTTACGCTCCACCTACTGATTTTGATGATGAAAAAGATACAAGGGTTAAAATAGCTTTTGACGCTGATGCTGTTTTATTTTCTGACGATTCGGAGTTTAGATATAAAACTGAAGGTATGGAGTCGTTTCACCAACATGAGGCAGAGAATGAAAATGTACCTTTAGAGGAAGGACCATTTGCAAAGTTATTACGTAAACTAGCAATTGTTAAGTCAAAATTAGGTACTCCTGTAGAATATTCTCCATTACGCATCGCAATTGTAACAGCTAGAAATGCTCCTTCTCATATGAGAGTTATAAAGACTTTAAGAGAGTGGGAGGTATATGTTGACGAAGCTTACTTTTTAGGAGGAATTGCGAAAGATAAAGTATTAAAGGCATTCGGAGCTCATATTTTCTTTGACGATCAGGACACTCATTTGAGAGAATCTAGTAAACTTGTACCTTCAGCTAAGGTACCTTATAGTAAAGGGTCGAAAATGGATACGATTATAACTAAAAATGAATGATAATAATAGATCCGATTGAGGTAATTGGAGAGTCATAAGAATGAAATATATATGACCAAAAAAAACATGAGTTCATTAATAAAGTATATTTAGACTTTGTTGACTTGCAATCTTATTATTTATTTTTAGAAAACCTTAATAATTTAAATTTAGATAAAAATACAATCATAGATATTAAGCTATATCATTCAGTTCAGCGTAAAGACAGAAATAGAAATTCTTTAGTAAAGGTAATTAATTGCCCCCAGGATGCTTATATTATTTTTACTGGAGCTACTAGTTATAGAGATATAAATAGTTATATTTTTGAAGGCATGTTTTCCTCAAGTGACACGGTATATTTTGTTGTTTCTCATTATTTTGTACCTGCGGGAATGTATATTATAGATGATTTGAAATTCGATAAAGTAAAGGCCTTTATTTCAGTAGGAATAGACAACTCTTACGGGTACCTTCATTTTGGTAATGTCAGAAAATTAAACAAATAGTTTGGGTATAGAAATGTTTTAATGACAATGGATAAGAATGGTAACTATCAGGAAAACCTATAAAGTATTAGAATTAAATGGTTTTATTAAGGAAATCCATTTGACAAAATACAAAAAGTCAAATATGTCTGTATTAATATATAATATCATTTATTATTTAAAGATTAATTATACTTGGATAATCAATTTTAAATAATCTTATGTCTTATAATAAACATAATTGCTTTAAATCATTATGATTTTATTTTATCGTTTTCTTCACGTTATTTTATATGACAAATCCAATTCTTTAGTCAAGTAAATAATTTATACTTTTGCCATAAATAAAACAAAAAATAGAATGAGTGTAGAGGCAAAGCCTTTTTTGAAGTGGGCAGGAGGTAAAACACAGTTAATACCAGAAATCGAAAGTAGATTTCCAAAATCTTTTACAAGTGAAGACGTAGTATATATCGAACCTTTTGTTGGTAGTGGAGCATTATTCTTTTATGTTCTTAATAAATATCCTAATATAAAAAGAGCAATTATTAATGATGTGAATTCAGATTTAATTACAACTTATAGGATGATTAAAGAAAATGTGGAAGTACTTATTGAGGAATTAAGAAAACTACAGGATGAATATCATCGATTTGTTGAAGATAAAGATGAGCGTACTTCTTATTTCTTAGGAAAAAGAGCCTTATATAATGATAAAGAGAGGAGCGATTTACAAATTGCTAGTTTATTTATTTTCTTAAATAAAACCTGCTTTAACGGACTTTATAGAGTTAATGGGAAAGGGGTATATAATGTGCCGATTGGCAGTAGTAAAACTCCAGCTATCCTTAATGAAAGTAATTTACGTGCAGTGAGCCAAATTCTACAAAGAGTAGAACTCTTTAATGGAGATTATCAAGAAGTATTAAAATCAGTAAACGAACAGAACGTCTTCTTTTACTTTGATCCTCCCTATAGACCTCTTTCTAACACTTCTAGCTTTAATTCATATGCAAAAGGTGACTTTAACGATACAGAGCAAATACGCTTAAAAGAATTCTGTGACACTATATCTGAAAGAGGCTTTAAATGGATGCTTAGTAATTCAGATGTGAAAGCAGCTAATTCAGAGGATGACTTTTTTGATGATTTATATAAAAGTTATACTATAGAACGCGTATCGGCAAGTAGATCTATAAATGCTAAAGGAAGTGGAAGGGGAAAAATTAATGAGTTATTAATTAATAATTATTTATAAAATGGCCAAAAATTTTAATCTTTTTTTATCTCAGTTAACCGAGACTAATGCTACACTGGATTATTTTACAGATTTTAAGAAAGTTAGAGCTAATGTAAATAAGATTTCCATTAAACTAAATCAATTAAACTATTTAATCGGAAAAGATAATTTATTGGAAGCAATTGAAGATGTCTTTAAAGAGAATCCTAAAGCATTTGAGGTATTGGATATATTAATTGCTATTAGAAAAAATAAGAAAGCTAAAACTTTTAACCAAGATGGTCATATTGTTTTTGTGGAATCCTATTTTACATCTCCAATGATGATATTAGATTACCTAAATGAAACTGGTTTAGCTGAAGTATTTTATAATAAGGATGTAACTAATTTGGTTGATTATGTTTTTGGTATAGAAGTAGGTTTAGATACAAATGCTAGAAAGAATAGGGGAGGTGATAATATGTCTAAAGCCGTTTCTCTTTTCTTTGATAAAGCTGATATTATCTATAGGGCAGAAGTCAATAACGATGAGTTTCCTGCTATTTTGAGTTTTGGAGTGGATGTTAAGCGATTTGATTTTGTGATTAAAACAAAAACAACTACTTTCTTAATTGAAACAAACTACTACAATACTGGAGGCTCTAAATTAAATGAGATCGCAAGAGCGTATTCAGATATAGCATTAAAAGTTAATCAAGTACCCGGTTATGAGTTTGTTTGGATTACAGATGGACAAGGATGGAATAATGCAAAAAATAAATTAGAAGAAGCCTATGGAATTATCCCTAATTTATTTAATTTAACTACAATTGAAGATTTTATTGAAAGGATTAACCTTGAAGAGAGTATTGCTTTTTAGATTATAGTGTAAAAGGCTTCTTTTCAGCATAATATTAAATAGGAATGGTTTTGGAAGACTGTGGTCATAATAAAGAATTACAAACTTCGTTTTTAGAGGAATTGCATCATAGTCAAGCTGGAGGTGGTAGGCATCGTTGTGTTACGTGTGCCTATCATTTGGGGTATGATTTAGGCTGTTCAGGTATATATAAAGACTATGATTCATTTTTATCATTATTTTCTAATGAAGAAAAAGAACACTGCAAAGACAAAAAGTCATTAGTACCAACCAAGTTACTTAGTGCACTTGAATTCAATCAAGCAGGTTCAGGTAGGCATAAGTGTTGTAATTGTGCTTTTGTTGCTGGATTTGAAGAAGGCTTATATCTTAAAAAACAGATTAATGCTGCTGTGTGGCAGAGTAAGGAATTTTTTTTAAAGGAAGGAAATGCACCTGTTTATAGGAGTTTAGTAAGTCCAAGTAATGATTCTTTTAAAGAAAATTCTAACGTCGTAAAAGATTTTGATTATATAGAACAAAATAATTTTCTACGTATTATTGGTGAAATTGGGGAAGAAATAGTTTTGAATTATTTGCAACAGTTAGGTAAAAAGGTAAAGCATTCTTCCAAGGAAGTAGGTGATGGATTAGGCTATGATATTCTAGCTTATGATAGTCATGGAGAAAAAATGTTTATCGAAGTAAAGACTACAGTAAAGGACCAAAGAAGCCCTTTTTATTTAAGTTCTAGTGAACATAGTTTTTTAAACAACAATAGTAATACTTTTATTTATAGGGTATATAATTTAGATATAGATAAAAAAACGGCAGATTTTTTCATTTTAGATCAACAAGAAATAAAGAAACTAAGCTATACAGTGAGTGTCTATAAAGTTCATATTTAATTTAGCTATACGCTTTTATGTAACTTTATAAGTATCATATATATAGTTTGTTAAAAAGAATATTTAGGGCAAAGGAATATTGTGGCAAACTTTCTTAGAGTTGATATATTATCTTGGTGAAGTATTGGGTTTTAACACGCGACTCACTGTAGAGATAAGGAGATTATCTAACCGAGATAATAACTTTAATGTATAGCATTTTTAGCTTAAGGAGTAAAAGTTTCTTTTCAAGACTCATAGGGATTAAAACTTAGATTTTTTTACATTAAAAGATTAAAGAAAGAATTAGAAAACGGTATTTATAAAATTAGGTATCATGAAAAATTTTATTAAAATCAATGGTGTTAACTACGAATTAGTTACCACTTATTATGAGAATGGAAATGTCAAGGCTGAAGAGTGCTTTTTTAATGGTGTAAAAATGGGACCTTCTAAATACTATTATAAAGATGGAACATTACAATCAGAAGCAAATTATCAGCAGGAAGAAAAACTCCAGGGTTTAAAAAGACAGTATAATAATAAGGGTATACTAATTTCAAAGGAAAATTATGACAATGGAAATAAAGATGGTGAGCAACTATATTATTATGATAGTGGAAAGTTAAGAGGTCGAATAAATTTTTCTTTTTTTAGTGAGCATCATACTTATTACTATGAAAACGGAAACATTCGTTCAGAAATAACTTTTGAAAATGGGATGAGAACTTATTTTAAGTCATTTTATGAAAATGGAAGTAAAAAAGCCTTTATAATTTATAATGAAGGGGAAATTAAACATAGATTAGACTATGATGAAAATGGGGATAGAATTGATTAAATATTTATAGTGGCACTGTATCTTTAAGTGTGTAAGTTCAAAAAATAAGCTTGGGTTAGGTTTTGTTTAAAGTCTAACCCTATCTTTATATAGGATCATAAATTGGTCTAATATTATTCCCCAGTTTCTTACTGGCATAGTCCATTTTCTAGTAGCTTCTCTTACAG
>NZ_JBTXLR010000032.1:0-8775 GCF_054871685.1 Myroides sp. LJL116
GTTTTGCCATATTTACTTGAATTACTTATACTAATTTAAGTATATTGGATTGTAATTCAAATAATTATAACGGTGTTTTTTACTTAAAAATACAAAAAAGGGGCTATCTCATTTGAGACAGCCCCTTTGTATTTCTAATTTTCATCTGGTAAGAAACTATAGTCTTTTGCATACTGCAACATTTGACTAGAGAAACTTTCTGGTTGAATAATTTCAAAAGAAGTAATTTTCTGTTGTTTATCTATCACAGGTACGATAATAGGATTTACAAATCCTCTATAAGGAGCTGAATTAAACTTAGCATTTCTTTCTAAGACTTCCTTATGTAGGTCTTGGTCTACTTTAACACCGTAGTTTTCCACAAGATTTTTTGCACTTTGGAAATCTCCTTCACTTTTAATACGCTGTGTTTCTCTAAGTAATTGTCCAAATAAATCGTGAAGCTTATCATAATTGGTAATATTGAAGTAAGTCTTACCATCTTTGGTTACTTTTTCGATGACATTATCTTGTTGTCCTTTTTCCATTACCCAAGCACTCACCCATTGACGATTTCTCATATGAGACTCTTCAATGTCAGCACCCGGTTCTAATCGTACTAGTTGTAGCATTAAGCCATTTCTAATATAATTATCATAGGCTGCTTTACCAACTGCCTCCCAATCTTCCACTAAACCTAATTCTTCTAATTTAGGACTATATAAATAGTATAAACCAACTAGATCAGCTCTTCCTTCTTCCAAGGTAGAAGCATAACTTTTTAAGGTCTCTTTAGGTTGGCCAACTCCAGGGTTTATTTGACCCGATGCATGTCCCACAACCTCGTGTAGGGCTGTATGTAACTTATCGGCTTGTTGTCCATATTTAATAGCTAACTCTAACTCTTGTGGATCATGGACAAACTCTTGTAATCTATCTGAAGAGCTTTGACTGTTATAGGCATCAATAATATTACCAAGAGAAATAGACTTTGAGCCATATTCTGCTCTAATCCAATCCGCATTAGGTAAGTTAACTCCAATTGGTGTACTTGGAGAAGAATCTCCTGCCTCTCCTGCTACTATAACGGTTTTATAAGTAACTCCTACAACATTTTCTTTCTTATGTTCTTGCATTAATGGAGAGTTATCTTCGAACCATTGTGCTTGCTCGGATAACACAGCCATTTTCTTAGACATATCAAAATCGGTAATCTGTACTACACTCTCAAAAGAACCTTTATGTCCCAAAGGATCATTGTAAACTTCGATAAATCCATTATTGTAATCAATATTTCCTTGGGTAGCACCAACCCAAGCAATATTATATTGGTCCCAGGTTTGCAAGTCACCTGTTTTGTAAAACTCGATTAATAAAGAAAGAGCTTCGGCTTGTTGGGCATTCTCTGCTACACCTTTAGCTTTTTCTAACCAATAAATAATTTGATCGATAGCCTGTCCGTATAAACCACCACTTTTATATACCTTCTCTTGTAAAACACCGTCCACTTTTACTAACTTACTGTTTAGCCCCGTAGATAATGGTCTAAGCGGATCTGGGCTTTTCATCTGAGCATAGAAAGTTTCTGCTTCTTTCTCACTCACATCAGAGCCATAGAAATTAACAGCACTATCTTTTACTAAATCTTTAGAAGGATCTAAATTAACTTTTTTACTGTCTTGATCATTAAATAATATAGCTACTACTTCAGGGTCTAAGTTAGTTTGAGTGGAAGTAAGTAAGTCGTTGAAATAAGCAGAAGTAAATTCTGGCTTAATTTTATCATTAGAATAGTGATGGTGAATCCCATTACTGAACCATATTCTCTTTAAATATACTTCAAAGTTCTCCCAATCCTTATTGCTTCTATCTCCATTATAGTTTTGGTAGATATTCTCTAAAGCTCTTCTTATTTTTAAGTTATGCTTATAGTTCTGGTCCCAAATAATATCCCTACCTGCTAAGCCTGCTTGAGTTAAATAATATACATATTCTTGTTGCTTAAGACTCAATTCTTGCCATCCTGGTATTTGATATTCCAATACTTCAATATCAGCAAACTTATCCACAGACTCTCTTGGAGTTTGTACCACTACCTGTGTATCTTGAACATTGTCTGTTTTAGATTTATCACAGGAAAACATTAAGCTACAACTAAGAAATACAGCAGCTATATAAATTATTCTCATCTATTTTCTTTTTAAGGTTATCCTACAAATATAAATAATATCACAAACATTTCTGCATTTTGCCCTAATAGTTCAGAAACAATCCCCTACTTAACTATTAATAAAACAAAAAAGTCCGCTAGGCTTTAGCCTTGCGAACTTTAGATTTGTTTATATTTTTTTTACTAATGGGTGATTTAAGCCCTTGACATTATTATTAATTACTTCATAGGTTTTTAAATGCTTAAATAGCTCTGTTAAGTTCTTAAAACCATAATAACGCGCATCAAAACTAGGATTTAGCTTTCTTAAATTTCCTCCCACAGTAGAAATGAACGCTTCTACTTCTTCTCCTACTGACATTTCAAAAGCTCTATCAATTAAGTTATATTCTTTCTTGGTTAACAACTTAGTATCGTCCTCTTCGTTAGCCGTATTTTTCTTATTGTTACTTACCTTACTTTTTTCCTTACTCTTAGGCATTAAAGTTTCAACGTAAGTAAATATTTCACAGGATTGTACAAAGGCATTAGGTGTTTTCTTTTCTCCAACACCCATTACAAAAATACCAGACTCACGAATTCTCTTTGCCAAACCAGTATAGTCACTATCACTAGAGACAATACAAAAGCCATCTACCATCTGATCGTGTAAAATATCCATCGCATCAATTATTAAAGAACTATCCGTAGAATTCTTACCTGTAGTATAGCTAAATTTTTGGATAGGCGAAAAGGATAAGTCATTTAGAATTTCTTTCCAACTATTCATTTGAGGTGTAGTCCAGTCTCCATAAATTCGACGAATCGTAACTTTACCATATTTAGATACCTCTTCTAAGACATGAATTAATAGCTTAGCCTGCGCATTATCCCCATCCACCAAAATGGCTATATTATTTTGTTTTTCCATGTTTTTATATTTTATAAGCTAAAAATACATTTTTTGAACGGATACAACAATAGTATTAT
Organism: Myroides sp. LJL116; assembly: GCF_054871685.1. NCBI lineage: Bacteria > Pseudomonadati > Bacteroidota > Flavobacteriia > Flavobacteriales > Flavobacteriaceae > Myroides > Myroides sp. LJL116. The sequence goes on from NZ_JBTXLR010000032.1 coordinate 3,119, forward strand.
TAAAATAGATGTCTTAAGAAAAGTATTCTTTCTAACACTTTAAGGTCCCTATAAAGGATATCCTATTATTTAAGAGCTTCTAACTAATTGTTGTCCCGTGATTAAAATACTTGTTTTTTTATATACTTCCAATCTAATAAAGACTTACAGTGTTGTTCTTTATTTTTTTTCATGAAAAGGGGTGTAAATATATCTACAAAAAAACAAACAACACAACGACTTAAAATACAATGTTTTACACTCAGAAAACTCCCACTTTAAATTCTAAACTTTATCTTTTTTTTATATGCTTTTAAAAAAGAAAGTAAAAAATGTGTAACAAAACATGTTTTTACAAGACTATTAGAATAAGACCTAACCATTGAAAAACTTTAATAAATCAAAGTATGAAAACTTATGTAAACCTATTATTCTTTGTCTTTATCTCTTTTTCTACCTTGGCTCAAAATAAGTCCATTGTAAAAGGAAATATTTATGATAATGAATTACAAGAAGCTATTCCTTATGCTACAATAGCATTAAAGATAGGAGATCAGGTTGTCACTGGAACTCTTTCCGATGACAATGGACAGTTTCAATTAGAAGCTCCAAATAACAAGTATACCCTTGAGGTACAATTTATAGGATATCTTACAAAAGAAGAACAAATAACAATTGACTCTAAAGTAGTAGACCTAGGAAAAATATACCTACAGCAGGACGCAGTGACTTTAGATGATGTTGAAATAATAGCAGAGCAGTCTACCATAGAACAAAAAATAGACAGAAAAGTTATTCATGTTGGAAAAGATCTAGCCTCTGTTGGAGCTACAGCTTCGGAGATTATGAACAATATTCCTTCAGTTAATGTAGACCAAGATGGTAACCTTTCTCTAAGAGGAAACACCAATGTAAGAGTACTAGTGGATGGTAAACCTACCAACTTATCCTCTGATCAAGTACTTAAGCAAATTCCATCGGGTTCCATTAAGAGTATTGAATTAATCACTAGTCCTAGTGCAAAATACAACCCAGAGGGAATGAGTGGTATTATCAATATAGTATTGCATAAAAAAACAAATGATGGTTTTAATGCAACAGTAAATAGTGGTGTTACACTTTCTAAACATGCTAGCAATACAAACTCTATTGACCTTAACTATAGAAAAAATAAAATAAACTTCTTTGCCAATGCAAACAACTCTCTAGGTAAGTCAACCAATAAAGGAGAAATTTATAGAACAGATCAAAATTCAACACAACTTGTAGATGTAGAGAGTAAAAACAGATCTTACCTTTATAAAGTTGGGTTAGATTATAATATAAACGATAAAAATACTTTATCCTTTTATACCAATCAAAGTAAATATAATGGTCCAACGGATGTATACACAGAAAACTTATACCCAGACGCAAATTTTGAAAATATTTATCAAACCTCTAATTATAAGAGCAACAATAGAAATAGCTCATACAACTTAGCTTATAAACATCTTTTTGATGAAAATGGACATAATTTGGATGTAGAGGTTAATTATAATGATAATAAAGGTACCTCTAATGGGTATTATCAAAATGATTTTACTAATTCTCCATCTTACACCTATACAGATGCTACTTTGAGTAAAGGAAGTTTAACTACTATCAATATAGATTACGTAAAACCTATCAATGAAAAAACAAAACTTGAATTAGGACTAGAGAGCAAACTATCGCGTACAGAGAATTACTCGGATCAATTAGATAATCCAATGATTCCAGTAGATCAGCGTCAAGTAGGATATAATTATGACTATAATATTTACTCTGGTTATGTGACCTTTGGCCAAAAACTAGATAAGTTTTCTTACCAAGTAGGTACTCGTGTGGAAAGTTATAAAGTAACTTCTAAATTAAATGGTAAAAAAGACTTTTCCGATGACTATGTAACCTTATACCCATCTGCCTTTTTAGGATATGATTTTACAACCAATGATATGTTACAATTGAGTTATAGCAGAAGAGTAGACCGTCCTGGAGTTTGGCAAACAAGACCTATTCGTCAGTTCTCTACTCCTACTTTAACCTCTACAGGAAACCCAGAATTAAGACCACAATTTACTAATTCATTAGAGTTAAATTATACGCGTATTCTAGGAACCACAGGTTCTATTACTGGGGGAGTATTCTACAGACAAATCAATGATGAAATCAACCAAATTATATTGGACGATCCTGAGAATGAAAACCCGAATGCTTTACTTATGACCTACGATAACTTTGATAAAAGCTCGTCTTATGGTTTTGAATTATCAGCTAATTTAAAATTAAGACCATGGTTAGATATTCAACCTGCAATTGATTTATCGAGTATTAAACAAAATGGACTTGTTTCTTACTTAAACCCAAGTAACAATGAATTTGAGTTTATTAAAAGGGAAATCAACGTAAACTCTTTTAATGCTAGATTGAATGCAAACTTTAAGGCAACAAATAAATTGCGTTTCAATTTATTTGGTTTCTTCAGAGGACCTATGAAATCCATTACTGGACAAAATAAAGAAATGCATAAAATAGATTTTGGAGCACGTTATTCTCTATTAAATAACAAACTAAGTATTAGTATGCGTTTAAACGATATCTTCAATACAATGAAATACAGATTTACAAGCCAATATCCTTTTGAAAACCAAGGAGAGTTTTCTTGGAACAGCAGAAGTGTTTACATTGGAGTTAACTACAGCTTTGGTGGTGGAAAAGGTAGAGCTATGGCTAGAAAAGCAAGAGAGAATAACCAACAACAATCTTCTTCTGGAGGAGGGTTATTCTAAATACATATTTAATTTTTCAATTATTATTGATAGGGTCTATTACCAAATGGTAGTAGGCCCTATCTACTTTATAAAAGTTATATATGAGAATATATAAAATCAACACTTGCCTTTAAAGCTTTTTCACGTATAGATGAAGCAGATAAATACACATCGTGTAAAGCCTTATCTACGACTACTTCTGTAACGCAATCTCCTATTTTCTTACCTATTTTGGATATATCCTTAACATTTAATACTGCATCACTTTCAAAAGTATCTTTACTGCTTTTACGTGGATTACTACTTTGACTACTTCTTAGTAGTAAAATAGGTAAATTACCAAGATTAGGTTTTTCTTGTATTACCTCCTGTGCTCTATTTACTGCAAGAATCCAAGCATAATAATTAACAAAAGGTGTAATGGGCTTAAAGTTTAAGTTATAATCCCATTCCCCTTTATAATCCTTATGTAAACTCTCCCCATAAATAGATGGCAGTCCTTGCATAAAGGAAAATGCATCCTTTTTAAAATTCTTCTTAGATACAGAAGCAATAAAAGGTTTTACATAAAAAGGTAAATTGAAATCAAAAAAAGGCGAATTCAAAATCAGTCCCTTAACTAAAGGACGATGTAATCCAAACTTAGCATAATAAGTAGCAAGCAATCCTCCTGTACTATGCCCAAGCAAAAATATATTGGTATTCTTATGGTCCTTATGCATCATAGTTAGGGCATAATCAATATCTCCAAAATACTCTCTTAAACTCTTACAGTAATTAGGTGCTTGTCCTTTTAAAAGTGAGCGACCACATTTGCGTAAATCCAATGCATAAAAATTGATGCCATTTGAATTAAAATACTTCATTACATGAAACTGAAAAAAGTAATCATTAAATCCATGGATATATAAAACACTAGCTTTAGCATCGGTACTATTGGCACGAGATTCTATAACTGTAGTAACCACCTTACCTTGATAATCGTTTGGTAAAGGGTGTTGATGAGTAATATAATCTTTATAGATAAAATGTAAATTCATAATAGGATATTTATCAATTTCTACTAACAAAAAATATGCACAAATTACACTTGAGAATATTTTCTCTTTTGCAATTGTGTATACATAACAAATTTAAGGCCTTTAAATGACTTAGAAAAAATTTAAAATACACAATGCAGATTAAATGTACTTTTTTCTAAAGTAAAGGAGCTAACAATCGAATAAAATTATTCTTTAATCTCTGCCAGGAGGAACGTTTATTCCATCTTTGTATATCTAATTTTAGAGAATCTTGGCAATCTCTATAAAACATTTGTCTCATTTGCTGGGCTAAACTTGGGTCATAAGCATAAACATTGACTTCAAAATTCAAATCAAAACTACGATGATCTAAATTACATGTACCAACACAACATATATCTTGATCCGTTACAATAGTCTTAGCATGGATGAATCCCTTTTTATATAAGTAAATTTCTACTCCATTTTCTAATAGTTCTTGAAAATAAGACTCGGATGCCCATTTAACTATCAAAGAATCCGTAATTCCAGGTAGAATCATTTTCACTTTCTTACCACTTAAAGCTGCCATCTTAATAACCAATTGCAGGGACTCATCTGGTATATAATAAGGCGTAGTGATCAATACCTCTTCTTTGGCCTGACTAATGGCTTCAATCACGCTATACAAAATAGAAGGTACATCAGAATCAGGGCCTGAAGCCACTACTTGTAAAGGTAAAATAGGTAAATCCAAATCCTTCATACTTGGGAAATACTTACTATTAAAGGTAATGGATTCTTTGCTGCAAAAATTCCAATCTGTCAAAAAAACATACTGTAATCCATATACTCCACTACCGGTTATTTTCATATGGGTATCTCGCCAGAAAAAATCATTCTTTTGATTCATCCTATTATCATATCTATCCGATATATTGATCCCCCCAGTATAGCCAATATAGCCATCTATTACAACAATCTTTCTATGGTTCCTATAATTTAGACGATTAGCCAAAGCCAATAAAATAACTTTATTAAAAGGAAAAACGTGTCCGCCCGCCTTTTTTAGTCTTTTGACAATACTCTTGCGTATACTTCTACTGCCAAAATCGTCATAGATAAAACGAACCTCTACTCCTTGTTTAATTTTATCTACTAATATATCCGCAATTTGATGCCCTATTTGACTATTATCAAAAATATAGTACTCTATATGGATATGCTGTTTTGCTTGCCTTAAATCCTTTAAAAGAGCTTCAAAGAAAGATTCTCCGTTTTCCAATAAATCCACCTTGTTATTTACAAGCAAAGGATTTTCTCCTAAAGCATCACTTGATAAAAGAGAAATAAATGCCTTATTGTTTTCAATAACCTGATTTACCTCTTTAGTGGTGTGCTCATTGAAGTGCTTTACTTTAGCGGCTAATCTGTCTTGGAAATCTTCATGACGTTGTAGTTTCTTAGAATACATCTTTCTCTTCCTATAATTGATACCGAAAGAGAAATAGAAAATCATACCCAGAATTGGCACGAAAAAAACCAATAATAAATATGCTAAGGTTTTGGATATAGAATTAGTATCGTATATAATACGAACGGACACGGCAATTGCTAGAAGAAAATAGATGATTTCAACATAAATAAACCAATCGTATTGAGTAGCAATAAACATAAGCCAATAGTATTCTAATAGACTACTAAATTTACGTAAAGTATTTGGCAAAAAAGGAAATTAGAAAAAAAAAGTAATAAAAAAAGGGGCTGTCTCAAATGAGATAGCCCCTTTTTTGTATTTTTAAGTAAAAAACACCGTTATAATTATTTGAATTACAATCCAATATACTTAAATTAGTATAAGTAATTCAAGTAAATATGGCAAAAC
>NZ_JBTXLR010000033.1:0-7529 GCF_054871685.1 Myroides sp. LJL116
CTGTAAGAGAAGCTACTAGAAAATGGACTATGCCAGTAAGAAACTGGGGAATAATATTAGACCAATTTATGATCCTATATAAAGATAGGGTTAGACTTTAAACAAAACCTAACCCAAGCTTATTTTTTGAACTTACACACTTAAAGATACAGTGCCTTACAGGACTAGAATTTAGAACTGTAAAGCTATTTTAGGATTACTATTAAAAACTGTAAGGTTTTTTCAGGACGAGACAAATTGACTTAATTTCTATTTCTCCCACAAGTAAGTGTCTTGAAAGGCTAGCAACTTACAATGCTTTTTCATAGCTATAGAATAAGCAATACCTTGTTTAATTACATCCTTCACTTGTTCTTGTAGAACTTCAGGTTAAACACCTAAAGGTAGCTTAATCTGATTAGGATCTTAAAAAAGCTTGCTGTTTATAACAAACTTCATTTGCTGAAGAAGTTTCACTAAATAATGCAACTCCGTATTTATTTCATCGAACTTAGATTTCTCTTTTTATTATCCCTTACTTTGCCTTATAGACCATTTCATTTCTAAACTCAAATAACAAGCGTGCAATGTCGATACTATTTTTTATATCTTTTTTCCTTAGTATAGAATTAATTTCTTTATTAATGAAGAATTCGATATACTGAGGAATTTTGTTAAACAATATTATTCCTTTTTTAAATAATAACAAACTCTGAATTACTGCATTACAATACGTTGCATTAAAAAATTCTATATCGTTTTCATCTAAATTTCTCCTGGTTCCGGTAACGTCAGCCTCAATACTTATTTCTCTTTCTGAACTAATTATATTTCCAAAACCAATAATTTCATTAAAAGTGGTTAGACTATTTATAAATTGATTGGAATTACAACTCAGTAGTATTACGTTTTTATTGTTAAGAATAACATCTCCATTATCTTTATTAATAAATATTTTTTTAGGGTAAATTTTTTCAATTTCTGGAGTATATAAACCTGAAGAATGACCATGTCCTAAAAAAACTATTGTAGAAATGTTTGATAAATCTTGTAGTCTACTCAACACTTCCTTCTCAGAGTCATCGTTAGCGTTAAAAATCAATAAATTATCTTTAAAATCCCTTTCAAATATTGATAGGAATTTAGTTGTTTCATCTAGTGCATGTATCAATATCATCTATTAATTATTTCAGTATAATTTGCAATTGATAAATCGATAAATTCACGAATAAATTTTAAACCTTTATCGTTGGGTGTTGGGCCATCTACTAAATCAGAAATTTTTCTCCCATCATAATATTGATTACCAGTATATACAATATTTTCTCCATATTTAAATATACTATCTAACACTATGTTAGATATGGTACTCGAGGCTTTTAATAATGTAATAACTTCACTATACCTTTGCGCATCTCTGTGACAAAATTTAACCTTAAGTTCTAGAATACGTTTAATAAATTCAAGAGAAGGGATACTTTCTAGATCTTTATCACTGCCTTCAACTTTTTTTATCTCTTTTGAAATTTTACCCAATATATAATTAGATGCGTTTTGAATATCTGAAGAGTAAATTAAATAAGGCCTTGTTTTTAATTTTTCTTTTGCTTCAATAGTATACTCGATAATATCCCAGCCAACAATACCTTGAAAATCCTCAACGGCGTCTAGTATATTCCAATCAGAAATTATCAGATTTATATTAATGTCTTTAGTCTTTTCTTTAATTTTATCTTTAAACTCTTCTATTTTAAAGATATTACTTTCCGCACAATAGAAGTCTTGAGGGTTTATAAATATTAAATTACAATTATAACCCCTAATAATAATATTTGCGTTGTATTGATTTTCAGCTTCATTATCATCATCAAATACAAGGTAATTTAAGGGTATTCTATCACTTGATGCCATATTTATATTACTATTTTAAATGCTGCTCCTTTTAATTTTAAATTATTTCCAGCAAATTCAATTTTACCTTTTATATTTTCAACTCTTTTTTTAACATCAAACATACCTATTCCTGAACCTCTTTCAGTAGATTCTCTAACACCTAATTCAAAAATTGCATTTGAATTATTGACTAGTTTTTCTGGTATACCAGAGCCATTATCATAATACATAACAATGATTTTATTATCACTCTTTTCAAATTCTACTAATATTTTTGTAGCTTTTGCTTTAATAGAATTTGAGATTAAATTATCTAAAATAATATCTATATCAATAGGATTAAGTAAATAATACTTATCAAATAGATTTAAAATATCAATATCTAGTTTTGGTCTTGAAATTTTAATATCATCTAAATATTCCTTGATATACATTGGTAAATTAATTCTTAAACTTGTATGCTTATAATCAAAGCTAGATTTAATTATGATTTGTGATATTTTTAAAGCCTTGTCTATATTATTTTTAATGGAATAAACTTTCTCTTTACTCTTATTATCAATATCTGAAATTAACAATTCATTTACATAAGTAGAAGCATTTCCTACATATAGATCAATAGAGTGTATCAACTGCTCTGCATCATCACTCAAAGTTTTTCTAGTTGAATTTAAATATTGATTTTTCTTAGTTTCAATATCTAACTTATCTGCTACATCTTTGTGCTTTTCTGCCTCTTCTTTAGCTTTTTGCTCAGCTCTAATTTTTGCTAGTTCAGCTAAAGCTCTTTCTTTTTCTTTTCTTTCTGCCTCAAACTCAGCCTTTCTTCTCTTTTCTTCTTCTTCTCTATGTTTTCTTTCGGCTTCCTCTCTCTTTTGTTTTTCAACTTCTACTTTTTTTTCTGCCTCAATTCTCTTTTTTCTTTCTTTTTCTTCTCTTTCTTCTGCTTCTTCTCTTCTTTGCTTTTCTTTAAGAATTTTAGTAGTCAATTTAGTTACCTCTGATTTTAACACTGTATCATTGGTCTTTAAGGCTATCTCATTCAAATCTTTAAGAATATCTAACTTGACAATATTTAATTCCTCAGCGAAGAACTGTATCATTTCTTTATTAAAATCTAATATTTCAATAGATTCATCTTGAGCTAACCCTTTTATTATTTGAGTATAATCTATTCTACTTCCAACGTTATTAAGTGCAACTTTGTTATTCTCATAATTATCTTGATCTGTTTTTAAATCATCTCGAAACAATCCTACATAATTTTTGTCGGTGAAATAGTTTTCTTGCAGAAAATTACCTCCCCACAACACCCCCACTACATATCTTTCTAATTTACGAGAGGTGTCTTTGAACAATTCTTTAATCTCCTTAGCACCTGATGTATTAATCAATCCTCCATCACGACTTGATGTCTCTTTGAACTGTTCGTGATTATTTGTCACAATTGAAATTTGTCCTAAAATATCACGTGTTCCTAAATATCTAGAATGACCTTGTTGTTTTCGTCTATCTAATTCCCAACTATCGTCGCCATTTTCACCATATGGTAAAACTCTTACGCCATTTTTATATAAAAAGAGTGAACCATACTCTAATGATCGAATCCCCATTCTTCTAGTAAACATGTTTCTAGCGGAACTATTTAAGAACAGAATAGATACATTAAAATTATCTAGTAAATCATATTGGTTCCTTTCTCTAATTTTATACATTAAAGTTCCTCTATCATAGATTTGAGTATAGATATACTCTCCTTCAGTATACTGATCTAATCGAGTCGTTTTTAATGAAAGGACTTCGATAACAGTGTTCTTTACTAATCCGTTTACTTTTTTAGTCTCCTCTTTTTCTCTAGAGTCAGATAAGGCTTCTCTTTCACATTCTATTTGGATTGAAAAATTAGTAAGATCTCCAAATGGATTTATAAGCTTCTCTAAAAATCGACGAAGAGTAAGTAGTTCTTCTCTAGTCCATAATTTATGTAAACCACTAATTTCTATAATAGTTCCGTGTTCTTTTGAAGAGGGAAATTGGTTAGTAAATTCAACGGTACTATGTTCTACGTCAATACTAGTGAACGTTGCGTTCTGATTTTCATCAAATAGGCTCCAGTCTATAGAAACCACTTCACAATTGACGGATTTTACTTTTTTTGTTGTCATTTTAAGATATCTACCGAGTCTATCAGCTGAAAACCTTCCAACTCCCTTCGCTCCTGCAAAGTGTTGTCTATCTTTAACTATATCTCTAAAGAGATCATCTATATCCCCATCTTCAGAATCATCCTTTTTCGCTGAAAAAGCTAAGAATAACCATTTCTCTTTAATATCACCTAAGTCCATTCCTTTACCATTATCGGATATAATTATCGAATCTGGTTTGATATTTATAATGACATTTCGAGCCCTTGCATCATATGAGTTTTTAACTAACTCAAAAACAGCTACATTATCATTTTCTATTAGATCTCGTCCAACAATATTCTTTAATGCTGAACTAACTTTAAATTCTAATTTCTCAGACATAATATTTAGAAGAATGATTTTAATATTAACCCCACTTGCTCTGCAAATAGAGGAGGAATAGCATTTCCAACTTGTGTATAACGTGGTACTTCTTTCACTCGTAGTTTTCCTCCTGTAGTGTATTTACCCTTAAACTCATACCAATCTGGAAAACTTTGTATACGCGCATATTCTCTTACAGTTAAGATGCGAGGCTCATTATAATGTATATAGTCATCAGGTAAAGTAGTTATCGTAGGGCTTTTACTCTCTGCACACAAAGGAATTATAGTATGTTTTTTTAAATTATACTCATCTTTGATTTGTTTACTTAAATCGTAATTCCTTCTGTTAACTGATAAATCTAAAATTATTTGAAAACGATTAATCGTTTCTGTTAAATGTTTCGCATATCGATGGCTATCTGGTGTGTTCTTTCTTATATTTTTACGCATTAACTTTTGGTAAGCACTCTCTTTTTTACCGTAGACTCCAGCTTGAAAACGAGGTGTTTCTGAAGCTAATGTACCATGAATTTTAAGTAAATCTGAAATAGCTTCTTTTAAGTTAGTTGTTTTGGACAATCCTTTTCCTTTTAAAAAGGATAAAGAATTATCTTCCAATTGGGTAAAAAAGGATTCTATTTTTTCTTGTGAGGCATTTTCAATATTCTCTTTCATACCAACTAAAATAAATCTTGTCCTTTTTTGTGGAACACCAAATTCACCAAAATTCACTAATTGCCCTTTTACAAAATAACCTAAATCCTTAAGCTTTTGGGTTACCAAAGAAGAGTAGGCTATGCCTTTTTCTTTATTTTTTTTAAACTCCATGGTAAAGCCTTTAACATTTTCAAAGAATATTAAATCAGGCTGTACTAAATCAACAAACTTTATATAGGAATTCACCAAATCATTTCGCTGATCGGTTTCATTCCTCCTTCCTGCCATTGAAAAGCCTTGACACGGGGGGCCACCTACAACAATTGATATAATTCCTCGAAGTGCTTTTAAATTACTTTCATAATTTTCCAAAACTTTGTTTATATCATGATGTGATTTTGGAAGCCAATCTGGCCAATCAAAATGTTTTTTTTTATCAATTAAATTATGGTGTAATGTTTGAAAGGCATCTGAGTTTTTTTCAATAGCAAAAAGCCCTTGGATTCCAGCATTATGAAGCCCAAGAGATAAACCACCACATCCAGCGAATAAATCTATATATTTTTTATTTGTAGGCATTTTTGTTTTAAAATATTCCTTAAAGTGCGAAAATACACAATATATAACGTTTTTTTTTTTTATTCAAGAATAAAATAATTTATTTCTTATCTATCAACTTCTCAAACACTATCTTATTAAACATTATGACAATAAAATATTGAAAGAATGCTCGTTATTTTTAATTGGATATTACGGTTTAACTTGGGCCAGTGATTTCGGTTCAAAACGTGCCAATTCCGACATTATTTGTATCGCTCAAATTGTTCACTTTACATCGGAATAATTACAAATTTTATTTCGATTCAAGTTGTCTCGTCCTGAAATAGCTTTACACTTCTAAACGTTAGAGTTATAGAAAAATTGACAGAACAAAAAACAGATCAATCAAAAACCTATGGGAATTCGTATCCATTATCAGTAAAGCAAATGGTTGTTGCAGAGATAAAGTCCGGTGCTTTTAGTAATAGTTCAGCAGCAAAAAGGTATGGAATAAGTCGTAATACAATTAATTCTTGGGTAATTGAAGATTCTTTACTAGCTTTTAAACTCAGTAATTTAAGTGAAGAAGTTATGGCAAAACCAGTTGAGCAAGAAACCGTTGTAAAAAAGCTTAATAAACAAGTTGTAGAACTTCAAAAAGCACTCGAAAAAGCAAATTTGAAGAATGAAACTTTGGATACTTTGATTGTAGTTAGTGAGCAGGATTTAAAGATAAAAATCAGAAAAAAGTCTGGAGCCAAACAGTCCAAATTATGAAAAACAAGCACCCAAAAGTTAGCTTAGAAAAACTATGTGGGTTGTTTGGCTTTAGTAGACAAGCATATTACGAAGCAATTACAAGGAGAAACACTGAGGTTATCTCCAATAGTATTGTGCTTTGTTTAGTTAATGAGATTAGAGAGGATATACCTTTTATAGGAGTTAGAAACCTTCTACATCTTTTAGAACCTAAACTTGAAGAACATATAATCAAAATAGGAAGAGACCAGCTCTTTAATTTACTGCGATTTCATGGTCTTTTGATTCGCCGTCGAAAAAAGATTGCACGAACTACAAACTCTAATCATCCTTATAAACGTTATCCTGACCTAATTAAAAACCTTGAAGTTACTAGGTCAAATCAAGTTTGGGTTAGTGACATAACATATATAAGAACAGTAAGTGGATTTAGTTACTTAAGTCTTTTAACTGACCTCTATTCGCGTAAAATAGTGGGTATTGTTTATACCCCTCCTTAGAGGCTGTCGGCTGTTTAAATGCTCTTAAAATGGCTATTGCATTAAACCCAATGCAAACTGGACAGAGTTTAATACATCATTCTGACCGTGGTGCTGAATATTGTAGTTTTGAATACACTAAATTATTATTAGAGCATGATATTCAAATTAGTATGACTCATAGTGGAAATCCTTATGACAACGCACTAGCTGAAAGAGTCAATGGAATCTTAAAGAATGAATTTTATCCTAAAAGAGTGTATCTCAATCATCAAGATGCAGTAAACAACATTTCTAAGATTATTAAAATATACGATTCAAAAAGACCACATAGTAGTATAGACTATTTAACTCCTCAAGAAGCTCACTTAAAAAGTGGTGAGATCAAAAAAAAATGAAGAATTATAAAAAAAGTTACAGTGAAGTTGTAAAAGACTATTAAATCATAATACAAGAATATTAAAAATATTGTATTTTGTAGAGTAATTACAGGACTAGAATTTAGAACTGTAAAGCTATTTTAGGATTACTATTAAAAACTGTAAGGTTTTTTCGGCACTGTATCTTTAAGTGTGTAAGTTCAAAAAATAAGCTTGGGTTAGGTTTTGTTTAAAGTCTAACCCTATCTTTATATAGGATCATAAATTGGTCTAATATTATTCCCCAGTTTCTTACTGGCATAGTCCATTTTCTAGTAGCTTCTCTTACAG
>NZ_JBTXLR010000034.1:0-7414 GCF_054871685.1 Myroides sp. LJL116
CCACCTTATTTTTTCATTATCCAAATTTATTTTTCTTAAAATTTCTTTAATGTTTTTAAAAGGTAACTTTACTTCTTTTTGTATAAGATCGTCTTGCTTAATGCGGGTGCAAAAGTAGAAACTTATTCCTTACTTCCAAACTTTATACATGCTTTTTTTCATTCTTTTTTCAATAAAAAAACTAACTGTTTATCATAGTGCGTTTTACCTCATTTTTATTTTCTAATAAAACAAATCCCCTACTAAGCAGATAACTTTCTACAAGCAATACAGGCAAAAAATCAATAACAAAGACTTAAACAAGAGTACTACCCTATTTATTATAAGTCACATTATGTATACCCATATATATAAAAGACAAAAATCCACAAAACACCATATACTAATCCATAAAATACGAGTATTTATTTTAATAGCACAAAATGCTTTCTTCCTTTCAGGTATGGGCAAAAAAAAAGCTAGACAAAACTGTCTAGCTTTTTTTGCTCCCCCTCTTGGGCTCGAACCAAGGACCCTCTGATTAACAGTCAGATGCTCTAACCAACTGAGCTAAGGAGGAAGGTATTGTTCATCACCTTTTCTACAAAAAACTTTTGCAGAAAGTATATCATCCAAATCACTAAATCAAATTTAGCTTTTTGCTCCCCCTCTTGGGCTCGAACCAAGGACCCTCTGATTAACAGTCAGATGCTCTAACCAACTGAGCTAAGGAGGAAGGTGATGTTTTACCTTTATTGCGATGCAAATATAATATCATTTTTTATTTCTGCAAACACAAATACCATTTTTTTTAATTATTTTTTAATTACTGAAGATTGCCCTGTATATATCGTTACCATTAGCATACACCAACAAACCTATAAGTATAAAGAAACCAACCATTTGTGCGTTTTCTAAAAATTTATCACTTGGTTTTCTACCAGTAATCATTTCGTACAATAAAAACATAACATGTCCTCCATCAAGAGCCGGAATAGGTAATAAGTTCATTACTCCAAGCATTATTGAGAACATTGCAGTGATATTCCAGAACACTTCCCAAGACCAATACTGCGGAAAAATGTCATACATTGTTTTAAAACCACCTAAACCTTTATAAGCTCCAGTCTCAGGTTGAACAATTTTCTTTAATTGACTAAAGTAACTAAGGATACGTTCCTTTCCTTTTTCTATTCCAATAGGGATAGATGCTAATAAGCTATATTTCTCTTTACTTATAGTATAAAGTCCTAATTTCTCTAGATTATCTAAAGTTAACCCAGGCATATAATAAAGGTTAAGTTTTCCCTCAGAATCTATATTTGCCATTACTTCTACGGAATTTCCTTCACGTTGAACAATAACAGGTACCTTACTTGCTTTATATTGCTCTAGTATTGGTCCCACTTGATCGTAAAACTCTACAGTTTGACCATTAATTTGAGTAATAACATCTTTTTCTTGGAACACTCCCTCATTTATAGACCCTGGTTCAATAGCTCCTACAATAAAAGGTAAACGAAGACTTACAAATCCACCACCTTTATTTTGCATTACTTGATCGATTAAATCTACTGGTAGCTGAATCTCCTTTTGCACACCGTCCCTTTGTACAATAACATTATGACCTAATAGTAAAGCCTCATTAATATTGTGAAAACGATCAATCTGCTTTCCATCCACCGAGATAATATTATCCCCTGTTTGTAAACCAGCCTCTAAAAGTACTGGACTTTGAATAACTACACCATGTTCTATATCTTTATTGTCAATATATAAGTCTCCATAAGCATATACCATACCTATATATATAACAAATGCTAAAATAAAGTTTACTGTAACCCCACCAAGCATGATAATTAATCTTTGCCAAGCTGGTTTAGATCGAAACTCCCAAGGTTGAGGCTCACCAGCTAGTTGGTCAGTATCCATACTTTCGTCTACCATTCCAGCAATTTTCACATAGCCACCTAAAGGCAACCATCCAATACCGTACACAGTATCCCCAATCTTCTTCTTAAATAAAGAAAACTTAATATCGAAGAAGAGATAAAACTTCTCTACCCTAGTCTTGAAAATCTTAGCAGGTATAAAGTGCCCTAATTCATGTAAAATGATTAATAAGGACAAGCTCAAAATAAATTGAGATAATTTAATTAGTATATCCATTGTTTTTTGTTACTTTCTTTTTCTAATGTCGACAAAAATAAAGCATTACTTTTAGTATTTCCTATTTTTTTTGGGGAACATTAGCTTTTTAAGTTTTGTTTATCAACCAAAAGACCATATCCAAAGTTTAAAAGCTAGAATAAAACATGTTTTATTCAATCATAGAGCCTCATATTATACAAATTTTAAAACCTAAACAAGAAAATCTCTCAAAATAGAAAACATTTTTCTAACTTTGCTCTAATAATTAATTTTTTATAAAATATGTTACAGATAGCTTTTATTAGAGAGAATCAAGAGCAAGTAGTCAAAGCTTTGGCTAAAAGAAATCTTGATGTTGCCGATTTGCTAAAGGAAGTGCTGGAGTTAGATGAAAGAAGACGAAGCACACAAGTTGAGTTAGATAATGTTTTAGCAGAATCCAACAAGCTATCCAAAAGTATTGGAGAATTGATGAAAAATGGAGAGAAGGAAAAAGCAGAAGAAATCAAAGAAACTACTTCAAACCTTCGTGACAAGAGTAAGCAATTAAATGAAGAGTTAAATAGTATTACTGCATCTTTAACGGAGAAGATGTATACCTTACCTAATACACCAACAGATATTGTTCCTGCTGGTAAAGATGCGGAAGACAACCTAAATGTACACCAATGGGGAGATATTCCTACATTACATGAAGGAGCTCAACCACACTGGGAGTTAGCTAAGAAATATGATATAATTGATTTTGAATTAGGAAATAAAATAACAGGAGCTGGTTTCCCAGTATATAAGGACAAAGGTGCAAGACTTCAAAGAGCTTTAATCAGCTACTTTTTAGACAAAAACACCCAAGCTGGATACAAAGAATACCAAGTACCTCATTTAATTAATGAAGCTTCTGGAATCGGAACGGGACAGTTACCAGATAAAGAAGGACAAATGTACCACTGTACGGTAGATGATTTATACTTAATTCCTACTGCCGAAGTACCAGTTACTAACTTATTCCGCGATGTAATCTTACAAGAGAGTGAGTTACCTGTATTATGTACAGCTTATACACCTTGTTTTAGAAGAGAAGCTGGTTCTTATGGAGCACACGTAAGAGGATTAAACCGTTTACACCAATTTGATAAAGTAGAAATTGTTAGAATTGAAAAACCTGAAAATTCTTACAAAGCTTTAGATACAATGGTAGAGCATATTAAAGGTATATTAGAAGAATTAAAACTTCCTTATAGAATTCTTAGACTTTGTGGTGGGGATATGGGATTCACCTCTGCTCTTACTTATGACTTCGAGGTATTCTCTACAGCTCAAGATAGATGGTTAGAAATTAGTTCGGTATCTAACTTTGAAACTTTCCAAGCAAATCGTTTAAAACTTCGTTTTAAAGATAAAGAAGGAAAGAATCAATTAGCACATACCTTAAATGGAAGTTCACTTGCTTTACCAAGGGTATTAGCAGGTATTTTAGAAAACTACCAAACTCCTGAAGGAATTGTAATACCTGAGGCATTACGTCCATATACAGGATTTGATATCATAGACTAAATATCCAAATTTCATATAGTATAAAGCACCAAACCGAAAAAATTTCATTTGGTGCTTTTTTTTTCCTTGCTAGTTTCTAGCTTAATTTTTAAATCAAAGTAAAGATGATTATATATAATATAACAGTTAATATTCATGAAAATGTACATGATGCATGGTTAGATTGGACTAAAAACACTTTCATTCCTGCTATGTTAGACACCAAGAAATTTACTAAAGCTAGATTGGTAAAAGTTCTAGTAGAAGAGGAAATGGGTGGAACTACATATTCTCTACAATTTGAATCTCCATCAAAAGATCACCTTGAAGAATACTACCAACAACATCATGACGAATTTGAAAATCAAGCAAGAGCTCTATTTGGAGAATTAATGCTTACATTCAAAACAGAATTAGAACTAATAAGTGAATTTTAATAGAATAGGAACATGGATAAAGTAAGAGCTAAAAAGCATTTAGGACAACACTTCCTAACCGATGAGAATGTTGCTAAAAGAATTGCAGATACTCTAACACTAAATGGATATAGTAAGGTTTTAGAAATAGGCCCTGGAATGGGAGTATTAACCAAATATATCTTAGATAAGCCAGTAGAAACTTTTGTAGTTGAAATTGATACTGAATCAGTAGAGTATTTGGGTAAGCACTACGAGAAACTCCATGATCATATTTTTGCGAAAGACTTTCTGAAGTTTGACATAACTACTGCCTTTAATAGAGAACAATTTGCAGTTATTGGTAACTTCCCTTATAATATTTCTACCCAAATTGTATTCAGGGCTCTGGAGTTAAGAGAATTTGTTTGTGAGTTCTCTGGTATGTTCCAAAAAGAAGTTGCTGAACGTATTTGTGAGAAAAAAGGAAGTAAAACCTATGGGATACTATCGGTTTTATGTCAAGCTTTTTATGACGTTGAATACCTTTTTACCGTGTCAGAACATGTTTTCAATCCACCTCCTAAAGTTAAATCTGGGGTAATGCGAATGATTCGCAAGCCTAATTTCACTTTACCATGTGATGAAAAGTTGTTTTTTCAAGTAGTAAAAACTTCTTTCAATCAAAGGAGAAAAACTCTAAGAAATAGCTTAAAAAGCTTTAACTTATCGGATGAGATTAAATCTCAAGAAATCTTCAACCTACGTCCTGAACAATTAAGTTATGAAGATTTTATCCAAATAACCTTAAAAATACAAGACAATGGAGTTCAAAATCAGTAGAGAATCAATTCAAGAATTTGAAGATTTAATTGCTGAAAAAAAGGATAAAGAGCTACACGAAAGCTTAAAAGATATTCACTATGCGGATATTGCTGAAATAATGAATGAACTCGATTCAGAGGATGCATTATATATTTTCAACTTATTAGATAGTGAAGTAACCGCCGAAATTCTATTAGAATTAGACGAAGATGTTAGGGAGAAAATTTTAAAGACCCTTTCTCCTAAAGAAATTGCAGAGGAATTAGATGAACTAGATACTGATGATGCTGCAGATATTATTTCTGAACTCCCTCAAGACAGAAAAGAAGAAGTCCTTTCTGAACTTGAAGATTTAGACCACGCCAAAGACATTGTTGACTTACTTCGCTATGACGAAGATTCCGCAGGTGGACTGATGGCAAAAGAATATGTATCAGTGAATGAAAACTGGACTGTTTTAACTTGTGTAAAAGAAATGAGAAAACAGGCCGAAAATGTTTCACGTGTACATTCCATCTATGTATTAGATGATTTTGGTAAACTTAAAGGACGCTTATCTTTAAAAGATTTACTTACCACTTCTACCACAGCACATATTAGTGAGGTATATATTCCAACTGTAGATTATGTAAAGGTAGATACTAAAGACGTAGAAGTAGCACGTATAATGCAAAAATATGACTTAGAAGCAATTCCAGTAGTGGATGAAATGGGTAGATTAGTTGGACGTATTACAATTGATGATATTGTTGACGTAATTAAGGAAGAAGCTGACAAAGATTACCAATTAGCTGCCGGTATTTCCAAAGACGTAGAAGCGGATGATGGTATCTTAGATCTAACTAGAGCTAGGTTACCTTGGTTAATATTGGCTATGATAGGAGGTTTTATTGCAGTAAATGTAGCTAGAAGCTTTGAAGATGCTATGGACAACTTTGGAGTCCTTTTCTTTTTCACACCTTTAATTGCTGCAATGGCTGGAAATGTGGGGGTTCAATCTTCAGCTATTATAGTACAAGGTTTAGCTAATAATACTATTTCAGGTTCTATTTGGTCACGTCTTGGAAAAGAAGTCTCTTTGAGTTTATTAAACGGTTTTTTCTTAGCCATTTTAATGATGGTAGGAAGTCACTTTTTATTAGGGGTAGACTATATTATTGGTATTACCGTATCTATATCTTTGATTAGTGTAATTATTATAGCAAGTTTGATAGGTACCTTCGTTCCTATACTACTAAATAAATATGGTATAGATCCAGCACTAGCAACTGGGCCTTTTATTACTACGAGTAATGATATTTTTGGAATTTTAATTTACTTTTCCATTGCTAAATCTATTTTAGGCTTTTAAATTTATAATGTAAATTTCTTCTTATATGCATAAAAAAATACTTCATATAGATTCTAATCATCCCTTAATGCTAGAAGAGTTAAGCAAAATGGGGTTTGAAAACGATCAAGACTATACATCTTCAAAACAAGAAATAGAAAAAGAAATACATCTATATACTGGTTTAGTAATTAGAAGTAGATTTTCAATTGACAAAGATTTTCTAGATAAAGCAACAAATTTGAAATTTATTGCAAGAGTAGGTGCTGGTTTAGAAAATATAGATGTAGACTATGCTAAATTAAAAGGCATAGAATTATTTAATGCACCTGAAGGAAATCGAACGGCAGTAGCGGAGCATGCAATAGGTATGCTACTAAATTTAATGAACAAACTTAGTGATGTTGATCAACAAGTTCGCCAAGGAAAATGGATTAGAGAAGACAATAGAGGCCTAGAGATAGAAGGAAAGACAGTAGGGATAATAGGTTATGGTCATATGGGAAAGGCTTTTGCAAAACGCTTACAAGGTTTTGATTGCCGTGTTATTTTTTATGATATAAAAGATAATCTATCGGATCAAAATGCCACTGAGGTTAGTTTAGAACAGCTGTTAAATGAAGTGGATATTGTAAGTTTACATACCCCCCAGAGCCCTCAAACCATTAACCTTATTAACAAAGATTTCTTTAATAGCTTGAAAAAGCCAATTTGGTTTATCAATACAGCTAGAGGAAAATCAGTAAATACACAAGATTTAGTACAAGCCTTAGAAAGTAAAAAGGTATTAGGAGCAGCCCTTGATGTATTAGAATATGAAAAATCATCCTTTGAAAATATGTTTTCAGACAAAGAGCTCCCACTGCCCTTTCAATATCTTTTAAAATCTCCTAATGTACTTCTATCCCCTCATATTGCAGGATGGACAATAGAAAGCAAAGAAAAGTTAGCCCAGACTATAGTAGATAAAATTAGATTATTCTATTCATAAAATAATAAAACCCCTTGTTGGACTGACCCCAAAAAGTTGGACGAAGTTATGCAATCTTTTTAATATAATGAGCTCGGTATTCTACCGGGCTCATTCCATTTAAATTAATACGTATTCGCTCGTTATTATAATATTTTATATACTGTTTTATTTCCTGTGTCAACTCCAGTATGGAGTTGTATTTCTTTAGATAAAATAGTTCTGATTTCA
>NZ_JBTXLR010000035.1:0-7118 GCF_054871685.1 Myroides sp. LJL116
TGGAAAAATCACTCCAATGGAGAAATGGGAAATGGACAAACACTTGATTTTAACCAAGAAAAAAGCAGCCTAAAACATTATACTTTAAAAACTTAAAAATACTCTAGGTTTATAGGGGTCAAAACAAGATCTGTATAACAATGCGTTTTGGAACGCACAGGATTTTCAGACTTTTATTACCCCGTATAGGTCAATAGTAGGGGTAGAACAAGGGAGATTAGGATCTTATTTTTATCAACCTACCTTAATGGAGCTCCTTCCAACAAAAGATCCAACCAAAAAAATAGCTAAACTCGCATACATTGGACATAATCCACAGACCAAAGAAAACCTACTTAGAATTATTTATAATATTGTGGTAAATATTTCAAAGGAGCAAATCTACTTTAGCTCCTATACTGATTTTGCTACAGCAACTTGGAACAAATTTACTAGTGGGGGAGTGCAGTACATTATTTCTGAGAATAGGTCAGTTAATCTTAGTCAAGTACAAGAGCAAGAGAAGGATATTAAAAAGTTACTCTCTTTTTTTAATACAGATCCACTGTCAATTACTTATTACTCCTGCGTGGATGCAAAAGAACTTTTCAACATAAAAGGGTTTGATTATACTTCGGATATGTACTTGTCTGAAAATGGAGGACTTGCAGAAGTGGGAGGTATCATATATTCGGCCAATAATGCGGAGATCTACACCCATGAAATTACCCATATTTATACAAGAAAATTATTTCCTTTTATTCCTACTATTTTAGACGAGGGATTAGCTACGTATTTTGGTGGAAGTGGGTTTTATGATTATCAGTGGCATAAGCGTGCCTTAAACAAGTATATAGAAGACAATAAAGTAGACTATGGGTATTATGTAGATAAGCCTTATGAAAGGTTTTATATAGATGATGAAACACCAGTACCTTACCTTATAGGAGCTCTTATTTGTGAATATGTCATTAATCTTATGGGGAAAGATAAGTTTGTAGAAACTTTACACCAAATCAATGCACATAGCGATGTATGGCAAGTTCTGGATACTTGGGGATTAACCAAGGCTAATATCAACCAAGAGTTAAATAAGGTACTCACGAATAACTAAGATGAAATTAGCCTAACCTAACTAAAGAATCTTTGTTAGGACTAATGTAATTTGGAAAATTAAACCATGATGGTTTTATTTAACTTAATTGCTGTGCTACAATATACTATGTGTTTCACTATCTTGCTATAGTTAAAGAGGGTATGTTCTAGTTTGGGAGGTTTTTGCTAGTGTGAGTAAATAAAATGAAGGCTTGAGTTAACTTTAAAGAAAAGTGATAGAAGTCTTATATCAGATAAAGTAGAAAATTAAAATTATGAGTACAGTTGCAGTGTTATTTCTATTGGCAATAGGTTTTTCGCTTATTTTCTGGAAAAAAATAAACGGCTTTATATTTTCGTCTATTTCTAGAAGGAAAATAAATCAAGGCAGTAGAGAATATCCTTTTACTCTAATAAGAAAGTATTATCTAAATAATAAGGCAGCAAACGCATTTCAGTCTATTTCCGATGAAATTTGGAGTGATTTAGATTTAGAAGATATCTATATGTTTATCGATCGGACTAATTCAAAAATAGGACAGCAGTATCTATATTTCAAGATGCGCACTATTGAATCTGTAGAGTCTTTAGCTAAATTCAATAAGATAAAAGGATATTTTTCTGAGAATCTATCCGTTTTGGATAAGAGTAAGAACCTTCTCAAAGAATTAGATCAGGAATATTTGTTTTATTATGAGAGTCTATTTAGTAAAGAGCAAGCTAGCCAAGTATTAGACAAAGGCGTATTTAGACTTCTAATGGCTTCTTCCATTTGTGTAGTCTTGGTTTTACTATTAGCAGTGATTAATCCAAAGTTATTAATCCTTTTGCTTCCGCTTTATTGTATAAACATGTATTTCCATTATCAGAACAAACAAAAGATATTCTTCTATCTTAATGGCATAAAGGCTTTAAATAAAGTGTTTGCAGTATATTGTAGCTTAGTGAAAAACGAGCAGTTAACTCTCTTGGTAGATAGAAAAGCTAACATAGAGAAAATAAAAGGGATAGTTAATAAAACCTTTTTATTTAGTCCAGGTGGTAGCTTTGTAGGTAATGAGTTTCTAACTATTATTTGGTATTCATTAGAATTAATTAAAATCTTGTTTAATATTGAATACCTTTTCTTTTATCTGTATCGTAAGGCATTAAAAGGGGAACACGCCAATTTAAAAGCTATGTATTGCTATCTAGCAGAGGTAGACTGCGCTATATCAACGGTAGAGTTTTGCAAAGAAACAGACAATCTATGCAGCCCTGTTTTTGCTAGTGAAAAGAGTATTAATATTCAAGGGCTATACCACCCTTTGTTAGTTAATGGGGTTAGTAATGATCTTATATTAAAAGAGACTAGTCTAATGCTAACAGGGTCTAATATGTCGGGTAAGACTACTTTTATTCGAGCTTTTGCAATCAATGCTATACTTGCAGAAACATTAGGGCTTGTATTTGCAAGAAGTTACTCTGCTCCATTTTCTAAAATATTTACCTCCATTAGAATCTCTGATGATTTAAGTAAGGGTAGTAGCTACTACTTTGAAGAATTAAATCGTTTAAAGTTTTTAATTGATACCTCACAGGAGGATCATCATTGTTTTTTTATACTAGATGAACTATTTAAGGGAACCAATACTATTGAACGTATATCTGGTGGGGTTGCGGTTTTGAATTATTTAAACAATGCATATTGTACGGTACTAGTTTCCACTCATGATTTAGAATTAGCGGAGTATTTGGAGTCTAAACAATATGATTTGTATTATTTTGATGAGAAAGTGCTTAACGGAGAATTAATTTATGATTATAAATTAAAGCGAGGGGTTGTTAGCCATGGCAATGCCATCGAACTAATGAAAAGAAGAGATTTTCCATCTATTATCATAAAGGAAGCTACCCAAGTGAAACAGACTTTAGTAGTATAATCTAGAGATAGAAGCTAATAGCTGTTTCTAGGAGGGACTGAAATGTAATGTATTTTACACTGGTCTAGGATAGGCAATTACTAATTTAGATAGTTTACAATACGCCAATATTAAAAATAATAATCTAGAATACTTTCCTTGACTTCAATAATCGATTGTTGAATAATAGCAATTTCTATGTCACTTCGGATGTTTTTTTAAGCTTTTATAAGACTTAATTATTCCTCCTTTTTAATAGTTTTACCTCTAATATTCCGCAATTTTGATTAATTTTATTTCGGTTTTTTTAAAGCTATACTAAGATATATACAATGAATAAAAAAGAAAATGACTGGTTTTTAGACTTACTTATACTAATTCCTGAACTACCAGGTATTTTGATGTTACTATTTGGTTTATTCTACTTATATTGGTCTAAAAAAGGAGATGATTGGATGTATGATACAGGAGGACCTGGGGTGTTTACCAATATTACGTGGATTAAGAACACTTATGGTGAAAAGGCGGCTAAAGGCTCTAACTTGCTTATTGCTTGGACTCTTATTGTGCTAGGTATAGTGCTTATTTTAATTGGAATATGGCTTCATATTGAAATTCTAACAAGTGCTAAATAGCCCTTTATCTACAATCAATGTTATAACTTTAGAATGATAAATTGTAAAAAAGGATTACCCAAGTAGACAAAGGATGTTTTCTGTTTTTCTTGCAATTTATAAGTAGATAGTTAATCGATCTTTATGCTATAGGTGTCGACAATAGTATAGTTGTTATCCTTGATTACTATAGTATATTCACCTTTATTTAAATAAAGTGGTTTTCTTATGGATTGGTCTCCAATTTCAACTATATCTGCAGGAATTCCATTATTTTCAAATTCCCCTAATCTATAAGCTAAAATAAGTAATGGTCCTTTCTTTTTTGTGGCAGGATACTCTATCCAGTGTTCTTTTTTTTCTGCTTTGAGCCAGTGAGGACGATCATTAATATACTGTGTCATAGGATGAATAACAACTATATCTGTTTGGCTGTTTCCTTTTGTTCCATTGAATATTTGCTTATCACTATCTTGTAATACAATAGATTCTTGGGTGTTATTTAGGCGCATGAATAAATGATTATTCTCTAGTTTAGATCTTTCTAAAAACATCGTTTGGTCTATTGTCAATGGATCGATTTGCATATTTTCTTTTAGCCTTCCTGCCATGGCCTTTCCCCAAATAGGATACTCATTTTCATAAACATGGGCGTAACCACAGAGGATGAGAGTTTTACCCTTAGGTACGCTTTCTATAAAATCTTGAATATTCTTGGCCTGTTCAATTTCTCTTTCTGTATTATTTTTGCCTTGAGTCGCTTCATAGCTAAAAAGAGTAAAGCCAATGCGTAATGCTTCGGTAATTAAATTACCAAATTCAGGTTCTTTTGTATAATAGCCACTCTCTAAAATAGGATATTTACGCTGATTTATTTCTGTATCGAACAAAGCCTCAAGGCCAAAGTAACGATAGCCATTATCATATAGTTCTTGGAGTAGCGATTTGGTAAATAATCGATGAAGAGCAAGGTGGTGCGCTTCATTTATAATGACAATTTCTTTGCTTTTTGCTTGCTCTATGATGTAGTCTTTAGCATTTATTATGTAGCTTTCTGCAAAATACAAACTATCTCTTACACTTGTTTTGGGTGGTTTTACGCCATTTTTATCCCAAGTTGCTAGCACTTCTGGGTAGTGGCCTGAAAAGGATAATTCCGCTGCACCTAATTAATATTTCCAAGCGAGCGTATCATTGTTTATTTCTTCTACAATTGTACTTGAAAACTTATATACCTCAGGACTTTTTTGCCCAAAGGAAGATATAAGATGAAAGAGAAAAAGTAGTGTAGCTATTTTCTTCATTTTTTTAAATAGTTTTCGGGTTACTTTTTAAATAGTTGGGAGGAGGGTTTTGAATTCTATTCTAGCATCTTTATGTCATCTTTTAAGTATTAGATAGCTTCGTTTAAATTTAAATTACATATTGTTAGTAATGAAGAAAAGGTGAAGGCGAATTGTATAAGTTGTTGATATTTAAATGTATGAAATATTTTTAACTCTTTATTTAGTTTAAAAGATTTATTATACTTTAGATAGTGTATTAATAATATAAAAATGATATCAGAAAAATTAAAGACTTATTTAAAGGAAAATGGTTGGTGGGAAGAGTAAGCAATAGAAATGTATGAAGGAACAATAGAAGAGTTAGCCATAGATAAGGATTCTGATTTTTATATCTTTTATAATCATGCCGAGCAAGATGCGCCAACATTTATGAGTGGTAGAGGCATTGAATTATATCATATAGGATAGTTCATTTTATATACAGGCTATTTAGAAGAGAAGCAATATATTTTAGAGGCTTTAAAATTGGGGCCACAGTTTATTCCTTTAGATTCATTTGAAGCAGAGCATGGTTTTTTCTATAATAAAGAAAATGGTACAGTGATAGAATTAGAACTAGGAGAATCGTTAGCTAATTTCCATAAGGGGATCATAGATAAACAATGGGAAAGTTTTAATTCGTTTTTAGAGTGGTATTTTTAATTAGAGTAATAAATTAGATGTATCTGGTTTATGGCTGCATGTTTAAAATATTAATTTATTGTTGGTTTATATAGTCTTGGTTTAACTATTCAAAAGGTTAGTTTAAAGGGCTCAAGGATCGCCTAAATTTTATGGTTCTTAATTTGAATTTTATACTTCTAGAAGTATTTGAACTTATATACTAGCAAATAGGCTATATACATCAGAAGTTTATTAATTTTACGAATGTAATGCAGCTAAAAATGGCACAATATTTAATAAAAGCAAAAACAGCAGAATGACATATCAGAAGTATAGTAAAAAAGTAGTAAACTGCTTATTCTTAATAATAATCGTGAGCTTCGTTTCCTGTCAAGATAAAAAACCTGATGTTTATTATCAATATGGAACCAAGGAGTATAGGGGCAAAGAAGATAGTTTAAAGATTAATACTGAAGAAGCTGCAGAGTTATTAGCTACCTACTACTTTAATGAAAACCCAGAAGTTAAGAGTTTGCATTTAGAGTTAGACGTAATATTTAATGATTACTATGTTTTCTCGGATAAAGTAATCTTATATAATGCTAAATCAGGGGATTATTCCATGGAAGGTACTTATTGGATAAACGGGATAACTAAGCAAATAAAGAAGGCGGATAATAATAATGTAGAAATGCTACTGCAGATACCTAAGGTAGGATTTGTACAAGAGTTTAAAAATAAATAGTTTACATCTTATAGGGTTCTTCCTGTTATGGAGGTAAGGTCTAGATGAGATAGTCTTTATACGATTAGTTAAGAAGTATTTGAGTTACGTGTTTACACTAAAAGAAAAGGTAGTATAATGTATTGCTATTCGAAGTATCGAGGTGTAACTTGGCTTGATCTTTCTTTAAGTGAGTTAGAACTTCTCTATAAAGGGTAGTACTTTTATAGAAATATAAAGTTTGAAAAGGGTCTACATGGCCTAAGCAATAAACACATGGCTGTAAAATACCTTAGTCAAAGTGTAATATGAATTGTAAGAATAACATATCATAAAATGAAAAAAATAATAGGACTTTCTATACTGTGCTGTATACTTTCCATAGTGAGTTGCGAAACTACGCAAAGCAAATTTCTACAAGAGAATGACATTATCTATTATGGGACAAAAGAATTTGAAGCGTTTGAAAAAAATGCCCCAATTAAATTACACCACGCTTGGAAAATACAAAAGCAATTTGCTCTAGAAAGAAATGAGTTACCTGAAAATTGGCTGTTTTTTGTTATCAATAATTATTATGTGTTCAATTCTTCAATAGAGCCAAAACAAAGAGAGGTTTTTTTAAAAGGCATCTGGGTTAATGCGGAAAACGCAGAGGTATTAGAAAGTGATTCCTTATTATTGCTAGAATATAAAAATGGCTATAATGGAGACGCAGAAAAGTTTCCATGACACTGTACCATAAACTGTGTAAGTATAAAAATCTGCTTGGGTAACTAAGCAGATTTTTTTATATATTTAATATTTAGACAGTTATGGATACAAAGAAGATTATCTCCGATGAAGTTTTCAAGGG
>NZ_JBTXLR010000036.1:0-6896 GCF_054871685.1 Myroides sp. LJL116
TTTCTTTAGTCGGTGTGTCACAAGAGTTTACACACGTAGCAACACCAGAGGAAAACGCTCATATAGAAGCATACCATGGTACTTTAAGGAGAGAAGTTTTCACCAAGTTCGAATACTTTACTTTTGGACAAATAGAACAAATATTAAAGAACTACGTAGTGTTTTATAATAACAAAAGACTACATGGCTTGCTTGGAAAAATCACTCCAATGGAGAAATGGGAAATGGACAAACACTTGATTTTAACCAAGAAAAAAGCAGCCTAAAACATTATACTTTAAAAACTTAAAAATACTCTAGGTTTATAGGGGTCAAAACAATCATTTCACTTAGTTGAAGTGTTGTCGGGGTGGCAGGATTCGAACCTGCGACCTCCTGGTCCCAAACCAGGCGCGATGACCGGGCTACGCTACACCCCGATTGGTCATTCTTTGTTTTATTGTGATGCAAATATAGAACAGAAAATGAGTTTTTAAAACTAAAAAACATACTTTAACATTGTGTTTTTTAGTATCTACTGATAGATAGATGATTAAAATTAATGTGTTAAAATTTATATTCCTTCTTTAGAATAGTTGGATAATAACGGTTGCATAGCCTTTTTTATGTAAAGTATTTATTTATAGTTGTTTATATAAATAGCTTTCTTAGTTCTAATTTGCTGTTTGTTAAATTAGTAGTAATTAATCATTTTTACTCAATGATTTTATGTAAAGATGAATATTTTGTTATTATTTATTAAGTTATATCTTATTTTAACGTTAAATTTAATTTAGTAGAATTGGGTATTTGTGGTTTTATTGTCTTTAAAAGTCTTTTTTATTGATAAAATACCATTAAATTGTTTTTATTTATGAATTTTATCGTATTTTTGCACTGTTATAGAAATAGTTTTAGACAGAAGTAAAACTTTAGCCCCACCTGAAGTTTTTTCTGCTCTTAGCAATGCAACTCCCTTTTAGTATTGTATTACGCTTTTATTTTTTTATTTATGGAAAGAATTAATTTTTAGGCGTAAATCTATTTTTTGTCGTAACAAAAATATATTTTATGTTAAGTAGAAAGATGATCTTATTAGAGCGCACCTTTTATCAAAGGGCTCTATTAATGTGTAAAGTATTCATTGGTCTTCTTGTTTTAGAGCTAATTACCTTTAGTTTGTTTAAGTTTTCAGACTTTTATATTTTTAGCGGACCTGTTTTTTTAGTTTTAGCCGATACTTTAATAAATAGGATTAATAAGAAAATGATTATATGGGGGAGTATTATTTGCTTTACTTATATGCTAAGTATTCTCACTCCTTTAGGAAAAAATCATATTTATACAGCTAGTATTCCTGGAATTTCCTTGATAGGTTGTAGCGTATGGTTTTTTATTCAACCAACCTATAAGTACATTATAAATGAGTTTAAGTTTTGGTTAAAGTATACTGCTTGGTTTAATATCTTAGTGGGTATATCTGCCTTTTTATTTTTATTTAATGAATTGAAAATTCAAAGAATAAAGATTAATACCTTTTTTTTCGCTGTAGGTCTTACCATATTTAGTATCGTCTATGTAGTAATGCTTTTGCGTGCATTGAAAAAAGTACAAAAGGATAATCAATACCAACATAATCTAACTCTTTTAAGTGAAGAATACAGGGATAAAATTCAGGCATTAGAAATGTACTTTACAGAAAATAAGGAGTTTTTGAATCCTGACTTTACCATTGATGAATTAGCAGAACCTCTATTGATGGATAAGAAAGATTTGAGTTTTTTGCTCAATCAGGTTTTGAAAACCAACTTCTATACTCTTTTAGCTGAAAAAAGGATACGCGTTGCCGAGCAGTTAATAGTAAGCTCTTACGATGTGTATACCATAGAATATATCATGTTACAAGCTGGATTCAGGTCGAAGTCCTCTTTTAATCGTTATTTTAAACAATACACAGGAAAGACTCCTTCTGAATTCCGAGATTCTATTATTTTAAAAAAGGATTAGCTTATGTTTGGGTATATGCAAATGGGTTATTTTTTGTTTTTATTTGGAGCTATACTCTTTGGTATTTACAATATAATAATTTTTAAGAAAAAGAAATTAGACAATTTCGCTGATAAAGCTGTTTACTACATCAATCTTCTAATGTTAGTACAGTGTATTTATAGTCTTATTGTGCGAGTAGGATGGCAGGGGTATGTTTTATTAGATATTGGTACCACTTTTAAGTTATGTTATGGACCTTTGTTTTATTATGTAGTTCGAAGTACTATTTATAGACAACCATTTTTTGATGTAACTAATTATAAATTATACTTCCATTTTATTCCCTTTCTGGCTTTTACATTATTTTACATTTATTTATTGTATGATCCCGTTGCATCGGAGCTGTATTCGTATCCCTATCTAGTAGTTCTTTCTGTTTTTTGTGGAGTTCATATTCTTGTGTATTGTATATTATCCTTATATATAATGCAGAATTATGAATTAGTAAAAACGAATAAAAGAGTTAAGAAGCTTTATTTTGATGGTTTAATGATCCTAATATTTCGTGGGATTTACCTAATAGGAGATGGACTAGAGAGAGATTTTACAATCTATGAAAATGACATAGGTAGTTTATTCTCTTATGCGCTGATGTTCTTAGTGGTTATTCTTATTCACCGTGTTTGGATCAAGGATTATTTTGTAAAGCCTTATAAAGAAGTCAATATCAATTTAGAGAAAAGTATATTAGAAAAAATTAAAAATAAAGCTTTTACAAAGGAATCTGACAAACCTAAATACTCAAAAAGTAGAGTAGATTTAGAGGATTTAAAGAGTTACAGTATTAAATTAGAGAGTCTAGATATTGAAGTGTTTTTAGACAAAGACTTAGGAATTGATAAATTAGCTTCTATATTACATATTAGTACCCATAGTTTATCACAAACCTTTTCTTTAGTTCTTGAAACTAGCTACAGTGCTTTTATACACAAGAAAAGAATTCAATATACAGTTAAGCTTTTAAGAGAACAGCCTGATTTGCCAATTAGCGAATTAAGTGAGGAATCTGGGTTTAATTCCCAAGCTTCCTTTTATAGAGCTTTTAAAGAAGTTTATAATATGACTCCACGCGAGTTTCAAAAACAACATATTTTATAAGTCAATAGTTGTATGATGCATCGTTGACTCAGAAGTTATTCCAAAGCTATACTTGAAAAAGTATAGCTTTTTTTTATACCTATACCTTTACCTAAATGGATCTAAAATAGGTTACCCTAGCAATAGTTAAAAAAGGTTTGATTGCATTTAAAATCTATATCAAGTTAGACTATTAATATGGGCTTTTACGTTGGAAATTATCTCGTATAGGATTTACTATTTTCATAATAATCCAGTTGAAGATTGTTTCTGTTTATTAAGGCTTCTGTTTTTTAATTTAATTAAAGTATACCTCTTTGTTGCGCATGTTTTTCATTAGAAATCTACTTTGTGACATGGGTTTTGTAGTATTTTTTGTAAGAATGCATCTTAGAAGTTTTGTTTTGGTACTATAGGAGAATTTATAGTAGGACAAATCTTAAATATCTATATAAAAAGTTCTCTTTTTGTCTGTATTACAACTTCATACATGGACAATTATAATATCTACTTTATCTAATTGAGCGTTTTTTTTTCAACAAATGCTCTGCATTTCGGTTATTCTCAATTATTAGAGAGGGTTCTTTTGTATTTGCTTGATTTATAGTATTTTATATCGGTGTCGTTTTATTGGGAGCTATTCTCTCTCAATAAAATGAGAGTTTTTTTTTGACATTTTGACTTTACTTTGTCACAGATAAAAAAAGCTAGATTCTTACAAAAAAGGAAAATCGCTTTTTCTAATCTACGAATTTAAATTGAGAATTTGACTTAGAAGATAGTGCAGTATTATAATATAAGTGAGTTTTTAAACAATTAGTTAATTGCAGTTATAAGGTAAGTTTTATACTACGAGTTCTGTCACTAGGTATTTGGAAAGATAGTTAGGGAGTATCCTAAGAATACTAAAAGCAGAACTCTTAGTTCTTATCGAATAGCTTTAGAAATACAAAACAACAAGCCTTAAAAAATGCTATGAAAAGGAAATAAGGTGAGTAATAGTTTGCATCAAGCATTTCAATAAAGTTGGATGAGAATATTGGAGATGTATAGCTTAGAAATATAGTTTAGGTTATTATTTGCAGGTAAGTAAGTCAAGGTGTTTTGATAAACGGTTTTAAGTGGGATGAAACTTTTTTGAAATGCTAAGCAAACTTAAAGAAACTTATGACAACCTATTTTCTAGATGGTGTAGGTAAAGTGTTTCTATAGAGTGTATGGTTTTTATAGTTCTTAATCAGGTAAGACTATAAAATTTATAATTGAAAATTGTACAATTTTATTTTTTTCAAATAGTGATTTTTTCTTCTGCAGGATAAGAAGTTTCCTGATAAGCTTCTTAGACTGCAATATTAGACCCTTTATTAAGTGGTTTTTAACTTTAGATAACAAATAACACAAGAGTGTTTGTTTTAGCTTCTTTAAAATCTTTAAAGTTTTACTGTAGTGGCATTTAGGCCTGTTGTTAGACTGGTAAGCGCAAATGTTATAGAATTAATAGTAGTATATAATCGTATAGAAGAGTCTGTAATTAACTCAAATAGGAAGGAGTTGAAAATTAGGTTCTTGAATAAGGTTTTAAAGCTTTAAAGTAAAATTTTTAGAAGATCAATCTCTTTTAAATCAAACAAAATGATAAGAAAAATTATTCCATTAGTAGCCATTTTTTGTAGTGCTTATGGTTACGCGCAGTTAGGAGTAGGTACAAGGTTACCTAAATCTTCTGCCCTTTTAGAAGTCCAATCTAATGAGCATGGTATTTTGATACCACGTGTGAATTTAGTTAGTTTGACTGAGGCGGGACCTATTAAAGGTGAACTTGTAGAGAGTTTATTAGTTTATAACTTAGGTGGAGCTTTAGAACCAGGATTTTACTATTGGTATAAAACAGGTTGGATAAAATTACAAAATGGAGAATCAGCTAAGGATACTACAAATAAGAGTTTTACTCTTATGGAGGATTTTTTGACTATTACAGATAGTAATGGAGATTCTGTTAAGTTAGCAGTAGCCGAGATTGCTTCTAATTCCACTTTTGTAACTAATCTAGCTGGTAATTCTGAGTTTGTAACTCACTTAGGGGATAACCTTGACTTTGTCACTAACGTAACAAATAACCAAGAGTTTATTTCAAATATTATAAATAAATTGTCAGGGCTATACGGTAATGTAGGCTTTGATGAAATACTTAAAAACTTTTATTATTATAATGCCGATGGTAAGAAAACTACTATAGACTGGAGTAATCTAGATACTACTAATACTACTTTTACTTTAGAAGGAGACTTTTTAAGTGTAACCGATAGCAAAGGAAATAGCGTAAAATTAGCCGTAGAACAGATTGCTTCTAATTCTACTTTTGTAACAAACTTAGCAGGTAACAAAGAGTTTATTACCAAGTTAGGGGGTAATATTGACTTTGTAACTAACGTAACCAATAACCAGGAGTTTATTGATAATATCATCAATAAATTAGAGGGAACTTATGGTAATGTAGGATATGATAGCGTTAAAAAAGAGCTTTATTATTTTGATAAAGACGGTAATAAAGTAACGGTAGAGTGGAGCGATTTAGATACAACTAACTCTAGCTTTACTCTAGAAGGAGATTTCTTAACTATTACCGACAGCAAAGGAAGTAGCGTAAAATTAGCAGTAGAACAAATTGCTTCTAATTCTACTTTTGTAACAAATTTAGCAGGTAACAAAGAGTTTATCACCAAGTTAGGGGATAATATTGACTTTATAACTAACGTAACCAATAACCAGGAGTTTATTGATAACATCATCAATAAATTAGAGGGAACTTATGGTAATGTTGGCTATGATAGCGTTAAAAAAGAGCTTTATTATTTTGATAAAGACGGTAATAAAGTAACCGTGGAGTGGAGCGATTTAGATACTACTAACTCTAGCTTTACTCTAGAAGGAGATTTCTTAACTATTACTGACAGTAAAGGAAATAGTGTAACTCTTGCAGTAGAACAGATTGCGTCTAATTCTACTTTTGTAACAAACTTAGCTGGGAACAAAGAGTTTATCACCAAGTTAGGGGATAATATTGACTTTGTAACTAACGTAACCAATAACCAGGAGTTTATTGATAACATCATCAATAAATTAGAGGGAACTTATGGTAATGTAGGCTATGATAGCGTTAAAAAAGAGCTTTACTATTTTGATAAAGACGGTAATAAAGTAACGGTGGAGTGGAGCGATTTAGATACTACTAACTCAAGCTTTACTCTAGAAGGAGATTTCTTAACTATTACTGATAGTAAAGGAAATAGTGTAACTCTTGCCGTAGAGCAAATTGCTTCTAATTCTACTTTTGTAACAAATTTAGCAGGTAACAAAGAGTTTATCACCAAGTTAGGGGATAATATTGACTTTGTAACTAACGTAACCAATAACCAGGAGTTTATTGATAATATCATCAATAAATTAGAGGGAACTTATGGTAATGTAGGCTATGATAGCGTTAAAAAAGAGCTTTACTATTTTGATAAAGACGGTAATAAAGTAACGGTGGAGTGGAGCGATTTAGATACTACTAACTCAAGCTTTACTCTAGAAGGAGATTTCTTAACTATTACTGATAGTAAAGGAAATAGTGTAACTCTTGCCGTAGAGCAAATTGCTTCTAATTCTACTTTTGTAACAAATTTAGCAGGTAACAAAGAGTTTATCACCAAGTTAGGGGATAATATTGACTTTGTAACTAACGTAACCAATAACCAGGAGTTTATTGATAATATCATCAATAAATTAGAGGGAACTTATGGTAATGT
>NZ_JBTXLR010000037.1:0-5660 GCF_054871685.1 Myroides sp. LJL116
CGTAGAAATATTATTCTATTTTTGAAATAGACTATGAAAATATTCTTTGCAAAGTTGTGCAGTCTTGTTGCCAAAAATGCTGCACTCTTAATTGCCAAAAATGCTGCAGATCTATTTGCCGTTTACAGTTAGACTATAACTTATTATTTCCCCGTTAAAGAGATCAATAATTGGTGATAAGAAAACCTTCATCCCATTAACCTTAAACTCTGTTAGATCTGTAGCCCATTTTTCATTTGGTACCTTCGCTTGGAACTCTCTGTTTAATATATTGTCTACCGCATTGTTTTTAACTCCTTTATACGAATTATATTTCTTAAGACGTGTAATAGACTTTAGGCCTAACTCTTTTAAAATTTTTAGTACTGTCTTATGATTAACTGTTGGTTGGTTCTTTTTCTTTCTTGTTTTGTTAATAGTTAATGTTATATGCCTATAGCCATATCTTCCTCTATGCGAATGATATATGCTTTTTATTTGTTTTACAAGTGCTTCATGTTTACATAAAAAGCTTCCCTGACTCTTTAAGTGATAATAAAAAGAGCTATAGGGTATATTAGCCACCTTTAGTAACACTTTTAGTAGGAATTTAAGCCTTAACTCCTGGATAATGTTTACTTTATCCTTTCTTGTAATTTGGATAGAGTTAAGGCCTCTAACTTTTTTAAGTAGGTAACTTCTGCTAGAGTATCCCTCAAGATATCTGTTAGCTCTTCTTTACTAAGAGATTCCAAATCTTGTAGCTTACTCTCTATTTCTTTTTCAAGGGTTGTGAAATCTTTGTTCTTTACAGACTTAATAGAGGCTTCTACTTTGTTTTTGAACTGGGTTGGTGTTAATTGTTTATCTTCTTTCATAAGGTTGTTCCAAGTTGTTAACGCTCCAGATCCTACTAATCCAAATTGTGCTGCAGCTTAGCTCAAAGATAAATTACTTTCTTTATATGCTAAGACTAAGTTTATTTTCTCTTGGAGACTTCTATTACGGATTTTCTTCCATTTAAGAGATTCTTCACCATGGACATTATATAAGTTTACCCAGTGTGTTAATGTTCTTCTATTTACTCCTGCATTTTGACTAATTGTTCTTAAGGATCCATGTCCTTGGACTATTTTAAGAACTAAATTTAGTTTAAAATCAAAGGTGTAATTACGACGTTTTGCCATATCCTATTTTTTTAAAAGTGTCTAACTTTTAGGGTTCAGTCTAGGAATGTCCAAACATTAAACTTATTCATAAAATAAATATATTATAGCAAGTAAAAGAATAATAAAATTATATGCTGAATGATATATAATAGAACCTTTAAGGTTAGATTTTACTCTGACAAAACTTAGAATAATAGCTAGTAAGAATTGAGGAAATATTAATGAAATAGTATGAAATAATTTCAGATTATCTAATGAATCATAATTATCTAAATGTATTGTTGTAAAGCAAAGTAATGAAGTTATATATATATAATTTTTTTTTAAAAAAAAACGCTGAATAATTAAACTGATAATATATAAAACTATAGATAGTTTAACTAAAAAAACATAAGTGTTTAAAAAACAAATAATTAATAAAGGAATTACAAATATATTTAGATAGCTAAATTTAAGAGGAAATCTAAATATGAATTCTTCAAATAAAGGAGCTAATACGACAATAAAAATAGAAAATAGTATAGGATAATCTTTAAAATTAACTTCTAAAGAAGTTTGAGGAGTATCGTCTATAAAAATATCACTTAATATTAAAAATATAATTATAGAAAAAATATGTATTGAAAATAATTTAATATAAAATTTCATTCGGTAAATTGACAATTATAACTAAATATTCATGTGTGTAAAACATGAAATTACATCCATTAACTTTATAGGTAATAAAAAAGGAGACTTAAGTCTCCTTTTTTTATTACCATTTTATAGGATTAGACATGATATCTTCGACTGATCCTGTAGCATAAGGTTTATCAACTTCATAACAATTACAAAAAAATCTTTTTAAACCAGCTCCCAGTGCTGAAAAAAAACTTCCACCGTTAATATTTTCTTGTTCTTTGATAGACAACTCCTGTACATTTAAGTTTTTCATAATATTTATTTTTAATTAAACAATATTTGTTTTTATCTAGGAGGGCAATCAACAGAGTTCCATCCGTCTACAAAATCATTCATAGCATCTACAGCTCCCGCTACTTCAAGTAACCTTTTTCCCCATTTCAATAAAGTACGCATACTTCCTCCTTCAATGTTTATTTGCTCTTCAACAGATAGTTCTTGAATGTTTAATGTTAATTTTTTCATAGTTTTTATATTTAATATGTTAATGATTTTAGTGATTAAACTAATTAGGGAACATAAGGATGAGTTCCTGTAACAAGGTATTTTAAATCTAAAATATTCACCTATATTTTTTATATTACTAAAAGCCAACCTTCTAATACAGTTATAGTTATATTCCATAAATCATCCCATATTCCACTTTCATCAATATCCTGTTGATCCTTGATAGATAATTCCTGTATATTAAGTTTTAGTTTTTAACTATTTCAATATTAATAAAAATAATTTTAAAAAAAAAATAATTTATGTTAAAAAATAAAAATAAAAAGCAACCCAAAAGGATACTTTTAAAATCATTTATCAAGTTTTTTTCTTTTGCTTCAATGAAGTTTCTCTCTTTTATACTTTCAATTAACTTTTCGTGTATATCTAAATGCTTTTGATATATAGCTCTGTGATACTCTACATCGTTTATAAGAGAAGATATATATTCTTCTGAAGCTTTTAACATCTGTTTTAACATTGGGTACTCTGTAAGCCTTTTTTGAAACTACTCGTATTCCTCATTTGTGAAGAACTCTGTTATTCCTTCAAGCTCTTTTTTATCTGTCGTTTCTTTGTCGTGAGATTATCAAATTAAAAACATCTTCGCTTAGAAAGGTTCATCCATTATCAAGAATAGTAAGGTTTTCAATGTATCGCTGCGCTGTCTTAGGCTGACGCCAAGTGTCGCTGATATGTCGTTTGTCGTGTATTTCATATCCGAAAGGTAGTGTATTATTTTTTGAAATTACCCAAGACATCAGCAATACTTTGGCTCTCGTTTGTTCTTTTTTCGTTCATTATTTGTTCAGTTTTCACCTTCTTATTATCATTAGCTGTTTTAATATCTTTTAATAAACTTCTAAGAGAATTAATAACATAGCCCTTAGGATTACTCTTAGTGGTTGCAGAACGTCTTAATTCAGCTAACTTATCGATCAATTGACCTTTTTCTAATACTTGATATAACTCTTCAAATAAGAGGAAATTATTTTTTATTTCTTTTTCTGTAAACCCGTATTGAGCCATTAAATACTCTTTATCTGTAGGCTCAAGATAGAATCGGGTAGATATTTGTTTTCCTAAATTCTTACTCTTTAACTTTTGATTTTCTTTATTAGCTTGAAATATGGGAATGAACTGTAATGAGGTTATTTTACGCCCTGTTTTAAGAGGTTTATATACGAATGTATAAGGACTTTTTTTATCTAGTTCTTTCTTTGCGGGCTCTACTACATAGCGAATAAAATCGGCATTAAGTTTGTATTTATTTGAAATACAGAACATTTTTTTTAACTCTTCAATTCCATAATTAATAGGCTTAGATTGATTAGAAAATTACTCATAAAAACGCATAGAATATTCACTTTGAAAGCTCATAGCCGTTATAAGTTCGTATTTTCTATACCCTTTCGAGAAATCCATAAGGGCATTATATATAAAATCTGCAACATAGAAAGTAACTGAGTCAGCTCTGGAGTAATCTATTTTTATATTAAATACTATACCAGAAGCTCTCCATGTTTTATTAGTTTTGTCTTCGTATATTATAATTTTTTGAGAAAGAGTTTCAAAAACTTTTTTTATACGAGCATAGTTTTTGTTCTTATCTTCATCAAGCAAGAGTGTAGATAAAGGCATTATATACTGATAGGAATCATAAAGAGTAGGATTAACTGCATGTTTAGCATTTAATTTTCGCCCTTCCATTAAATACTGATTAAGTTCAATAATACAATATAGAATTCGTTTTTCATATACAGAGTAATCGTACTTTGTAGTAGTAAGTATGTAATACTTCTTTATCAGTGATTTTCATAGCCATAAGAATCTTTTATGAGATTATCAATACAACAATGGCTTAAAGAATAATTTAAAAAACTTGGAGCTTGGAGTTCATAACTTTGTTCGGAGAGTAAGTTAAGCATAAAAACTTATCTTTGAAATATGAGTCGTACAAGAAAGAACTATGATGCGGAATTTAAGCGTCATGCAGTAAAATTAGCTAAAGAAAGAAAAAATAAGTCTGAATTAGGTAGGGAGTTGGGAATTAGGTAGGGAGTTGGGTATTAGCCCAACATTATTATAAAAATGGAGTTTACAAGAAAAAGAATTCGGTGAAGGGAGTTTTCCTGGAAATGGTAATCTAAAACTTACCCCAGAACAGGAAAGAATTAGAGAGCTTGAAAACAAGCTAGCCGATATTGAATTAGAACACAAAATATTAAAAAAAGCTCTAGGGGTTTTCTCCAAGACCGACAAATGATTTACACTTTCATCTTCGATCATGAAAGTGAATTTCCGATTGGAAAAATGCGCCAAGTATTAGTAGGTTAGTTCTTGTAGTTATTACCATTAGAATCGGTCTTCAAAGAATAACCAAAAGCAAGCTAAAGAAGATCTTAAACAAACTATATCAGAGGTTTACTTTGAGTTCATACAACGCTATGGAGTCCTCGATTAACTGCTGAATTAAAAGCTAGAGGAATTAATATATCGGAACCAACAGTAGCTGAGTATATGAAAGAGTTAGGATTAAAGAGTAAGCTAGAGAAAAAATTTCGTATTACTACAGACTCTAAACACAGTTATTTAGTAGCTCAGAATATCCTAGAACGCCAATTTATACAAACTGAAGCTACAAAAGCATGGGTATCAGACATAACCTATATTGCAATAAAAGGAGGCTTTGTTTATCTAACAACGGTAATAGATTTATACGATAGAAAGCTCATAGGATGGAGTATTAGAGACGTAAGAGTACAGATAACACAACCCTTGCAGCCTTTAAAATGACTAAGAAAAACAGGCCTTTTAATAAAGGATTAATCTTTCACTCTGACCAAGGTGTTCAATATGCCAATAAGAAATTTACTAATTATTTAGATTCTTTCGGGGTAAAACGTAGCATGAGTCGTAAGGGTAACTGTTGGAACAATGCAGTAGCAGAAAGTTTCTTTAAATCCTTAAAAGCAGAGATAATCTACGGAAATCTGCTAACTAGCAGAGCCCAAATGAAAAAACAAGTCTTTGAGTATATTGAACTATGGTATATTAAAAAACGGAGTCATAGTCACTTAGGATATTTAACAATAGAAGAATTTAACCAAATAAGGCATTATAAAAAAGCTGCTTAACTAATACTCCGGATTTTGTTTGTATATCCAGTGTTTGGTTTTTATTATTTACGGCACTGTATCTTTAAGTGTGTAAGTTCAAAAAATAAGCTTGGGTTAGGTTTTGTTTAAAGTCTAACCCTATCTTTATATAGGATCATAAATTGGTCTAATATTATTCCCCAGTTTCTTACTGGCATAGTCCATTTTCTAGTAGCTTCTCTTACAG
>NZ_JBTXLR010000038.1:0-4127 GCF_054871685.1 Myroides sp. LJL116
ACAAAAAAACTGAAAATATATTTTTCCAATGTCTGAGCTTCGCATATTTAGAAAAATACCGAAAATCACACAGAAGTAAAATGCAAAAAAATAGGGCTGTCTCTTTTTCTTTAGAGACAGCCCCTTTTTTTTATTGGTTTTTAGTTTTATTACTACTTACCATTATAAGTATTCATTGCGTTATTTAAACCAGCTAGTGCAAATTCTTGCACTGCTTTACTTGCCATTTCTAATCGTTCAGGTAAGGCTTCTAGCTCCTTATCATCCCAATTACCTAACACATAGTCGATCTGTTGACCTTTTTTGAACTCATCACTGATCCCAAATCGAAAACGAGGATAATTGGAAGTATTCAATACAGCTTGTGTATTCTTTAATCCATTATGTCCACCATCAGAACCCTTAGCCTTTATCCTAATTGTTCCAAAGCTCAGGTTTAAATCATCTGTAATAACCAACAAGTTTTCCAATGGAATCTTCTCTTTCTCCAACCAGTGTTGAATTGCTTTACCACTTAAGTTCATATAAGTGTTAGGCTTTAAAAGTAACAGAGTCCTTCCTTTAATTCTAACTTCTGACATAGCACCAAACTTCACACTACTCCAATCGCCACCTAATTCATGGGCTATCTTATCCACCACTTTAAAGCCGATATTATGACGAGTATGAATATACTCCGCTCCTATATTTCCAAGTCCTACAATTAAAAACTTTTTCATTCTCACCGTTTTTACAATATCCTACAAAAGTAAGTTTTCTAGATAAGCTGTACAAATATTGCTTAACACAAACAAAAAAGCGCCTATGAAAACATAGGCGCTTAATATGATAATTTTTTTTCGAAAAAAAATTATTTTTTCTTAGGTGCTGCTTTAGCTGCTTTAGCTGCCTCTTGAGCTGCTTTCATAGCCGCACGAGAGATTCTAACTTGACATACTACAGTATTGTCTGGGTGTAATACTTTAAAGTTATCCGTTGGGATATCAGTAACGTATAATTTATTACCCATTTCTAAGTTAGAAATGTTAGCAACAACAACGTCTGGTAAATTAGCTGGTAAAGCTCTAACTTTTAACTTACGAGAGTTTAAGTTAAGAACCCCTCCTGCCATTACACCTGGAGATTTACCTTCAACTTTTACAGGAACTTCTAAAGTAATTTCTTTATCATCATGTAACTGATAGAAGTCAACGTGTAAAATATTGTCAGTAACTGGGTGGTACTGAATATCTTGCAAAATTGCATTGAAAGTCTTTCCACCTTCTAATTCAACTACAACAGTGTGTACATTTGGAGTGTATACCAATCCTTTGAACGCTTTTTCTTCTGCTGTAAAGTGTACAGCTGGTTCAGTTCCTCCGTATATCACGCAAGGTACCATTCCAGCATTACGTAAGGCTTTAGTAGCTACTTTACCTACGCTTTCTCTTTCTGATCCTTTAATTGTAATTGATTTCATCTCAATAAATATTTAATAAATTAATAAATTTCTTACATTACAAATGTCTTGCTAATAGACTCATTTGAATTTACATTGTGCATAACCTCGGCGAATAATGGTGCACAGCTAAGTACTTTAATTTTGTCGCAAGGTTTTTTAAGAGGAATAGAATCTGTTACTATTAACTCTTGGATAGATGACTCTTCTATCTTTTCATAAGCGCTTCCTGATAAAATGGCATGCGTACAAATAGCGCGAACACTTAATGCACCCTTTTCAATCATCATATCTGCAGCTTTAGCTAATGTCCCTCCAGTATCGATCATATCATCTACTAGAATTACATTTCGCCCTTTTACATCTCCTATCAACTCCATTGTGTCGATAACGTTTGCTTCCTTACGTTGTTTGTAGCAAATAACTACACCTGAACCTAAGAACTTAGAATAAGCATATGCTCTCTTAGAACCACCCATATCAGGAGAGGCAATAGTTAAGTTTTCAATATTCAAGCTCTTTACATATGGCAAGAAAATAGTTGATGCATACAAATGATCTACCGGTCTTTCGAAAAATCCTTGGATTTGATCTGCGTGCAAGTCCATTGTCATGATACGAGTCGCACCTGCGCTTTCAAGTAGTTTGGCAACTAATTTTGCTCCAATTGGAACTCTTGGTTTGTCCTTTCTATCTTGTCTAGCCCATCCAAAATAAGGAATAACGGCAGTAATGTGTCTAGCTGATGCGCGCTTAGCAGCATCACACATTAGTAACAATTCCATCAGATTATCTGATGACGGAAACGTTGAACAAACTAAGAAGACTCTTCGTCCTCTAATAGATTCCTCGAATGAAGGTTGAAACTCTCCATCACTATAGTGAGATAAAGTAACCTTACCTAGTTCTATTCCGTATGCTTTGGCAATTTTCTCTGCTAACTCGACGCTTTGAGAACATGCAAATATTTTTGCTTCTGGTTCGAAATTTGACATTTGTATAATTAGTTGTTATGTTGCTAGTTAAGACTTAGTGTTGTTTCTAAGCGAATGCAAATTTATAAAATATATATTGACTAAACGATTTTTTTTTAAAATTTTCTTTGAACTTAATTTTTTTTATTTACATTTGTACCCACAAACAATCCTACTAAGCCCGGATGGCGGAATTGGTAGACGCGCACGACTCAAACTCGTGTTCCTTGGAGTGTGGGTTCGATTCCCACTCCGGGCACAAAAAACCCTAATTACTGAAGTAATTAGGGTTTTTTTATTCCTATATGCTTCAATTACTATTGCTAATAAAATAACATTCTATAAAAAAACATCCCTTTATAGTAGTAACTTGTACCTATAAAGGGATTATTATATTATTAT
Organism: Myroides sp. LJL116; assembly: GCF_054871685.1. Lineage (NCBI taxonomy): Bacteria > Pseudomonadati > Bacteroidota > Flavobacteriia > Flavobacteriales > Flavobacteriaceae > Myroides > Myroides sp. LJL116. Next base: position 2,815 of record NZ_JBTXLR010000038.1, read on the forward strand.
AGTTGATCTGCAGAAGGCCCGTACATACCTGGAATAGGTATATCTAATAAACGTAGATAAACACTTAATTGCCCTCTATGATGATAAATATGGTTATTAACAACAAATCTATTTGCACTAAACTTAGGTACATTCATAATAACATGATCACCTGAGCGCAATTCCCAAGTCTTTGACCAATCAAAATCTGGCTTTTCTTTCAATAAAGCTTTAACTTCTTTACCATAATTGTCTAATAAAGACAATAATTCTTTCTTACTTGTAAGACTCAAAGGCTTATATTGTGTTTGTAAATCAAAGCTAGAGTCATTCATAATGCTCTTGGTCCATAAAGATAGCTCTACAATATGCTTGGCTAAGTCACCTAACATCATAGATTTTGCATGAGGCTTCCAATTCCATTGATCTTCAGGAATACAAGAAATCAATTTCTTTGTGCTTTCTAGCTCATTCTCAAATTCGAATAAAAATTCTTCACTTTTTGTCATTTCTAAAAGGTATTAAATTAAAATATTCAATACTCTAAAGTTACAACTAAAAACCAATTATCCCTTTAGAAACCTTTACCTTTACCAAAAATATAGTATAAAAAATATAGTATAAAAATGACTAGTAATAATAGCAACTACATGTCCTATGAACAGGCAATAAATAAACTTGAATATTACTGTGCTTACCAAGAACGTTGCCATAAAGAAGTTATCAACAAGTTATACACATTAAAAATTGCATCAACAATGCATGATGCCATAATAGTACATTTAATAGAAAACAATTTCTTAAACGAAGAACGCTTTGCTACGAGCTTTGCTAGGGGAAAACATCGTATTAGTGGTTGGGGTAAAAATAGGATCGTTACGGAGCTTAAAATAAGAAACATATCCGCTTTCCTAATAAAAAAAGCACTTAAAGAAATAGATGATACTATGTATTATCAAACATTGGAAAAAATATCACGTCAAAGATGGGAAAACCTCAATGATCAAGATATTGAGAAGAAAAAAACAAAGCTAATGGGCTATCTACATCGAAAAGGTTACGAGTATGATCTTATTCAAGATATGCTATTAGAACTACTTAAAATAGATTAGATTATAATTAACTACTTATCCATAAAAGATGAAGTAGTTTTTTTTTGAGTTTACTCCAAAAAAAAATCCCCAACATAAACATGTTGAGGATTTTATAAAAGAAGGGCGGTGTCATACTCTCCCACTGGTTAGCAGTACCATCTGCGCAAGCGGGCTTAACTTCTCTGTTCGAAATGGGAAGAGGTGAGCCCCGCTGCAATAACCACCCTAAATCGGTTGTCA
>NZ_JBTXLR010000039.1:0-3526 GCF_054871685.1 Myroides sp. LJL116
ATTTTCCATCTACTCCATCTTTACCTGTGATTTCTGCAATGAAGTCTGCTCCATCTTTACCGTCATTTCCAGGTAGAGACTTCCATACTTCTAAAGCTGATTTTCCTTCTGCTCCCTGATCTCCTTTTTCGCCTTTAGCAGCGATTTCAGTATCTACACCATCAATCCACCAGTTTCCATTAGCACCGATCTCTGGAGTTGAACCATCTTTACCATCCTTACCAGTAATTGCTTCAATAAAAGCATTTGCATCTTTACCATCGTTTCCAGGTAGTGATTGCCAGATTTCTAAAGCAGATTTTCCATCTACACCCTGATCTCCCTTAGCTCCGATTAAGCTTAATAACCACTCTGCTTCGCTTCCGGTGAATCCATTATCCACAGCTACCTCATATGCAGATTTACCATCTACTCCATCCTTACCTGTGATCTCTGCAATGAAGTCTGCTCCATCTTTACCATCATTTCCAGGTAGAGACTTCCATACTTCTAAAGCTGATTTTCCTTCTTCTCCCTGATCTCCTTTATCTCCTTTAGCAGCGATTTCAGTATCTACACCATCAATCCACCAGTTTCCATTTGAACCGATCTCTGGAGTTGAACCATCTTTACCGTCAATTCCGTCTTTACCGTCAATTCCATCTTTACCAGTAATTGCTTCAATAAAAGCATTTGCATCTTTACCATCATTTCCAGGTAGAGATTGCCAGATTTCTAAAGCAGACTTTCCTTTGTCTCCCTTAGCTCCGATTAAACTTAATAACCACTCAGGTTCTGTTCCTACGAATCCATTATCAACAGCTACCTCATATGCAGATTTCCCATCTACTCCATCTTTACCTGTGATTTCTGCAATGAAGTCTGCTCCATCTTTACCGTCATTTCCAGGTAGAGACTTCCATACTTCTAAAGCTGATTTTCCTTCTGCTCCCTGATCTCCTTTTTCGCCTTTAGCAGCGATTTCAGTATCTACACCATCAATCCACCAGTTTCCATTAGCACCGATCTCTGGAGTTGAACCATCTTTACCATCCTTACCAGTAATTGCTTCAATAAAAGCATTTGCATCTTTACCATCGTTTCCAGGTAGTGATTGCCAGATTTCTAAAGCAGATTTTCCTTCGTCTCCCTTAGCTCCGATTAAGCTTAGTAACCACTCCGCTTCACTTCCAGTGAATCCATTATCAACAGCTACCTCATATGCAGATTTTCCATCTACTCCATCCTTACCTGTGATTTCTGCAATGAAGTCTGCTCCATCTTTACCGTCATTTCCAGGTAGAGACTTCCATACTTCTAAAGCTGATTTTCCTTCTTCTCCCTGATCTCCTTTATCTCCTTTAGCAGCGATTTCAGTATCTACACCATCAATCCACCAGTTTCCATTTGAACCAATCTCTGGAGTTGAACCGTCTTCACCGTCAATTCCATCAACACCGTCTTTACCAGTTATAGCTTCAATAAAAGCATTTGCATCTTTACCATCATTTCCAGGTAGTGATTGCCAGATTTCTAAAGCAGATTTTCCATCTACACCCTGATCTCCTTTAGCTCCGATTAAGCTTAGTAACCACTCCGCTTCACTTCCGGTGAATCCATTATCAACAGCTACCTCATATGCAGATTTTCCATCTACTCCATCTTTACCTGTGATTTCTGCAATGAAGTCTGCTCCATCTTTACCGTCATTTCCAGGTAGAGACTTCCATACTTCTAAAGCTGATTTTCCTTCTGCTCCCTGATCTCCTTTAGCAGCGATTTCAGTATCTACACCATCAATCCACCAGTTTCCATTAGCACCAATCTCTGGAGTTGAACCATCTTTACCATCCTTACCAGTAATTGCTTCAATAAAAGCATTTGCATCTTTACCATCGTTTCCAGGTAGTGATTGCCAGATTTCTAAAGCAGATTTTCCATCTACACCCTGATCTCCCTTAGCTCCGATTAAGCTTAATAACCACTCTGCTTCGCTTCCGGTGAATCCATTATCCACAGCTACCTCATATGCAGATTTACCATCTACTCCATCCTTACCTGTGATCTCTGCAATGAAGTCTGCTCCATCTTTACCATCATTTCCAGGTAGAGACTTCCATACTTCTAAGGCTGACTTTCCTTCTTCTCCCTGATCTCCTTTATCTCCTTTAGCAGCGATTTCAGTATCTACACCATCAATCCACCAGTTTCCATTTGAACCAATCTCTGGAGTTGAACCGTCTTCACCGTCAATTCCATCAACACCGTCTTTACCAGTTATAGCTTCAATAAAAGCATTTGCATCTTTACCATCATTTCCAGGTAGTGATTGCCAGATTTCTAAAGCAGATTTTCCATCTACACCCTGATCTCCTTTAGCTCCGATTAAGCTTAGTAACCACTCCGCTTCACTTCCGGTGAATCCATTATCCACAGCTACCTCATATGCGGATTTTCCATCTACTCCATCCTTACCTGTGATCTCTGCAATGAAGTCTGCTCCATCTTTACCATCATTTCCAGGTAGAGACTGCCATACTTCTAAGGCTGACTTTCCTTCTGCTCCTTTATCTCCTTTAGCAGCGATTTCAGTATCTATACCATCAATCCACCAGTTTCCATTTGAACCGATCTCTGGAGTTGAACCGTCTTTACCGTCAATTCCATCTTTACCAGTAATTGCTTCAATAAAAGCATTTGCATCTTTACCATCATTACCAGGTAGAGATTGCCAGATTTCTAAAGCAGACTTTCCTTCGTCTCCCTTAGCTCCGATTAAACTTAATAACCACTCTGCTTCACTTCCGGTGAAACCATTATCAACAGCTACCTCGTAAGCAGATCTTCCATCTACTCCATCTTTACCTGTGATCTCTGCAATGAAGTCTGCTCCATCTTTACCGTCATTTCCAGGTAGAGACTGCCATACTTCTAAGGCTGACTTTCCTTCTTCTCCCTGATCTCCTTTATCTCCTTTAGCAGCGATTTCAGTATCTACACCATCAATCCACCAGTTTCCATTTGAACCGATCTCTGGAGTTGAACCATCTTTACCGTCAATTCCATCAACACCGTCTTTACCAGTTATAGCTTCAATAAAAGCATTTGCATCTTTACCATCATTTCCAGGTAGTGATTGCCAGATTTCTAAAGCAGATTTTCCATCTACACCCTGATCTCCTTTAGCTCCGATTAAGCTTAATAACCACTCTGCTTCGCTTCCGGTGAATCCATTATCCACAGCTACTTCATAAGCAGATTTACCATCTACTCCATCCTTACCTGTGATCTCTGCAATGAAGTCTGCTCCATCTTTACCGTCATTTCCAGGTAGAGACTTCCATACTTCTAAAGCTGATTTTCCTTCTTCTCCCTGATCTCCTTTATCTCCTTTAGCAGCGATTTCAGTATCTACACCACCAATCCACCAGTTTCCATTTGAACCGATCTCTGGAGTTGAACCATCTTTACCATCTTTACCAGTAATTGCTTCAATAAAAGCATTTGCATCTTTACCATCATTACCAGGTAGAGATTGCCAGATTTC
>NZ_JBTXLR010000040.1:0-3329 GCF_054871685.1 Myroides sp. LJL116
CTTAGCATCTATATCTATGGGGGATTAGCTCAGCTGGCTAGAGCGCCTGCCTTGCACGCAGGAGGCCATCGGTTCGACTCCGATATTCTCCACAAGGACTTAGTCCAAAACGATCATTGACATATTGAGATACTTAACTAATAATACAGTTAGAAAGAATCAAATTAAAAAATATATAGAAAGTACAAGTCGAAAGACATTGTAAGCACATAAGCAAAATAAGGGCGTATGGGGAATGCCTAGGCTCTCAGAGGCGATGAAGGACGTGATAAGCTGCGAAAAGCTACGGGGATCGGCACACACGAATTGATCCGTAGATATCCGAATGGGGCAACCCAGCATGTTGAAGACATGTTATCCTAATAGGAGGCGAACCTGCTGAACTGAAACATCTAAGTAGGCAGAGGAGAAGAAAACAAAAGTGATTCCGCTAGTAGTGGCGAGCGAACGCGGAATAGCCCAAACCAATGTTGTTACGGCAATATTGGGGTTGTAGGACCACGACATTTCTTGCGGATTGAATTAGAATAACCTGGAAAGGTTAACCATAGAGGGTGATAGTCCCGTATAAGTAAGAGAAGATAAGAATAGTGGTATCCTGAGTAGGTCGGGGCACGTGAAACCCTGATTGAATCTGGCGGGACCATCCGCTAAGGCTAAATACTCCTGAGAGACCGATAGTGAACCAGTACCGTGAGGGAAAGGTGAAAAGAACCGTGAATAACGGAGTGAAATAGATCCTGAAACCATACGCCTACAAGCGGTCGGAGCTTCTTCGTGAAGTGACGGCGTGCCTTTTGCATAATGAGCCTACGAGTTACCGTTGCTGGCAAGGATAAGGACTTCAGGTCTGGATCCGTAGCGAAAGCGAGTCTTAATAGGGCGCTTTAGTCAGTAGTGGTAGACGCGAAACCGTGTGATCTACCCATGGGCAGGTTGAAGTTTAGGTAACACTAAATGGAGGACCGAACCGATAAACGCTGAAAAGTTTTCGGATGACCTGTGGGTAGGGGTGAAAGGCCAATCAAACTCGGAAATAGCTCGTACTCCCCGAAATGCATTTAGGTGCAGCGATAATCATAGTTACTTAGAGGTAGAGCTACTGATTGGATGCGGGGGCTTCACCGCCTACCAATTCCTGACAAACTCCGAATGCTAAGTAATGTTTATTATCAGTGAGGGCATGGGTGCTAAGGTCCATGTCCGAGAGGGAAAGAACCCAGACCATCAGCTAAGGTCCCCAAATATATGCTAAGTTGAAAAAACGCGGTTTGATTGCCCAGACAGCTAGGATGTTGGCTTGGAAGCAGCCATTCATTTAAAGAGTGCGTAACAGCTCACTAGTCGAGCGATCGAGCATGGATAATAATCGGGCATAAGCATATTACCGAAGCTATGGATTTATACGTAAGTATGAGTGGTAGGGGAGCATTCTAACGGGGCTGAAGGTGATCTGTGAGGATTGCTGGACCTTTTAGAAAAGAAAATGTAGGCATAAGTAACGATAAGGGGTGCGAGAAACACCCCCGCCGTAAGACTAAGGTTTCCTCAGCTATGCTAATCAGCTGAGGGTTAGTCGGGACCTAAGGCACACCCGAAGGGGGACGTCGATGGCCAACGGGTTAATATTCCCGTACTACTTATAACAGTGATGGAGTGACACAGTGATGAAAGCACCGCGAACTGACGGAATAGTTCGTTGAAGCACGTACCTATAGGTCTGATAGTAAAATGCGTCGGACTTGGAGAAATGCGATAGTACTCGGAGTCTACGGACAAAGAGATAGTGTGCCTAAGGGCTGTCAAGAAAAGCTTCTAAACTTAGGTTATAAGTACCCGTACCGTAAACCGACACAGGTAGTCGAGGAGAGTATCCTAAGGCGCTCGAGAGATTCATGGCTAAGGAACTAGGCAAAATAGACCTGTAACTTCGGGAGAAAGGTCGCCAGCGCAAGCTGGCCGCAGTGAAGAGGTCCAGGCGACTGTTTATCAAAAACATAGGGCTCTGCAAAATCGCAAGATGAAGTATAGGGCCTGACACCTGCCCGGTGCTGGAAGGTTAAGAGGAGATGTTATTCGCAAGAAGAAGCATTGAATTGAAGCCCCAGTAAACGGCGGCCGTAACTATAACGGTCCTAAGGTAGCGAAATTCCTTGTCGGGTAAGTTCCGACCTGCACGAATGGTGCAACGATCTGGACACTGTCTCAGCCATGAGCTCGGTGAAATTGAAGTATCGGTGAAGATGCCGATTACCCGCAGTGGGACGAAAAGACCCTGTGCACCTTTACTATAGCTTAATATTGTTCTTGGATAAGTGATGTGTAGGATAGGTGGGAGACTTTGAAGTGGCGTCGCTAGGCGTTGTGGAGTCATTGTTGAAATACCACCCTTTGCTTATTTGAGATCTAACTCCCAATGCGGGAGGACATTGTTTGGTGGGTAGTTTGACTGGGGTGGTCGCCTCCAAAAGAGTAACGGAGGCTTCTAAAGGTTCCCTCAGCACGCTTGGTAACCGTGCGTAGAGTGCAATGGTATAAGGGAGCTTGACTGAGAGACTTACAAGTCGATCAGGTACGAAAGTAGAGCATAGTGATCCGGTGGTTCCGCATGGAAGGGCCATCGCTCAAAGGATAAAAGGTACGCCGGGGATAACAGGCTGATCTCCCCCAAGAGCTCATATCGACGGGGGGGTTTGGCACCTCGATGTCGGCTCGTCACATCCTGGGGCTGGAGAAGGTCCCAAGGGTTGGGCTGTTCGCCCATTAAAGTGGCACGCGAGCTGGGTTCAGAACGTCGTGAGACAGTTCGGTCTCTATCTACTGTGGGCGTTAGAAATTTGAGTGGATCTGATTCTAGTACGAGAGGACCGAGTTGGACCAACCTCTAGTGTATCTGTTGTCTCGCCAGGGGCACCGCAGAGTAGCTACGTTGGGAAGGGATAAGCGCTGAAAGCATATAAGTGCGAAACCCACCACAAGATGAGATTTCTTTAAAGGGCCGTGGGAGATTACCACGTTGATAGGCTATAGATGTAAAGGCAGTAATGTCAGAGTCGAGTAGTACTAATAGCCCATAAGCTTATGTGTATTCTCTCCCTATAGCAATATAGGGAGAGGGCAACTTTCTAATAAAGATTAAACTACTGTATAAAGTAATAAAGTTAAGTAACTTAATATAAAGATATTAGTTATCCTAAAGTGATGACAACCGATTTAGGGTGGTTATTGCAGCGGGGCTCACCTCTTCCCATTTCGAACAGAGAAGTTAAGCCCGCTTGCGCAGATGGTACTGCTAACCAGTGGGAGAGTATGACACCGCCCTTCTTTTA
>NZ_JBTXLR010000041.1:0-2012 GCF_054871685.1 Myroides sp. LJL116
TTGAAGACACGTTCATAGACATATTGGATTGACAGCAAAATTTAACAAAGAGTAAGGCAAATCGCAAGATTTGATTTATATATCTAATTTAAGATATAAAAAATATACGATGAAGAGTTTGATCCTGGCTCAGGATGAACGCTAGCGGCAGGCCTAACACATGCAAGTCGAGGGGTAAGAGTAGCTTGCTACTCTGAGACCGGCGCACGGGTGAGTAACGCGTATGCAACCTACCTTATACAGGGGAATAGCCCAAAGAAATTTGGATTAATGCCCCATGGTTTGTGACTCTGGCATCAGAGACACAATAAAGATTTATCGGTATAAGATGGGCATGCGTATCATTAGCTAGTTGGTATGGTAACGGCATACCAAGGCTACGATGATTAGGGGTCCTGAGAGGGAGATCCCCCACACTGGTACTGAGACACGGACCAGACTCCTACGGGAGGCAGCAGTGAGGAATATTGGTCAATGGAGGCAACTCTGAACCAGCCATGCCGCGTGCAGGATGACGATCCTATGGATTGTAAACTGCTTTTGTACAGGAAGAAACCCAACTACGTGTAGTTGATTGACGGTACTGTAAGAATAAGGACCGGCTAACTCCGTGCCAGCAGCCGCGGTAATACGGAGGGTCCGAGCGTTATCCGGAATTATTGGGTTTAAAGGGTTCGTAGGCGGTCAGATAAGTCAGTGGTGAAATTTCTTAGCTTAACTAAGACACTGCCATTGATACTGTTTGACTTGAATCATATGGAAGTAACTAGAATATGTAGTGTAGCGGTGAAATGCTTAGATATTACATGGAATACCAATTGCGAAGGCAGGTTACTACGTATGTATTGACGCTGATGAACGAAAGCGTGGGGAGCGAACAGGATTAGATACCCTGGTAGTCCACGCCGTAAACGATGGATACTAGCTGTTTGGTTTTCGGACTGAGTGGCTAAGCGAAAGTGATAAGTATCCCACCTGGGGAGTACGTTCGCAAGAATGAAACTCAAAGGAATTGACGGGGGCCCGCACAAGCGGTGGAGCATGTGGTTTAATTCGATGATACGCGAGGAACCTTACCAGGGCTTAAATGTAGATTGACAGGTTTGGAAACAGACTTTTCTTCGGACAATTTACAAGGTGCTGCATGGTTGTCGTCAGCTCGTGCCGTGAGGTGTCAGGTTAAGTCCTATAACGAGCGCAACCCCTATTGTTAGTTACCAGCACGTAATGGTGGGAACTCTAACAAGACTGCCGGTGCAAACCGCGAGGAAGGTGGGGATGACGTCAAATCATCACGGCCCTTACGTCCTGGGCTACACACGTGCTACAATGGCCGGTACAGAAAGCAGCCACCTAGCGATAGGGAGCGAATCTCAAAAACCGGTCACAGTTCGGATTGGAGTCTGCAACTCGACTCTATGAAGCTGGAATCGCTAGTAATCGGATATCAGCCATGATCCGGTGAATACGTTCCCGGGCCTTGTACACACCGCCCGTCAAGCCATGGAAGCTGGGGGTACCTGAAGTCGGTGACCGCAAGGAGCTGCCTAGGGTAAAACTAGTGACTGGGGCTAAGTCGTAACAAGGTAGCCGTACCGGAAGGTGCGGCTGGAACACCTCCTTTCTAGAGAAAGAATTAGAATATAAAACTTTACTCTTTGCTGTTAGTTCAAAAATTTAAGATATAGTTTACAGAGTCTCGTAGCTCAGCTGGTTAGAGTACTACACTGATAATGTAGGGGTCGGCAGTTCGAGTCTGCCCGGGACTACAAAACTTATCTGAAAGGAAATTTTAGAGGTTGAGAAGCATCTAACCTGAATTAGGGCGCTTAGCGTCTATATTAAGGGGGATTAGCTCAGCTGGCTAGAGCGCTTGCCTGGCAGGCAAGAGGTCATCGGTTCGACTCCGATATTCTCCACAAGGACTTAGTCCAAAACGATCATTGACATATTGAGATACTTAACTAATAATACAGTTAGAAAGAATCAAATTAAAAAATATATAGAAAGTA
>NZ_JBTXLR010000042.1:0-1998 GCF_054871685.1 Myroides sp. LJL116
TAGCAGGTAACAAAGAGTTTATCACCAAGTTAGGGGATAATATTGACTTTGTAACTAACGTAACCAATAACCAGGAGTTTATTGATAATATCATCAATAAATTAGAGGGAACTTATGGTAATGTTGGCTATGATAGCGTTAAAAAAGAGCTTTATTATTTTGATAAAGACGGTAATAAAGTAACGGTAGAGTGGAGCGATTTAGATACAACTAACTCAAGCTTTACTCTAGAAGGAGATTTCTTAACTATTACTGACAGTAAAGGAAATAGTGTAACTCTTGCAGTAGAACAGATTGCTTCTAATTCTACTTTTGTAACAAACTTAGCTGGAAACAAAGAGTTTATCACCAAGTTAGGGGATAATATTGACTTTATTACCCATGTAACAGAGAATAAAGATTTTATCGAAAATATTATCAATCAGTTGACTGGTACTTATGGTAATGTTGGGTTTAATCCAACAACAGGAGACTTCTATTATTTAAATGAACAAGGAGATAAAGTAGAGATTAATTTCCAAGAAATTGTTACATCAGCTGAGACCTTAACAAGCTTAAATGGAAGTAATGACCAAGGTAATGCCTTACTTAAATATTTAGATGAAAAGGGTGATGTTTCTAATATAGATTTAGTAGATCTTTTAGCTAAAAGTGATGTCTTCCAAGAGTTCTTAACTACTATTGTTTCAGGTGCTGCTGTAGATGAAACAATAACTACACTGGATAAAAAAGACAAAGGAGTTTATACCTATACAAGTGAGGACAATACCATCACTAACATTGATATAATTGCAGATGTAAACACCAACTTTGGTGATATTATCAACAATGAAGAGGTAAAGAACTTACTTAATCAATATTTTAAGGATAATGTACCTGCGGGAGTTGTAACCTACGTAAAAGAAGGAGATAACTATGTGTTTAAGTACATCAATGAAAAAGGAGAAGCGGTAGAGATTGACCTTGCTGGCGATTTAATAAATAACCAAGAGTTTATTGATAACATAATTAAGAAACTAGGTGGTCTTTATGGAAACGTGGTATATAATACCCAAGACAAAAAATTCTATTATATAGATGCTCAAGGTGATCAACAAGCCATAGACTGGAGTGATCTAGATACTACTAACACTACTTTTACTTTAGAAGGAGACTTTTTAAGTGTAACCGATAGTAAAGGAAATAGCGTAAAATTAGCAGTAGAACAGATTGCTTCTAACTCCACTTTTGTAACAAACTTAGCTGGAAACAAAGAGTTTATTACCCAGTTAGGAGACAATATTGATTTTGTAACTAACGTCACAAATAACCAAGAGTTTATTGATAATATCATCAACAAACTTGAGGGAACTTATGGTAATGTTGGTTATGATAGCACTACTAAAGAGCTTTACTACTTTGATAAAGACGGTAATAAGGTAACTGTAGACTGGAGTGATCTAGATACTACTAACTCAAGTTTTACTTTACAAGGGGATCTATTAACTATTACCGACAGTAAAGGAAATAGCGTGACTCTTCCAGTAGAAGAGATTGCTTCTAACTCAACCTTCGTAACTAATCTAGCAGGTAACAAAGAGTTTGTAACTAAGTTAGGAGACAATATTGATTTTGTAACTAACGTAACAAATAACCAGGAGTTTATTGATAATATCATCAACAAACTAGAGGGAACTTATGGTAATGTTGGTTATGATAGTACTACTAAAGAGCTTTACTACTTTGATAAAGACGGTAATAAGGTAACTGTAGACTGGAGTGATCTAGATACTACTAACTCAAGTTTTACTTTACAAGGGGATCTATTAACTATTACCGACAGTAAAGGAAATAGCGTGACTCTTCCAGTAGAACAGATTGCTTCTAACTCCACTTTTGTAACAAACTTAGCAGGTAACGAAGAGTTTGTAACCAATTTAGTAGAAAACAAAGAGTTTATTACTCAGTTAGGAGATAATATTGAATTCATTACACAGGTAACAGAGAATAAAGATTTCA
>NZ_JBTXLR010000043.1:0-1819 GCF_054871685.1 Myroides sp. LJL116
AAAGGGGCTGTCTCTAAAGAAAAAGAGACAGCCCTATTTTTTTGCATTTTACTTCTGTGTGATTTTCGGTATTTTTCTAAATATGCGAAGCTCAGACATTGGAAAAATATATTTTCAGTTTTTTTGTGTAAAAAGGGGCATTTTATGCCACTCTTTTTCTAATATTCTGTGCGATTGCCAATAATCCGAACTCTAAGGACACTTTTTCCTTACCTCGGAGCATAAAGCGGCGGAACCCGTGGTTCTGTTTAATATTTCCGAAGACGGTTTCTACATCATGACAGCGTTTTTTGCGCTTTTCTTTTCCTAAATCGGATTGTAGTAAGTCGCTAGCTTTCTTTCTGTGATTTTTGAGGTTTTCATTTACCTCTATTATTCGATTTCCTTTTGCTTTATGACATAAAGTATATAGTGGGCATCCTGAGCAATTTTTAGCTTGATACCTTTTTATTGTTTGACAAAAGCCTGTGGTTGTTTTTCGAGTTACAGTATCTAAGTATTCCATTTGTTGTCCAATCGGACAAGTATAACTATCGTTTTGCTCATTATAATATAACTTATCTACTGAGAAGGGTTTCTTATCTGCTTTGCTATTTGCTCTTGGCTTTTTACTAGCTTCTTCTTGTTCGTTATTAAAGGAGTTATACTTTACATAAGCATCTACATTTTGCTCCTCTAAATAGTGATAGTTTTCTTCACTACCATATCCAGCATCTGCTGTTAATGCCTTGGGTAAATTGCCTAGATTATCTTTGAAGTTTTCTAAGTGTGGTATTAATGTAGTGGTATCTGTTGGATTGGAGTGAAGAGAATAAGATAGTATAAATTGATTATTAGTAGAGATCTGTACATTATAGCCTGGTTTTAGCTGACCATTCTGCATATGATCTTCCTTCATTCGCATAAAAGTAGCATCCTGATCCGTTTTAGAATAGGAGTTTCTCTCTTGTAGTATTTCTTCTTTCTCTAGATATTCCTCTAACTTTTTAGGGTATTCTCTTGCAATGCGAGTTAGCTTGGATTTAACTTCTTTACTGGCGTTAGGACTTTTTTTTAAAATGCTATTTAAGGTATTGATTGTCTCGGTCAAGGAATCTTGATCCATTTTTTTAAAGTCAGGTGGAGGAGGTAATTCTTGTTCTTGCCTAGCTACAGAGTCTGCATATTCCCATATAGATTGGATTTGCTCGAACATTTTCTCTTTGTAATTAACAACAGCCTTCTTCCATACAAAGGTGTATTTATTGGCATTAGCTTCTATTTTCGTACCATCTACAAAAGCTTCCTCAATACAGATAAAACCCTGCTGCATAAATAGACTAACGATTTGGTAGAATATACTTTCGATATTATCCTTTAATGCAGCGATACGAAAACGATTCAAAGTATTGTGATCAGGGAAGTTCATTCCGCTTAACCACATGAAATGAACATTTTCTTTACATACTTTTTCCATCTTTCTACTGCTGTAAATATTGCTAACATAGGCATACACCATCACCTTCAACAGCATCTTTGGATGATAACCCAAAGCCCCGCGATTAGAGGATTTCTCATATAATTTACTTAAATCTAACTCATCGATAACCTTATTTACAATGCGTACTGGATGCAAGGCGGGAATGAAATCTTCTAAAGAATGAGGAATCAAACTCATTTGATTCTGATCGTAAAGTCTAAAACGAGGTGCTTGTTTTGCCATATTTACTTGAATTACTTATACTAATTTAAGTATATTGGATTGTAATTCAAATAATTATAACGGTGTTTTTTACTTAAAAATACAAAAAAGGGGCTATCTCATTTGAGACAGCCCCTT
>NZ_JBTXLR010000044.1:0-1375 GCF_054871685.1 Myroides sp. LJL116
TGTCAAGTCCTGAAATAACGATACAGGATTAATATTATAAAAATACTAAAAAATGGTAGTAGACATCTTAGTTTACTACCATTTTTTTATAGGTCTTAAACTTTTGATTTCTAGTTGCGAACATCTGATTCGGAGTTAAAAGGTAATTTGAGTCATGTGGTCTATAGTTATTGTATATATCGACTACTTGATTTATTATCTTTTTCATAATAGGTAACTCCTGGTTATAGGTGTCAATTGCAAATTCTTGTTTTAGTATACCATTGATTCTTTCTGCAATAGCGTTTTCATAAGGGTCTCCATTATTGGTCATGCTACATCTAATAACTTTCTTCTTTAATAACTTCTGATAATACCTAGAACAATACTGTAACCCCCTATCGGAATGATGAATTAGTCCATCAATTTTACCCTTATTCTGCTTGATAGCAAGCTTTAATGCACTACTAGCACCTTCCAAAGACAAGCTATTAGAGACATTATATCCCACAATTTTTTTAGAGTAAACATCCGTAATAAGGCTTAAATAACAAGGTTTTTCTCTAGAGCCAATATAGGTAATGTCGGAAACCCAAACTTGATTAGGTCCGCTGATTTCTATATCCTTCACGATATTAGGGAATTTATAAAAAGGATGATCCGAATCTGTAGTGATATGAAATCTCTTTTTCTTTGAGATTAACAGTTTATTAGCCCTAAGTATTGAGAATAATTTATCTCTTCCTACACCAAACTCCTTGAGCTTGCTTTCTAGTTTGTAGTAGAGTTTTCTTGTCCCAATACGTGGCATTACTCTTCTTACTTCCTTAACAAGTTCAACTACACTAGTTGCTATGTGTTGTGATTGAAGTTTTCTAGTATTTTCTCTGTAATAGACCTGTCTATTGATCCCACACAAACTACAAGCCAATATTATGGTTTGCTTTTCTTGTCTTGTATACTCAAGGATTGTGCGGTTTCTTGATTTTTTCGAATGTCGATTTTTAAATCTTTCTCAGCAATATCAATCATCATATCAAAGAAAATAGCCTTTTGTTGTGCGAAGAACTTCTCATCTTCTAGCTGTTTAATTTGTTTCTCCAATTGGCGAATTTTCACCTCTTGAGCAATTAACTTTTGTTCCGGTGTCATTTCCATAGGTTTACGTATTTGATTGTTCCAATCAAAGTTACCAAATTTTTTCAACCAATTTTTAATTGTTTGATTACCTTGGATACCATATTTAAGTGTTGCTTGTGAAATGCTTAGTTGTCCTTGCTCAATTTCCTGAACAACTTGAAATTTGAAACTTAGCGTATAATCTTTTTGAGTACGCTTTACATAAGGGTTTGCCATAACGATTACTTTTGTTGTATCGTTATACTAGGACGTGACA
>NZ_JBTXLR010000045.1:0-853 GCF_054871685.1 Myroides sp. LJL116
CTGTAAGAGAAGCTACTAGAAAATGGACTATGCCAGTAAGAAACTGGGGAATAATATTAGACCAATTTATGATCCTATATAAAGATAGGGTTAGACTTTAAACAAAACCTAACCCAAGCTTATTTTTTGAACTTACACACTTAAAGATACAGTGCCTAAAAAACATTTGGATATTCCACTCCAAACTGCACCACTATTCTGGACTGCACCCCAAAACTTAGACAAAGTTATGCTATATTTTCTAAATATTCTTTTCTAAATTCAATTGGTGTTAATCCGTTTAAATTTAGGCGTATTCTTTCGTTATTATAATACTTTATATATTTGTGAATCTCAGATTCTAAGTCTGTAATATCATCAAACTTGTTAACGTAAAATAGTTCCGATTTAATGACTCCAAAAAAGTTTTCTATGATAGCATTATCATAGCAATTTCCTTTTCTAGACATACTTTGAACAATATTATTTCGGCGTAGAGCTAACTTATAACTATCCATTGTATATTGCCAACCTTGATCAGAATGCAGAATTACTCTATCTTGCTTAGACAGGACCTTATAAGCCTTTTTAAGCATATTATTAATAGCTAATACACTTGGTGATCTAGTTAGTGTAATCGGTAAATAAGAATACACAATTTTTGGCAATTAGAAATGCAGCATTTTTGGCAACAAGACTGCACAACTTTTGCAAGAATAATTACATAGTTCATCTTTTGGGGCTTTTGCCCCAAAAGAAAATATAATCTTTGTTTTAAACCAAAAAGACAAAGAAAATATGAACCAATATTATTCTAAAATTATTATGTACAAAGAAGTTCATCAAATGAAACGAGAAGGATTTTCCATCCGTT